>CAYJUX010000021.1:0-3477 GCA_964373475.1 uncultured Candidatus Saccharibacteria bacterium
GGACACCAATACACCAATGTTCACGAATGACACTAATTTGCGATGCGCTTTGGTTTTAAAAATCTATTTCGAAAGTTAACTAAAAGACCAAGTCGCTTCCTGCTATGCTGTAAATAGCGCAAAAGCTGGGCGTAATCCTCTTTCGTTATGACTGACTTGGCCTTTACCTCAAGAATGATCTTTCCTTCGATGAGAAAATCGGGGCGGTATGTGCCGGTATCGAAAGTACCCACAAACCCTTTTTAGCAATGGCTCTCGCTCAAAGGGAGTGGCGGCTTCCTGAAGTAGCTGTTCAATAGCATTCGCGTATGTACGTTCCTTACAAAATCGTCCCAAGATATTATGGGCTTTGAAAAGCAAACCCGTTAGTTGATACGAGAGCTCGGGGTAGATGACCTTCGTATTCGTGGCATTCGTGCCCATTCGTGTATTAGTGCCGGGTGGGCTAAAAACCCACGTATTGGATCTCCTCCTCCAGTAGCAGTCCGTAGCGGCGGTGCACATGCTCTTTGGCAAGACCGGCGAGCATGACTACCTCTTCGGCAGAAGCGCCGCCGGTATTCAAAAAGAAGTTGCCGTGGCGCTCGGAGATCTTGGCCCGGCCTATTTGCCGTCCCCTGAGGCCGGCCCGGTCAATAAGAAAGCCCGCCGGTATGCCGGGGGAAGCATGGAAATCCGCCAGCTCCGGAAAACGCGCTAAGAGAAGATTTTTCTCTATATCGCGGCGGCTCCAGGGAATATTCTTAAAAGCACAGCCGGCCGACTGCGGGCCAATGTCCTGGGTTTTGGCGCGATGCGCGGTATAGTCGCGTATTTTCCGCTGACCCTCCAGTGGATCGCCCGCCTGAAGGCCGAGCGTGGCGGCAAGAATAACCAGTTCGGGCCGGCGCTTGAAAATGCTGTCGCGATAGCCGAACTCCGCCGCATCGGCCGACCACTCCTCAATGTTGCCCGACGCCGTATCAAATACCGTGATGCTCCGGACGACATCCCTCATTTCCCCGCCGAAGCAACCCGCATTGCCGCGAACCGAGCCGCCCACCGTGCCCGGCACGCCAATGGCCCATTCAAATCCGCGAAGCCCCTTCAAGAGCACTTCGGCGACCACGCGCGCCATGGGAATCGCGGCGTCAGCGATGGCGCGATTGCCGCTGACCGCAACCGCGCCGCCCATCGGCCGGATGACCATGCCGGGAAATCCCCGATCAGCAGCAAGAATGTTTGAACCGGCGCCCAGTATCATCCAGGGCAGGCCCGAACTCTTGGCCGCCTTCAGGACGGCCGTGAAGTCACCCTGGGTGTCGGCGGTAACAAAAAAACGCGCCGGTCCGCCAATGCGAAATACGGTATGCTGGGCAAGCGGTTCGTGCTCGAGAATACTGAGGGCCATATTATAGCTGCCTCCCGCGTTCGGCTTGCCCGCCCATCTTTCGGCTGCCAAAGAGGGCCTAGGGGGTTGACTCCAATTCTATTTGTCTTTTGTGAGTGCCAGCCCTAGACCCACCCTGACCAACGAGAGATGGACGGGAATGTACTACTAGCTCCAACAGCCCAGAGAGGAAGGGTGCGGGACAAGTGCCTGTACCCGTGACCCGCTACCGTAACAGTGCGAGAGCGGGTTTATCTACTATACCGAGCTTGACGGTAGGCAGGCAACTGAATGCGTTTAAAAAAGTATAAAACCCCGCAAGCGGGGCTTTATACCGACAAATAGGAGGATCTTCTCCCGCCGAAGCGGGATAAGGACACTCACAACCCTATTCGTAGCAAAAAGGCCGCGCGCTGTCAACCCCGTTATCCAAACAACCCAAAGACCGCCTTCCGGCGGTCCTTGGTTTTAGAGCGCTTAATTTCCCTGCAGTGCCTTTAGCTGGTCCAGGAGCGCCTTTAACTGATCCTGCGCGGCTTTGATCTTGGCGGCGTCATCAGCCGCTTGCGGCGTCGGTGCCGATCCGCCAGCTGGCGGAGGCGCCGCAGTCGGAGTCGGCGCGGGTGCGGGAGTCGCGACCCCGCCGGCAAGCTCGTTCACTTTGGCGCGCGTCTTCGGACCAACGGCTCCGTAGCCCGCATCGCCCGCCTTGGCAATACCGTGCTTCTCCTGGAACTTCTTTACCGCGCGCTGGGTGGCCGGACCGAAGTAGCCCGATACCGTGCCCTCCGGATAGAGGGCGGGGTCGGCGGCAAGGATCTGCTGAAGCGTGGTCACATCATTCCCGCGGGAACCGACGGCAAGCGAACGGGTCAACGAGCCGGTAACTGCAACTGGAGCTGGTGCTGGCGCGGGCGCCGGAGTCGGCGCTGGTGCGGGAGCTGGCGCCGCCTTTACGAACACCTCGGAAATTTTTGCCCGAGTAGCTGGCCCAACACGACCCACCTGGGGCAAGCCATACTTGGCCTGGAACTTCATTACCGCGCGCTGAGTGGCCGGTCCGAAGTAACCGGTCACCTTTCCTTCCGGATAGAGTAACTTGTCCGTCGCGAGGTATGCCTGGAGCTGCGCGACCTGGTTTGATTCGGATCCCACGCTCAAGTCGGAAGTAATGGCAGATGTCGGGGCCGCCGCCGGAACAGGAGCCGGGGCGGGTGCGGGAGCCGGTGCAGGCGCTGCGGCAGAACTTGAGCCGCCACCTCCGCCACCACCTCCGCCGCCGCCACCTCCCCCGCCTCCGCCCCCGCCTCCGCTGCAAGTGGACGTAACCGGCGTGAGGGTAAAGGTTTTGGTTGCGCCGCCAGAACCGTGGGTGAACTCAACGGAATATACACCGCCGCTACAGGTCTCTACGAAAATTGGGGTATTGGCGGAATTGAACGTGAAGGCCGAGTTATCGGGTGAAGTGACCTTTAAGCTGTTGCCGCCGAGCATTGTTACCTCGATCTGCGTCCCGGAAACGGTCAGGGAATCAAAACTGCCCGAGACCGTGTAGCTTTTCTGGGTGCCGCCCGATGCGGTCATGGGCGCGGTAAAGGTAACGCTTGCACCGGCCAGCACGGTCAATGGCGCCAAGGCCAGCGCCGCGGCAAGGCCGACCCGAATGAGAGAGTGTTTCATTAGTTGAGTCAGAGAAGATGTGTCCGGCTTATGCATGCGCCCGCGGAGCGGATGCGCATGCTGAGAAGCGCCGGGCACAACACTCTCTATAGGTCTTAGTCAGTGTCGTCGCAACGGCCCTGGGCGATGACCAGGATCCCGGTACCCGAACCTCCCTGAAACTGGTTGTTGGTTGCAATCGTCGTTGCGGTCGTAGACGTCGCACTGCCCGCACCGGCGTAGATACTCACCCACGTGCCAGCGGCGTTGCGAAGTTCAATACAGCCGGCGCGCACACCGCCCGACTCAAGCGTGATGGTCGTGGACGCGGTCGCTGAAATCGGTCCCGCGTACGCGTCGCCAAGTACACCAAGTTGCTCGGTGGGGCTCGTCGTGGCATTCACGCCGACCCGGTTGCGGAACACGGCAAGATCGCTGACTACGAGGTT
>CAYJUX010000021.1:3577-10520 GCA_964373475.1 uncultured Candidatus Saccharibacteria bacterium
TGGCATTCACGCCGACCCGGTTGCGGAACACGGCAAGATCGCTGACTACGAGGTTCCCGGTGCCGGTAGTGGCGTATCCGACGCCGAGGCCGGCAGAGAAAAGGCCGGAGCCGGTGACGCCGAATTCAACGGTGGGAGAGGTCGTGGCGTTCACGCCGAGCCGCCCCTTGATGACCGCAAGATCATTCACGAGAAGATTGCCAGAACCGGTCGTGGCGTAGCCGACGCCGACGCCGCCGGTGAAGTAGCCAGAAGTTCCAGAGAGAGCGACTGCAGGCGAGGTCGTGCCGCCGATACCGACGCTGGCGTAGAACAACGCATTGCCCGTCGCCTGGACGGTGGACGAGGCATGCACGTCGGTGAACGACGCGTCATCGGAGAGCGTCGACCGGCCGGAGACGGTCAACGTTCCACCGGTAGAGATGTTGTCACCAATGGTCGTCGCCGAGAATACGCTGTATACGACCGCGAGTAAAAAAATAGCCGTAATGCTCAATACCATTACGACGTCCCGATGGAGGACGAACATCTGCCGTTTGCCCATAATAGAGAAACTCATTATCGGATTAAATGCCTATCGTGTTCGTTTAGCGTGGAGGAACGACTTGGGCCCAACCTCGGTATATTAAAGATAGGGCTCGATCCGGGTCTGCTCGCGGCGTCGACTTTGCCGCTGACAAAACCCGTCGAAGCGAGTCAAGCGCTTCGACCTCCAATAGTGAGGCAACGTTATTATTGTAACACCAGTCCAATTTTAATTCCGCACATCTGTGGATAACTCCGCGAACCCATACCCCGCTATGCGCCACCCTGCCCCGCCCGCTCGGCAGAAAATACTTTATATTGTTACAAAATCTTTCTGGGGCGGCGCCCAGCGCTATGTATTTGACCTCGCCACCCGGTTGCCGGCCGGTCGGTTTGACATCAGCGTGGCCTGCGGCTCTTCAACGGGCTCAGGGCAAGTCCCTTCTATGGGTTTGACCCCTTGGGTTGACCCAGGGCAAGCAAGCTCACCGCAAGAGAATTCTGGCCAGGCGAGCCCGCTCATCTCCAAACTCCAGGAGCGCGGGATCCGCGTAATACCGGTTCACGGGCTCGCCCGTGACATACATATCCTGTCGGAGTTTGGCGCGTGCTGGGCGCTCCTCCAACTGTACCGCCGCGAAAAGCCGGACATCATTCATCTTTCCAGCTCCAAGGCCGGCGGCATCGGCGCGTTTGCGGCCGCAGCATATAAAATAGCCCTCCGGCGGCGGGCGCTGGTCGTATTTACGGTCCACGGATGGCCCTTCGGCGAGGACCGGCCGTGGTGGCAGCGCGCCATCATATTTTTGGCTTGCTGGGCCTCGGCACTCCTGGCCGATCGTATCATCCTCATTGATACCGCCGACTACCGGATCGCCCGGCGGTTCATACCCGAAAAAAAACTCGCCCTCATCTTCCACGGCATTGAGCCGATCCCGTTCCTGCCCCGCTCCGATGCGCGCGCATTCCTTGGTGATCGGGTCGGGCTACCCACCACTGCGGATACCCTGCTCGTCGGCGCCAATGCCGAACTTACCAAAAACAAGGGGTTCACATACCTCATTGACGCGGTCAACCAGGTAAAATCCCAAATCCCAAATTCCAAATTCCAAATGCTGGTCATGGGTGAGGGGGAAGAACGAGGGCCTTTGGAGGAAAAAATACGCAAACTCAACCTCGACGGCACGATATTCCTCATTGGCTTCGTGCCCGATGCCCAAAGGTATCTTCGCGCCTTTGATCTTTTTATCCTGCCTTCCATAAAAGAAGGGCTCCCCTATGCGCTCCTGGAAGCCGCGGCCGCGAGCCTGCCCATAATCGCTAGCCGCGTAGGCGGGGTCCCGGATATCATCCACGATAATGAAACGGGATTGCTGGTATCGCCCAAAAACCCGTCCGCGCTGGCTGATGCGATGGAGAAGCTCTTGACCGACCGCATGTTCGCCACCGGGCTCGGCAGTCATGCGCGCGATACGGCATCCAGATCATTCCGCATAGACGCCATGATAGCGAATACGCGCTCTTTGTATGGAGCGCACTTTTAAAATAAATGACCTCGCGGGCTTTCTCCCCAAAAACTATTCTCCTGCTTGCCGGTGACGCCGCCATCCTGGCGCTGGCTATTTTTTTGGCGCCGTTCGTCCGGCACCTCGGTGTGCCCGAGCCGGGCATCCTCGCGCTCTACCGCTTCGCCGCCCCATTCCTTATCGGCCTTTCGCTGGCCGGATTTACCATGTTCGGCCTGTACGATATCCGCGCGGCCAAGAACGATCCCGCCTTTTATGAGCGCGTCATACGCGCGTTCCTGTTCAATTTCGCCCTGACCGTTTTCCTCTTCTACCTCGTCCCCGAGTTCCGGCTCCGCCCGCTGGCCACCCTTATTATCATTTTTACCATCCAGGCGCCTCTCCTCATCGGCTGGCGCACCGTTGCCAATGCCGCCTTCAGCCGTCTCTTCAAAGACCGCGTGCTTTTCTACGGCCTTTCCGGGGAGGCCCGAGATCTCGGAAAATTCCTCCAGGAAAATCCCCAGCTCGGATTCATCGCAGTGGGCTTTCTCGCCGCCGGCGGGCCGGATGCGTCCTCGGCCGATCCCACGCTCCCGATATTTTCCCCGGAGTCGAACCTTGCCTCGCTCGTCAGGGCGCATGGCATTTCCGTTATCGTGGTCGCCCACCACATCAAACGCACTCCCGTACTCGTCCGGTCGCTCTTTCAGGCCATACCGCTGGGGACCCTCATCATTGACTTCCCGCGTTTTTATGAAGCCGTCGAGGGCAAGGTACCGGTATCGCTCATTAATGAGACCTGGTTCCTCGAAAATCTCATCAGCGCGCGGCGGCCTAAATACGACGCCGCCAAGCGCATCCTCGACCTGGCGCTGGCGCTCCTCGCCGGCGCAGCCGCGCTGCTCCTCTTCCCGTTCATCGCCGCCGCCATACTCCTCTCCACACCCAAGGATATCCTCGCCTATCGGGAACGGCGAGCCCGGAAGGGAGACGGCATAATCTTTTTCCGCCAGGAGCGCGTCGGAAAAAACGGACGGGTATTCCAATTCGTGAAATTCCGGAGCCAGGTTCTCGGCGCGGAGCGCTATGGCAGCGAGAAAGGATCCGGGCCGGACCCGCGCGCCTACCCCGTGGGGACATTCCTCCGGAAAACGTATCTTGATGAATTGCCGCAGCTTTGGAACATCATCAAGGGCGAGATGTCCTTTGCCGGCCCCCGGCCGGAGCGTCCGGAGTTCGTCGCCGAACTGGAAGAAAAAATACCCTTTTACCGCATGCGCGAACTCGCGCTCCCCGGTATGAGCGGCTGGGCGCAGATAAATATGCAAAACGACGCATCCGTCTCGGACGCGCCGGAAAAACTGCAATACGATCTCTACTATATCAAAAACCGGACGCTGGCCCTGGATCTGGTCATCATGCTGAAAACGGCCTTGAAACTCCTGCAGCGAAGCGGCCGATGATCATGGAAGCAAGAATCATGAAGCATGAATCATGCTTCTTGCTTCGCGCTTCATGCTTCACGGCTAGGTGAGGCCGTGGAGCCGCCTTAGCTCGGCAATGCCGTCTGTGGTGAGGCGGGATCCGCCTTACCCCGCTCGGCGAGTTTTTCCCGGAGGGCGGCGTCATGCGTGCTCACGTCCGCAAGCGTCAGGCCCTGCTCGGCCAGGACGGCCTCATTGAATTTTCTATCCTGCCGGAGGAGCTGGGCGCATTCCGGGAGCCCTTGATCCTCCAGGTGCGCGATGAATGCATCCATATCCTTGGGGAAGCAAAACCCTCCCACGCCGCGATACCCGCCATAGGCGACATCAATGTGCGAATCCCCGATGCGGTGATCGGCCGCCATGCCGCGGCGGACATTTTCATAATCCACGCCCATCTTTTCGGTAAGACGGGCTACGGCATTGGCAAAATTCACCTTGCGGTAAAAATGCACGTTCCGGGCGTACTTGATTATCTCGGCTTCAGTTGCCGTGATAGCGGTACGCTCGTAGGTGTTGATGCCCCACGGGGACATAAAGGGGGCTTTGGGCAGGAGCGAAAGCACGGCGTGCGCCGCGTCCATGCTGGCGGCGGTAAAGCCCACGATCTGCACGTCCGGGCGGACAAAATCCTCCCAGGCAAAGCGCTCGGTGAGGTTCTCGGGGTTGAAGAGGACTTTGAAATGCGGGTAGCGGCGCTGGAAATCCTCGGTGGTGCCGGGCGGCACCGTTGACTTGATGACGGCGATCTTTGACCCCCGTAACATCTGAAAAGCCGAATCCACCGCCGAGAGATCAGCCCTGCCATCGGGTGCGCGGGGGGTGGGCACCGATATGAATATCACGTCGGCCCGATTCACGTCATCAAAAAATCCCTTGGCCGGGTCGATGTCGTATAAAAAGAGATCGCGCCCGCGCTCGTAGCCGCGCACCTCGGACAGGTAGCGGGCGAGCGGCGTTCCCACCATGCCAACGCCGATGACGCCAACGGGAATCCTGTTCATAGGAGACAGAATCTAGAAAGGAGGAACGAGAAGCTGGAATTATCCACAGCGTCTACCTAAAATACCCGACATCTTCATATTCAGTTTCGTCTTTTCTATTCTATTTTCTAGATTCTAGCCCCTCATCTTGGCGTCAACTGCCCCGCCCGGATGGCCCGAATGAGTTCTTCGCCATTCGCCTGGAAGTTCGGCTCGCGGCGAATGGCGTCCTCAATCGCGCGAACCGCGTCCGTGATACGGCCGGCTCGCGCTAGCGCCACGCCGAGCTCGGCGTAATACTGCGGGCTCTCCGGATTTTTCCGCACGATCTCCTGCCACACGGCAAGTGATTTTAGGAAGTTACCGCGCTGGGCATAGGCATTGGCATAGTGCTCATCGCCGACGACGCGGCTCCCAAAGCGCTCGAGGAGAAATGTTTCAGCTTCGGCCTCGCGGCCGGCCAGGATGAGGACCGTGGCGAGATTGATAGCCGCTTCATTATACGCCGGCTCTATGTCATAGGCTTTCCGGAGGAGGGCGATGGCCTGCTCAGGCGCTCCGCCATTGAGGTGCGCTTCCGCGGCGACGAAGTAAAACTGCTGGCGGCGATCATTCAGGGCCAGCGCTTCCGACACGACCTTCACGCTGTCGGCCGGCCGGCCGGCCATATTGAGGAGGGTCGCCAGGAAGGCCTTGGCGCGCATGTCGTAGGGGAACTCCCGCGCCTGCGCCTCCAATTCCCGGACCGCGAACTCGATGAATTTCTTTTTGTCCTGCGGGGCGAGGTTCACATCGCGGAGCACGGCACCCGACACCTGACTCGCCTGCTCGCGGAGTTCCGTCGTGCCGAAACTATTCAACCCGATGCCGCCCTCGAACGCCGCTATCATCGCATCCACCTTGCCCGCCGGGGCGTGAGCCTGATTTATCTGGAGGGCGGAAAGAATGGCCTGGGCAGAGCGGATGGGACGGATGTTGCCGAGATAGAGAAGCGGCAATATCGCGATCGCCGCGACTGCGACCGCGGCGGCCGCCATGGCGGGTGAGCCCCCGCGCACTCGACTGACTGTTGCTGAGCGCGTGGCCGAATGCAGGTAGGCCAATATCGCGAAAAAGAGAAGATAGGAGGTCAGATTGTCGAAGACGAACAGTATCTGGAAGAAGTGCGCCGCGAGCAGTGAAGAGAATACGGCGAACGAGGCGGTATCAAACACGCCCGACCCCCGGCCGCGCCACAGGAGCCATCCGGCAACCGCAAATACGGCTAGGTAGGCGCCCAGCGCCAAAACGCCGCCCGCGATCAGCCAATCCAGGAACACGTTATGCGCCCGGTCAAACCACGGCTCCTGGCTCCACAGCGACGGCTCATAGTGCTTGGAAAAAACATAGGTAAAACTCTCCTGGCCCCAGCCGGTAATGGGACGCTCCTGCCAACCGCGAAACGCCATTCCCCAAATAGTGAAGCGGGCGCGGGTCGTTGTCTCGGAGGGCGATATGGTCGCGAAGCGATCCAGCACCGGGCTTTCCCGCACGAAGGCGGTGTCCTGCACGAGGAAGAAGAGCGCCGGCACGAGGATAACTACCGAGAGCCCGGCGAGCGCCCAACGGCGCAGCGCTCCCCGCCCGAGGATCGCGAGCAACACGCCTAAGATCACGAAACCGCCGATGAGGCCGAGGATGGCGCCGCGCGTAGCCGTGTAATAGAGGACAAAAAGTTCGAGCAGGAACGCCGCGCCGTAGGCCGCGCGCCGCCACGGCTGGGGAGCGCGGAGAAAGAACCAAATGAGAAAGAAAAGGTGGAACAGAAGATAGGCCGCGAGATAGGTCGCGTTGCCGAGCGTGGCATCCAGGCGCGTGCCGCCCTGGTGGATGGCAAAGGCGCCCGCGAGCTGCGCTACGGCATAGAATGAAACCATGACGCTCGCCGCGAGCGAGGTATGGAAAAAAACACTCCAATCGCGGGGCGTCCGGAACGTACTGCCGAGCACGAGGAAATAGAGGAAAAGATGCAACAGGCCGAAATACCCCTCCATGCGCTCAAAGCTTGACCAAAAACTCTTGTAGGGGGAGATGGAAAGCGCGGTGGCGAGGCCCAAGGCCGCGATAAAAATCGTAACCGCAACCAGCAACGGTGAAAAGCGGGGGCGAAAACGCGGGAAGCGGACCGCGGCGTAGACCCAGGCAATCGCGAGGAGCTCCACCAGGATGCGAAACGTGAAGTTCTTCCCGGTGATGAACGGGAAGTAGAGCGAGCGCGTGACGATGAACACGATAAAAGGCGTCAGCAAAAGCCCGCCTTTCAGGACCCACGAAAGCGTTTTTTCAGTATCGGACATGAGGCCTACTATATCATCCCTGCCGGGAAAGAAAAGAGTTTACCGGAAAAAGAAATGACCTCCTCCCCGCACTCCGCTTCGCTGCGTGCGGGGTTTCCTTGTGCGTC
>CAYJUX010000022.1:0-10388 GCA_964373475.1 uncultured Candidatus Saccharibacteria bacterium
ATCTTCAGCGCCCCGTAGACATGCGGCGTCTCGTCATTCACCAGAAAAAGCGGCAGGCCATAGCTAACCCCCCACAGCCGAAGGGCAAGAGCCGCGAACAGTATCCAAAAGATTGGCCGGGCAAAAACTTTCATCCTGGGCTTATATCAAAGATAAAATATCAAAATGAAAAAATCCGGTATTTCACTAACGTGAAAGGTTTTAAATTTTTATTTGTCATTTTTCTATTTTATTTTTACTCTTTTATTTAAAGTTTTGAAAACCTGATGCGCCATGGCTCTATCAACCCTTCGTAGATGATGTTGGTGGAAATCTTGGATTTGCCGAGGCGCCGGTCCGTAAATACGATGGGCATCTCGGCAATGCGCGCGCCCCGCCGCGAAAACATCATCCGGAGCGTGAACCACCAGGCATATCCAGAGGCGCGGATGCGCTCGAAGGGAACCTTTTGAAGAAAATCGGCGCGCATGGCCGAGAACCCCGCGGTGCAGTCATGGATGGGTGAGCCGGTGATAAATCGGACATAGAGGTTCCCGCCCCATGACATCAACCGCCGCCAGAGCTCCCAGTTCTCTATCCTGCCGCCCGAGACATAGCGCGAGCCGACTACCAGATCGTGCGACCGGCACTTTTCAATAAGCTCGGGTACATAGCGGGGGTTATGAGAAAAATCGGCATCCATGGTCACGATGCATTCGTCCGTCCCCTCATCCAATACACGGCGGAAGGCCGCTTGGTAGGCCGTACCCAGCCCGAGCTTGCCCGGCCGCATCATGAGCGAGACCCGGGATCCGGTCGCGGCGAAACGCCGTACCATATCGCCCGTGCCGTCGGGCGAGTTGTCGTCTACGACCAGGATACGGCTATCCGCCGGCGAGACGCGGAGGAGCTCGGTCAGGAGCGGAATGATGTTCTCCGCTTCGTTATACGTTGGGATAATAATGCAAGTTCTCATCGCATGAAATCACAAATCACAAATTCCAAATTACAAAACGCTTGATCCTGAAGTTTTACGCAGGATAGAAGTAAAAATGTTGCGCAATTCTATGGCCTCCTGCATGAGGATGTCCCGTTCTTTCGTTAAAACAGAATTCTCGCCGATGACACACAATCGCAACCAGAGACAGCTCTCCTTCGTCTCCTTCCTACAAATCTTAACACGATGAAGGAAGTCTTTATGGCTCAGCGCCTCGTTCGCCTCGATATAGTTGGCGGCTTGTGATGCGGAAGCGCGAACAAGCTGCTTGCCGTACTCCACGTTCGGAATCGTCCGCAGAAGCCGCACAACAAAATCCCTGCACCGTTCCGCGAACCGTGCTGTCCGCTCCTCCAAGTCATATTGCTTGCGGGATAAATTTTCGTCCACTTTTGTAATTTGTGATTTTCACTGTTACTGCCATCCGATCTCGCCGATATATTGGTCGCGGGTGAGAATACCGGTCGCGTAGTTGAACCGGAGGGCGAAGTAGTGGATATTCCCGAGGATGAGCACGACCGCAACGAGCGCGATCGCGCTATGGGTCAGCCGGAGAAAATTTCTTTTTACGCCGGCCCCCCCACGCTCCCCGACATAGGCCGTAAGATCGTCCGCCAAAAACGCGAGCGCGAGCGGCATGACCATGAGAACGGGCAGAAGGAAGCGGATCTGATGCGTCATCACGAAGGAAAAAAGGAGGTATGCGAACGTAAAAAGAAGCAGCAGCCGGGACGGTAGGCCAAGGCGGCGGAGGAGGAAAGCCAGCGCGGTCAACACCAAAAGGAGAAGGTAACAGCCGAACACTACGAGGCGGCTGGATGTCTCGTCCGCATTCACGAAGCGCTGGCCGAATACGATGAAGGGAAAGGTGAAAAAATTTTCTGCCGTGCGCGGTACGACGAACGTGCCCACCGCCGACTCGAACTGGCGGTCCGAGAACATGGGGTAGACGGGATTGCCGGACCACAGGAGGTTTTTCCCGTACCAGAACCCGGCGATAGCGGTTGCGATCATAAGATAGAGGGCGGCCCGCCGGGCAAGTCCGGCAAACCCCCCCTGCATGCGCCAGAGGGCAATCAGGAAAAATACCGCGTTCATGGCGAGGAAGAAGAGGGCAAGGTACTTCATGGCAAGCGCAAAACCGACTAAGGCCGCTGAAATTACCACCTCGCGCCGGCCGATGCGGCGGTCAATAGCGGCATCAATAAGGCAGAGCGTACTGGCCAGCCCGAAGAGGAACATGACGACATCAACGTACCCGCCGTGCATGACTTCGCGTTCAAGGTCAAACATCCCGAGGATAAGCAAAAGCGCCATGAAGACGAAAAGGCCGTTTTGGATCCGGCGCCGCAAAAAATCGTAGGCCAGGAGCAGGAAGAGGAGAAGCGCGCCGTACTGCATTACCTGGAATATAAACGGCGCGGCCGCCCCGTTCAGAATGGGGATGCGGCTCCGGAGCGGCATGTCCGGCGGAAAAACGGATGGCGTATCCGGCCCGAGCGTGTTGCCGAAGATGACCATCGGGACGGCATAGGTGATCTCCGCCAAAACCGGGAGATCGGCGTACCGGGGAATGTCCGGGGAGAACGTGATGCGGCGCTCCCGGATGAGATCAGTAATGATCGGTAAATGGTAGTCCAGCGCATCCCAGCCGGTAATTGGCACGAAGACAATGAAGAGATTTAGGGCAAGCCAGAGGACAATGACACCGGCGAGGAAGCGATGCCCGGCCGCGGCGCGGCCCCATTGGGCCATACGCCCGCGGGCAAGGGCGCCCCGGAAAAAGCCAACGTGCTGCCGGATGGCCGGCAGGGAGAGTACGACGATGAGGACCGCGACCGAGCGCAGGAACGGCGCGGTGAAAAAGCCGGCCAGGGCGGCGGCAAGCCCAATAAGCCCGAGGAGGCCGTACCCGACGAGGATACGATATCCGGCCCGCCGGATGGCTGATCCAAAATCACCCAGCCGGAACAGCCGGAACGCCAGATCGCCGAGGAGAAAGGACAAGTAACAAAAGGCAATTGCCGACAAAAGAATGAAAAAATTATGGAGCGTATATATATTTTCGAACCGCAACAAAATAATCCGCTCCAACGGGATGAGCGTTTCTGATATCTTTATACCAAGGAGCTCCGACACGGTCATGGCTTTTTGGCAACAGTAACCTGGTTAAACCCCAGTTCAAAAAAACGATGCCGCACGATTTGAAAACCGGCATGGCCAAGCGCCGCCAGGAGATCGGCGCGCGAAAAATAGCGCTTATGCTCCCGGATCTCGCCGGCATCGATCCAGCCCAGGCGGAAGGCCAAAAATTCCAGCACCGGTTTGGCCGGCGGCGTGGGCGTGGTGAGGTAGAGCATGCCGCCCTTCCGGAGGACGCGCCCGGCCTCAGCAAGAACTCTATCGGGATAGGCAAAATGCTCGAGCACGGCGAGCATGAATACCGAATCCACCGATGAGTCCTCAAGCGGCAAGCGGGGACTCGCGTCTACATCGGCGGCGATGAGCGAGATATTCCCCTCGCGGCCGGCCCGCACCCGGCGATCAATGCCGTACCCGGCGGCGATGCGATGCCGGATGGAGCGCAGGAACAAGAATTCCGGCCCGCAGCCGATATCGAGCACCACCCGGCGGTCAATAGCCGCCCCGGCCATATGGCGGTAGCGCAGCCGGGCGATGAACCCATCCAGGCCCAGGCGGATCTTCAGCATTGCCAGGAGACAGGAGACGCCGTGGCGCCAATTCAGCTTCTTCCCCTCCTGGCGGCCGCGGGCGCGATAGCGGATGGGAACCTCCTTGACCCGCCCCGCGCACGCGAGCGTTCGGGTCAGCTCGATGGCATCGAACACGAAATCATCGCTCGGCAGGCGGAGGATCTCCGGGACCAACCGCGCCGGAAAGAGCTTGTAGCAGGTATGGATATCCGTGAACCGAGTCCCGAAGAGAAGGTTAAAGAGCAGCGTGGTAACGCGGCCGCCGTAAAAATAGACCGCGCTGAAGGGAACGTTATTGGACTCGAGATTCCGCGAGCCGAAAACGACCTCGGCCTCTTTCAAAAGTATCGGTCGCAGCAGCAGTACATAATCAGCCGGATCATACTCAAGATCAGCGTCCTGAATGAGTATGTATTCGCCGGCGGCCAGGCCGAATCCCGTTTTCAGCGCCGCTCCTTTGCCGTGGTTGCGGTCATGGTAGGTAATGCGGTAGCGGCTATCCCCTTCGAGGGACTTCAGAATATCCCGGGTGCCGTCATTTGAACCGTCGTCCACGATGATGACCTCCTTCGCGATCGGCCCGATGTCGCTCCGCTCGACGGCCTCGAGCACCCGACGGATACTCTCGCGTTCGTTGAAGACGGGTATAATAATAGACAGGGTACGCATTTCACTTCATCCGAGAAACAACCTTAATCCGCGTCAATTCTTGCAACCCGAAGCGCCCGTGTTCCCTGCCTAATCCTGATTCCTTATACCCACCAAAGGGATTGAATGGACATACATAGCTCGTGGCGTTGATGCTCACCATACCGGACTCCAACTTTGCCGCGACCCGCTCGGCTCTCGCTGCATCGCTGGTATAGAGGTACGCCCCCAGACCGAACTTCGTATCATTCGCGAGGTCTATCGCTTCTTCCTCGGTTTCAAATATCGCTATCGGTAGAACTGGACCGAACACTTCCTCCTCCCATACCCGCATGTCTCTTGAAATGTTCACCAGCAGCGTTGGTTCAAAATAGGCACCGTTGAGAGAAACCAGCGGCTTCCCTCCCAGAACCAGACTGGCACCCTTGGTAATTGCGTCGACGACTTGGCCCTCCAGCAACTCGACCTGCCGTTCTGCAACTAACGGCCCAATGTCGGTGTCTTTTTCTGCTGGATTTCCTACCTTCTTCCCAACAAGTACTTCTTTCAACGATTGGATAAACTTCTCAGCTATATCCGTGTGGACGATAAGTCTCTTGAGAGCATCGCATGCCTGGCCACAGTTAAAGAAGCGATTGGAATAAACAGAATTTACCGTCTCGGCTACATCTACATCGGAAAATACGATCCCCGGAGCCGAACCTCCCAACTCGAGTACTACCTTGATGAATTTCTTTGCCCCAATTTGATAGAGACGCTTTCCAACGGCAGTACTGCCGGTAAACCAGATCAGATCTATATTCTCATTCACTAACTTCTCTCCAACCGTCCCATCTCCATAAACTTCAGTGAATACGCCTGGAGGCAACCCCGCCTGTTTCACACCCTCCTCAATAAACTTGCCGGAACGTGGGCACTCCTCGGAATGTTTAAAAACTACCGTATTTCCTACAAGCAAATTTGGAATAACACCCCATACAAAGTTGGAAAATGGGAAGTTCCAAGGAGTGATGACCGCAACAGTACCAATGGGTTCGTAATGAACCGTATGCAGAGAGTTTTCATCTTCTCCAGTTACTTCTGGAGTCAGATACTTCTCCGTATTGTCAAGATACCATCGAAAATACTCCAGTCCTGAACCTACATCCTGAGTGATGCTTTGAGAAATAGGCATTCCCATTTCTTGGGTGATAAGCAGCGCCAGTTCTTGTTGCTTCTCTTCAAAGAGAACTAGGGCTTTTCGCAGAAGTTCGACTCGCGCTTTGGTCCCGAGCTTTCTCCATTGTTCCCGTGCGGCGTTCGCTTCCCCTACCCTATCTCTTAGCTCCCCATCAGAAGAAACGGCGACGCTGCCCACCACCTCACCAGTAGCCGGATTTGTAGATGTAAGTTGAGCCATAGTTTTCGTTTACCGCCGAAGGAGGTCTTTGAATTTCTGGAGTGCCACGCTGATATCGTAACGCTTCACCCACTCTCGCTCCGCAGCGGAAATAGCAGCGCGTTCCCGAGAATCTACTCCGAGAAGTGCTACGATACGTTCCGCGAAACGCTGGGTATCTCCGGATGGCACGAGGTATGACTGTAGTACCGACGGCGTGATCTCGCGGACTCCGCCGACGTCGCTGGCGACGTAGGGTAGCCCCGCGGCCATGGCCTCCAGGAGCACATGCGGAAATCCCTCTTCCTCTGAGGGCATAAAGAATACGTCGGCGGCGGCGAAATAATCCGGGATATTCCGATTCGGAACCTCGCCGACAAACCGTACGTGGTCTTTGAATTCTGAATTATGAATTATGAATTCTAAATTCTCCCGTTCCGGCCCGCCGCCGACAATAAGAAACATAGCATTTTGGTGCTCCTTTGTAACTGCGGCGGCAATGGCGGGAATGAGATCCGCGCCTTTGCGGCGCGATAACCGGTGCACGAACAGGAGGACCAGTGCATCCGGCCGAATACCAAGCTCGCGCCTTGCCTGCGCCCGGTCTCTTTGAAACCGGCTCGCCGTAACCCAGTTCGGGAGCACGCGAATGCGTTCGGCCCGGAGCCCATAGCGGCGGCGGTATTCTTCCTTGAGAACGTCGGTAGCCGTTACGAGGATGGTATGGCGGAGAATAAAACGGAACAGCATCTCTCCCATACGCGGCCGCCGGTACAGCCACGGCATTCCGGCGTTCCAGTAGTAAACTCGGCCGCCCATAACGCGCGTTACCGCCCACGCGGCCAGCGCGCCAAGAAAAGAATAGTGCACATAAAACCATCGCCGTCCGGAAAGCCGCTCCTGAAGGCATACCCATAAAAGCCCGAGAACGCGAAGGAAGGAATTCGAAAAGGGCAGCGCGCGACAGGGGAACGGAAGATCCGGACGGCCCCGCCCCCGAACGGCAATAACGACCGGGTCAACTACTCCCGAACGCAAAAGCTCGTACAAATAAAAAAAATGACTACCCGTATCCGGGTCAAATTCGGGGAGTATGTACACGATCTTCGGCCGGGTGCTCGTCATGTCTTCTTTACCGAAGCTGATAAACCGAAAACCCGCCCTGCTCATACACCGGCTCGCCGAAGAACGGCTGCCCCTCCGGCGTCCGGCCTGCGGCATCAACCACGGCGTAGTCCACGCGATAACGCGCCATGGCCGTACGCCAGCGGCCGCCGCCCAGTTCATCAACGCGCTGTCGGATGCGCTCGACCGCGGCCGCCGGAACGGGATCGGTGGGTTTCGGCGCGAGGCCGATGAACTTACGCACGCGGTTCTCTTGCGCGGTATGCAGGGCGGCATCGAGGTACTGAACGCCGAACACGCCCTTGACGCCATCCTCCGGCTCCCAGGATCCGCCATCGGCGTTAACCTGAATGGCAAAACGGTCAAGTAATTCCTCATCACTCATGAAAGTAACGCGCAGCCATGAGGAAAAAAGGACGTTATTGGCGGTATACACGGGGATGAAATTAGACATCTCCAGCGGCGCCAGCACCACATCATCACGATCCGTGTTTTCCCGAAGCCAGGCCATAAGCGGAAAATAGCGCCGGAGCTCCCCGCGCTCCCAGACCATGACCGGCGGAATGCTTTGGGTAATGGCGTAGCCAACGATGATCAGCGTGGCTATGCCGGCGAGTGCCGCCGAGAAACGGGGATGCATGAAGGACTTCACGACGCCTTGGACGAGATAGGCGCCAAAGAAAACAAACCAGAACGCGGCCAGCATGAAGTAGTGACTGGAGAACTCGACATTCTTCCCGGTTAC
Organism: uncultured Candidatus Saccharibacteria bacterium; assembly: GCA_964373475.1. Classification (GTDB taxonomy): domain Bacteria; phylum Patescibacteriota; class Minisyncoccia; order Sungbacterales; family SURF-37; genus JACQMJ01. The sequence goes on from CAYJUX010000022.1 coordinate 7,587, forward strand.
GAGGTGCTGATTGACGCTCGCCACGCTCGCGAGCGCCCCGACGACGAAAAAGAGCGTGTGCTGATCCCATGCGACCACCCTTCGCCAGACGAGGAGTAGGGCCAGCCCAAGGAGCAGGAATGCCGGGAGTACGATGGCGATGCCGGACGGAAAGTGCGAGTCGATCATGCCAATGCGCCGAACCGTATCGCCGTACTCGGGCCGCGCCAGGATCCGTACCATGGTGACGAGGTAGGGCAGCGCGACGACGAGGCCGCCGAATACGATTTTCAAAATGACCGCGACGCGAGATCGATCGCGCCGCAGGAACGCCGCGACAGAGAGAATGCCGAGGAACGCGAGCCAGAACGTCCAATAGTACGTATAGAGATAGAAGAGAAGTCCGAAATTGATCGCGGCCGCAGCGATGAGAATGGCGCGGCCGCGCGGAGATGGCGGGCGGGCAAAAATGGCGTGAAGCAGAAGGAACTGGGTGAGCCAGAAGAGAAAATTCAACTGCGGGCTCACCGTGCGCGCGAAGTCGCCGGGGAAAAACCAAAATAAAAGAACGGCCGTACCGAAGAGGGAAAGCGCCCGGACTCTCGTCGCCGCGAAAAAACAGGCGTACGTGAGGAGCACGGCAACCAATGGCAGAATGGCATCAAGCACGACGCTGCCGGCAACAACGCCCAGGCCGGTCAGGCGGATGGCCTCGGCGCTCAGGTACTCGCCGAGGAATACCGGTTGCCCCGGAAACGCTGTTTTGCCTTCCCAGGCATAGGGGTTACCGGAGAGCGGGTAGCCGTCGAGCACGTCCCGGATCCGTGCCAGATAGTAGGACTCGTCGGCAATGCGGATGTTTAAGGGATCATTAAGATCGATGCCCAAGCCAACTTTGGCCCAGAGCGGCGGGAGGATAAGGAGGGCGCCGACCAAAACGGCCAATGCCCCTGCCGCCCAATGACGGCGGAGGAACGCTAAACCCATGGGAGCGGGTAACGGGTAACCCCGGCCAGACGCTGCTCAGTGCCCACGTCTTGCCAGAACCCATCGTGGCGGAACGTAGAGAGTAGTCCGTCGCGAGCGAGGCGCGGGAAAAGGTCGGTTTCCAGCATGGAAGCGCCCTCCCCGAGGCGATCGAGATGAGCCGGCTCGAGAATGTAGCAGCCGGCATTGATGAGGCCGGGGTGGGGCTCAATAGGTTTCTCAAGGAATGCAAGGATGGATGCACCCCGAACGTCGAGGAGGCCGAAATCACGCGCGTCATCGCGCCAGCAGGAAACCATAAGGGCCGTGCCGGGCGTATGCGCGCGGGTGATAGCTAGAAAATCAAAGTCGGCCAGCGTGTCGCCATTCAGCACGAGGAAGGGTTCTTGAACGCCATGGGCGGCAAAGCGCACCGCGCCGCCCGTGCCGAGCGGCTGCGGCTCAATCACGTGTTCAATATGGGACCGGCCGGTGGCGGCAAGGTGCGCCACGATCTGATCAGCGCGGAAGCCGAGCGAAAGCGCGACATTGGTCAGGCCGTGGCGGGCAAGGGCATCAAGCTGATGGTCGAGGATGGTCTTCCCGTGCACGGGGACGAGCGCCTTCGGGATATCGCGGGCTGATTGCGGCAAGCGGGTACCGCGTCCACCCGCCAGGATGATGGTTTTCATGGCTCTTCTCATATATTACTACCCCGCCCCAGCCCAAAAAGGCACGCCTATGGAAAACGAAACTCGGGGCGGCCGGACCGCCCCGCGTTGGGTCGCGTTCATAATACATCCGCCGCAGGCGCCGCGCGATGGCGCCACGCCGCTTCTCCGGGAGGCCACTGCTTGGTTACAGAGTAGCGCAGATCAATCCGCCCCCGCTTCCTCCCGGTTGCCGACACGTCAAGAACGCGCGCGCCCCGAGATGCCAAAAGCCGCATGACCTCCGCTTGGGGAACGCCGTACGTTTCAATGAAACCGGCTTGGCCGTACCGAGCCAGGCGATACCGGGAAAGCACCCAGGACGGCACCATACGTTTCAGCAGGCGCTTGGCAATAGAATTTCGCACGGCGGCACGCCGCTCCTGACTGGTGGGTAATTGGAACACCAGCAAACCATGATCGGCGAGAACTCGTACCAGTTCACCGATATACCGCTTGGCGTAGTCGGGCTCAATGTGCTGCAAGGTTATGGCCGAGTAGATAAAATCAAAATGGTGGTCGGGGAAAATATTGAGATCGCCAACCGTATTCCGTAGGTAGCGGCACCGTTGCCCGTGACGGTTATAACGCTCGGCCCGCTGGATCATCGAAGCGGCGCAATCGACACCGTACACCTCCTGAAAGTAGGGCGCGAACGCCTGGGTCAGCCGCCCCACCCCGCAACCGAAATCGAGCGCCCGCCGATGCGCGAGCGGAACACGGAACCGGCGTACGTACTCCATCACTCCTTTGACCTCCTGTTCCCCTGTCTTGAAAAATTCATCAACATCCCACTTCCTACCCTTGAACTGTTTCTTACTGAGGACTGCCCACAGCGGATCGGTCCTGCCGAGCAGCTCCCAATTTTGAACGGTATCGCGTAACGCCATGGTCCAGTCATACCACAAAATGCCGGAGAATCCTCACGAAGCCGCGCCGGAGGAAAATTTCGCCAGAATGGCACCCGCCCGAGCGTCCCAGGTGTACATTCGTGACTTTCGCTTTGCCCGTTCGGCACGGCGAGCCCCTTCCTCCGGCCGGATCAGAACCTGACGGATGGCACCGGCGAATGAAAGGGGCTCATCGGCGGCGGCAAAAAACACCATCGTCTCATCCACGATCTCTCGGATGGAGGGGATGTCCGCAG
>CAYJUX010000023.1:0-10386 GCA_964373475.1 uncultured Candidatus Saccharibacteria bacterium
AGCGAGCGGAACTCAGGAGCGAAGCGAAACTAAAAACTGTCGTCTCCCCTGGCTGTGGGCAATTCTCCGGCTTGGGAGCGCGGAGGTCAGGACTGACGATCCGGGTACCCCCGTCGGATCCGTGCGAGACGGGAACCGGGGTATCGGGTATAAAGAAAGCCCCCATTCAGGCCGACGTGAATCAACCTGAATTGCCCACAGCCAGGGGAGGCAACGAGAAAGAGGGCTTTCGCCCTCTCCCCTGCCGTATATTGCTTAATTATATCAGTAGAATTTGCATCTGTCAAATGGCCCTATAGTACCGGCAATAGCACGCGAAGCCGACCGAGAATGGAAACAGAACCAAAACTAAAGCACGAGGATACTGCCCTGGACCAGGCGCTCCGCCCGCAGCGTTGGGATGAGTTCATCGGCCAGGCCATTGTCAAGAATAATTTGAAGATCCTCATTGCCGCGGCGCGCCAGCGCAATGAGCCCATTGAGCATGTGCTCCTCTACGGCCCGCCGGGACTTGGGAAGACCTCGCTCGCCCATCTCATCGCCCGGGAACTGAATACCAACATCCGCATCACCTCCGGCCCGGCCATTGAGCGCGTGGGCGACCTCGCCTCCATCCTAACGAACCTCCTCCCCGGGGACATTCTCTTCATTGATGAAGCGCACCGCATGAATAAGCTCATTGAAGAGGTGCTCTACCCGGCCATGGAGTCGCGGACCCTGGATATTATCATCGGCAAGGGGCCATCCGCCCGGACCATTCAGCTCGAACTCCCGCCCTTCACCCTGATCGCGGCCACCACCCGCATCGGCATGCTCTCCGGGCCTCTGCGCTCCCGATTCGGCGTTACCTTCCGCCTGGATTTTTACGCCGCAGAGGACATTGAGGAGATCCTGAACCGCTCCTCGTCCCTCCTGAAAATAGATACCGACCGGGAAGCCATTCAACTCACCGCCGCGGCCTCGCGCGCCACCCCCCGCGTGGCCAACCGCCTCTTAAAGCGCGTACGGGATTATGCCGCGGTGCACGGTACCGGCCGCGTAACCGTGGAAGCGGCAAGGGCTGCTCTCCGGCTCTTGGAAATAGATGCCCAGGGGCTGGAGCCCACGGACCGGCGCATCCTGGAAACCATCGTGCAAAAATTCCAGGGGGGACCGGTGGGCCTATCTGCTCTTGCCGCGGCAACCGCGGAGGAAGAAGACACCATTGAGGAGGTCTACGAGCCCTACCTCATGCAACTGGGGTTCCTGGAGCGCACGGCCCGCGGCCGCGTGGCCACGCGCCTGGCTTTCGCGCATCTGGGGAGGGATTATCCCGATCAGCCGCGGCTTATGGACGCCTGAACATGAAGAGCGCGCTCCTGGCATTTTTCTTGGCCTTCATTGCCGCGGATATTTTTTTCAGCGCGGCCGTCATCTACCACCTCCTCCACTACACCCTGCCGGGCTGGACCGCGCCGAAGATCGTCATCCCGGTCTATTTGATTTTAGCGTTAACATTCCTTGGCCTGGCACTGGTCTCGCTCTTGCAAGTACCCGGATAAGCCCCCATGCTCACGCTGGCCCCAGCGGAAAAAATCCTCCTGACCATGCGGCGGCACTGGATAGTTTTTGTCGCCCCGACGCTGACGTTCTTCCTCTTCCTCCTCATTCCCCCGATCGCCTTCGTGCTTGCCCGAATGTACCTGCCATTCTTCTCCTCATCCGGCGTGGAGCCGGTGGCGGATTTTTTCCTGGCGCTCTACTTTTCCGGCCTGCTCGTCTATATGCTCATCCTCTGGCTAAAGTACTACCTCGACGTGTGGATCATTACCAGCGAGCGCATTATTGATATTGAACAAAAAACCCTTTTCCAGCGGGAAATATCGGAAATGACGCTGGACCGTATTCAGAACGTCACGATAGAAATTCCGGGATTTTTCGCCACCATGATGCGGTTCGGGAATATCAAGATCCAGACGGCCGGCGCGGGCGAGTTTACCGTATCGGATGTTACCGACTTCAACCGCGCCAAGGACCTCATTTTGCAATATTCGCGGCGCGCCCCGCCGCCGCCAACGGCCGAGCCCCCGGGGGGTAGCGTGCCAGCTCCCCCGCCTCCTGAATTATGAATCACGAAGCATGAATGAGGTACTGGGTTATGGAGTGAACCTTGCATGATTCATGATTCTTGCTTCATGCTTCGTGCCATATGGCCGGGCATTCCCGTTGGGCGCAGGTAAAGCATAAAAAAGCCGGCACGGACGCCAAGCGGAGCGCCCTTTTTTCCAAACTCTCGCGCCTGATCACCGTGGCCGCCCGCGAGGGCGCGCCTGACCCTGCCGCCAACGCCAAACTGCGCACGACGATGGAACAGGCCCGGGACGCGGGATTGCCGAAAGAAAATATTGAGCGCGCCATCAGCCGCGCCGCCGGGACACTGGATAAAAACACGCTCGTCTCGCGCGAATACGAGGCCTACGGCCCGGGCGCGAGCGCGTACCTTATCCATGCCCTGACCGATAATGCCAATCGCACCGCAAGCGAGATAAAGGCCATCCTCTCCGCATACGGGGGGAGACTCGCCCAGGCGGGAAGCGTCTCCTGGCTGTTCGTGCGCCGTGCCCTCATCACCTTTCCCCTGCCCCGCGCCGAAGCGCAGGAGAAGATAACGCTCGCCCTTATTGACGCCGGCGCGGTTGATATCAGGACCGCTCCGGACGGCCTTGTCGCTTTTGTTCCCGTTGAGTCCGCCGAATCATTCCAGGCGGCCATCGCGCGCGAAAACCTGCACCAGGCGGCAAGCACGATTGCACTGCTCCCCAAAACCCCGCTGGCGCTGGCGCCCGAAGACCTCCGGAGGGCCGAAGCCCTCTTAGACGCGCTGGAGGAGCATGCTGATGTCACTGCGGTCTCAACCAACATCGCATTTACCCCATGACCCCGCTCCTCATCGCCGGCATTGACCCCGGGACCACCCGCATTGGCTACGCCCTGGTGCGCGGGGGCGGGCCGGCGCCTGAACTGCTCGCGGCCGAGACCATCATTATTCCGGGCGGGCTTGCGCCTGCCGACCGGCTGGTCGCCTTGGCCGAGGCAGTGAGCGAGCGCCTGCGGCGCGACCGGCCGTCCGCGGTGGCGGTAGAGAAGCTCTACTTCGCCAAGAACGCCAAAACCGCGCTGGCAGTGGCGGAAGCGCGGGGGATAATCCTCTTGACAGCCCGCGGCCTCGTCCCTAGCATTTGGGAATATGCGCCGCTGGCGGTAAAGATCGCGGTAACCGGATACGGGCGGGCGGACAAAGCCCAGGTCTCCCGGGGAGTGAAAGCCATCCTGCCGAGAGCCGTGCTCCCCAAGGGAGATGATGCCATAGATGCCATTGCCCTCGCCTTGACCGCGCTCTACACCAGGCGAACCGCCTGAGTCCGGAAATATTCCCAACCGTCCAAGACAAGGGACAAGGCAAAAGGTCGAACTACCTATAATCTTGTGCTGATCCTGTTATGACGCGCTTGATAGACGAATCAACTCTGACCGTGGACCAGGAGGATGAGGGTGAAACAGACGGTGAGGGCGAGACCCTTACCGAGCCCGAGGAAGAGGAAGACGAATTTGAGACCGCAAGCGACGACGACACCGCGGACATGTAGACGGATAGATCAAAAGCCCCGGCGACCCCGCCGGGGCTTTTCGATCCGAGAGGCCGGGTCAGTTATCGTACCCGAAAAAATTTCTTTTTCCCGATCCGGATCCCCGTGCCCGACCGGATCTCCATGTTCTGCCCGGGATCTTCCAAAACCCTGCCGTCCACCCGAACGGCCCTGCCGGAAAGAAGACGCCGCGCCGCGGAGCGGGAGAGGCCGCCTTCGAGCGCCTCCACCAGTTGCAGTCCGGAATAAACACCGGGGCGGATGGCGCTCGTCGCTGCGGCGCGGGGCGCTTCCCGCCGGGAAAAAATCCTGATAAACCCTTCACGAGCACGCCGGGCCTCTTTTTTAGAATAGTAAAGCCCGACGATGGCCTCGGCGACATCCAGTTTCACATCCCGGGGATTTTCCCTCTTTTGGAGACGACGGCGGATAGCCCGCACCCCCGCGCTCGGCATCCAGGCGGCAAGCTCGGCGTATTGCGGGATCAGGGGATCGGGAACCGCCATGGCCTTCCCAAACATGTCCGCAGCCGAGTCGCTAAGGTTTATGGTATTGCCCATGGTTTTGGACATCTTCTGCCGGCCATCCAGGCCGATCAGGTAGGGGAGGAGCACTGCGTCCTGGCGAGCGTACCCGAGCTTTCCCTGCAGCTCGCGGCCGGCGAGGAGGTTTAATTTCTGGTCCAGGGACCCCAGCTCCACATCGGCCCGCACCATGACCGAATCGTAGGCCTGCAGCACGTGGTACATGGCTTCCGAAAGCTGCACCGGTTTGCCTGCGGAAAGCCGTTTCTGAAAATCATCGCGCTCCCAGGCGCCCTTCAGCGGGAACTTGGTTAAGAGACCCAAGAAGTCAGCCAGCGCCATGCGCTCGAACCACTGGCTATTGCGGCGCACCTCCGTGCGCTCAAGATCGAGTATGCGGCCTATCTCCCTTTGGTACGTTCGCCCGTTCGCCCGCACCTGGGCCAGAGTAAGCTCCGGGCGCCCGGCAGTCCTCCCGGACGGATCACCGATCCGGCCGGTAAAATCGCCGATGATCAATACGGCTTTGTGTCCGGCGTCCTGAAAGGCCTTGAGCATCCGGAGCGGAACCACGTGACCCAGATGCAGGTCCGGCGTAGTGGGATCAATGCCCAGCTTCACCCGAAGCTTTTTCTTTGCGGCCAGCTTCCGCTTGAGGTTTTCGGCGCTGAAGATCTCCTTGCTCCGCTCTTGGATGAACGGAAATAGATCATTCACTACCCTCTTTTGAAGCATACGGCGAAGATACCACGAAGGCGGGCCCATTCCAATGCGGGCAAATTTATGCCATACTATTCTCACCGTGCGAGATTTTCGAAAACGCTCTTTACCCGGTACCTCTCGCCCCCGGCGGCTCCTCAAGCTCGCCTTTTTTATCGCGCTCCTGGGCATGCTCATCGCCGGAACCGTCGCGGCCATCACGCTCCGGCGCCTTCCCGCCCCGCACGCGCTCCTGGCCCGGCGCGTGGTGCAGTCGACGAAGATCTACGATCGGACCGGCGGGGTATTGCTCTACGAGATCCACGGCGAGGAAAAACGGACCGTTATTCCGTTCGCCGACATCCCGGCCGCGGTAAAAAATGCCACCATCGCCATTGAGGACGCAAACTTCTACCGCCACCCGGGTATCGACTTGAGAGGCATCCTCCGCGCCCTCGTCACGGACATCATGACGCAAAACTTCCGCCAAGGCGGCTCCACCATAACCCAGCAATTGGTCAAAAACTCCCTCCTGGGGCACGAACGAACTATCCGCCGTAAATTCCGGGAGGCCATGTACGCGCTGGTGCTCGAAGCGCGCCTACCCAAAGCAGAGATACTCGATCTTTACCTGAACCAGATCCCCTACGGCTCCAACGCCTATGGCATCGAGGCCGCGGCGCAAACATTTTTTGGCAAGCGCGCCCGCGACCTTTCGGGGCGCGAGGCAGCGCTCCTGGCCGCGCTGCCCGTCGCGCCGACCTATTTCTCGCCCTACGGCCAGCATAAAGACGAGCTCCTCCGCCGCGCCGACCACATCCTGGGGCGCATGGAGGAACTGGGCTATCTCACGCCGGCCGAGGCGGCCGCGGCCAGGGCCGAACCCCTCAAATTCCTGCCCGCGTCCAAAAACATCCGCGCGCCCCATTTCGTCATGCACATCCGGGACTACCTCATCCAACGCTACGGCGAGGAAGAAGTGAACGAGGGCGGCCTCCTGGTTACGACGACGCTGGACTGGAAACTCCAGGAGGAGGCCGAGAAAATAGTAAGTGAGTACGGGGCAAAAAATCAAAAACTCATCAAAGCGGGGAACATGGCCCTGGTAGCCGTAGAGCCAAGATCCGGCCAGATCCTTTCACTGGTCGGGTCAAAAGATTATTTTGATATTGAGAACGACGGGAATTTTAACGTCGCCACCGCCCTCCGGCAGCCGGGTTCGGCCTTTAAGCCCTTTGTCTACGCCACCGCGTTCCAAAAAGGACTCCAGCCGGAAACCGTTCTCTTTGACGTCCCCACTGAGTTTAACGCCGGCTGTACCCCGGACGGCATGCCCCACCCTGGATCAAACATTGGTCCCCAGGACTGCTATCACCCGCAAAACTACGATGAATCGTTCCGCGGTCCGGTCACGCTGCGCCAAGCCATGGCCCAATCTTTAAACGTACCCTCGGTGAAATTACTTTACCTGGCCGGTATTGAGGATGCCATGCGTACTGCCCGGGATCTGGGCATCACCACGCTCGGGGATAGCTCCCGCTACGGCCTATCGCTGGTCCTCGGGGGAGCCGAGGTGAAGCTCCTGGAGATGACGAGCGCGTTCGGCGTGCTGGCCAATGACGGCATGAGAAATCCCGTAACCGCCGTGCTGGCGGTCAAGGCGGCTAATGGGAAAATACTGGAAGAATCCCGCATCGAGCCGCGCCCGGCCATGGATGCCGAGATCGCGCGGATGGTAAACGATATACTCTCCGATAATGAGGCCCGCATCCCGGTATTCCAACCCCGCTCCTCGCTCTATTTTGAAGGCCGGCGGGTCGCGGCCAAAACCGGAACCACCCAGGACTTCCGGGACGCCTGGACGATCGGCTATACCCCGTCCATCGCCGTCGGTGTATGGGCGGGAAATAACGATAATGCGCCCATGCAGCAGAAGGGATCGGGCGTAATGGCTGCGGCACCGGCGTGGCATGCCTTCATGGAATTCGCGCTGGCCCAGTTCCCCACGGAGGATTTCCCGGCGCCATCGCCCCGCGAAGCCGTCAAACCCGTGCTCAGGGGTATATGGCAGGGCGATACCATTATTACCGTGGATACGGTATCGGGTAAACTCGCAACCGACCTCACCCCGCCCGAATCACGCCGTGATATTGCCTTTGGCGCCCCGCATGATCCCTTGCACTGGATAGACCGCGGCGACCCTGCCGGACCGCCGCCCACTGACCCGTCCAGAGACCCGCAATATTTGAACTGGGAAACGGCCTTCCGGCGCTGGCTCGCCGCGTCCGGTTTCCGGCCGCAAGATCCGGCCACCATTCCCACTACCTACGATGACGTGCACACCCCCGATCGCCGGCCGCGGCTGACCGTTGGAAAAAAAGCAACGACCGCGGATGCGATCGTACTGGAGGTATTAATAGAGGCGGCCTACGACCTGCGGGAAGTGACGCTGTTTGACGGCAGCCGGGTCCTGGAATCCCGAAGCCATCCGCCGCGCGCGCTGGAATTTACGCTCCTGCGGGGCGGGGACGCGCCCGGGTCCGTTGAAATACGCGCCTACGACCAGGTGGGCAATATCGGCAGCGCCATCGTTCCCCTGCCGTAAATCCCAAATTCCAAGCACCAAATTACAAACTGTTCTGTAATTTGGAACTTGTGATTGGTGATTTCGGCTTTTTACACCGATCGGATCGGCATCACCAGATAGCGATAGGAGTTATCGCCGGGATTTTGTATCAGCGTGGGGCCGGAAACTCCGTTCAGGTTCAAAACGACATTCTCCCCGCCTGCCGCCTCCAGGCCGTCGGAAAGATAGCGATAGTTAAACACGGTCGTGCCGGAAACGCCGCGTCCTTTAGCGCTCATCCGGCTGGTGGTCCCGCCGGTCTCCGTATTCGTGGTCGCCACCTCCAGCTCCGTCGGTGAGAAATGGAGGGTCACATCGTTCAGGCGGCTGGAGAAAACCGCCGCCAGGCGTATTTTTTTAAAGAGATCGTCCCGATTCACCAGGAGCGTGGTCTCGTACGTATCGGGAATAATATTCTGATACGGGGGGTAGGCCCCATCAATAAGCCGGGAGAGGATCCGGGTATTTTCCATCTCAAATACCACCTGGTGCTCGCCGATACTGATCCGGACTTCCCTACTCAGGTCTTGAGAAAGGGTACGGAGTAGTTCCTGAGCTGTTCGGATCGGCACAATACATTCCACCCGCTCCGTAAGCCCGTCGAGGCCGTGAATGGTTTTTTCCGCGAGCCGGAATGAGTCGGTCGCCGCGAGCACGATTGATTTTGGGTGAATAGAAAAAAGGACACCGGAAAGTTCTGGTTTTAGATCGGAAACTGCCGCGGCCGACACGACCTGCTGCAGCGCCGCGAGGAGCGTTTCTCGAGATAAGACAAAGGAATGATCTCTTTTTATCACCGGAAGTGTCGGAAAATCAGCCGGGTTTAACCCGAGAAGGGTAATATCAGACGTTGGGGTATGGAGGGTGAGTTGGTGTTGTTTTACCTCCAGGGTGATCGTTTCGTCGCGGATAGATGAAAGGAGTTGGGAAAATAGTTTCGCGGGGATAGTCACGACGCCGGGTTTTTGTATTTTCCCCGTAAGGTGATATTCAACACCTACCTCAAGATTAGTTGCGGTAAAGGAAATTTTTTTATCATCCGCGCGGCAAAGAATATAGGAAAGGATGGGTAGGGTGATATGGCGGCCGGTGAAACGCTCCGTGGTGAGTACGGCGCCCCGTAAATTTTCCGTAGTACAAATAATCTTCATATATTATTTATTATTATTATTATTGGTTGGAATATATTGGGGATTAGTAAAATTACTGAGATTTAACTTTCTTTTACTTTTATTTTTCTCAAATAATTTTCTTGAGTATTTTGGGGATAGGGTGAGGGTAAAAATAAAATTTCATTTGCCGGTCTAGTTCTCCCCTCTTTATCCTAAACCACTCCCCTCCCTACACTGGGGGTAAATAGATCTTTTCCTTTAGGGTTTTCAGCTCGTTATCCAGCTCAGGATGGGCGGCCAGATCAGCGGTAATTTTTTTATAAGCGTGGATAGCGGTGGTATGATCTTTTTTCCCCAACTTCTCGCCGATAAACGGGAAAGAACATTTCAGTTCCTCCCGGAGGAGGTACATAGCGATCTGCCGCGGTTTCACGATCTCCTTTTTTCGGCTGCGATTAATAAGTTCCCGTTCCGTGACATCATAGAACTCCGCCACGGTACGGATCACCTTCTTCGGCGATATAAAGCGCTTGGGCGCCCCGGATACCTGCGTCAGGATCCGCTTGGCCTCTTCAATGTCCAGCGGGGATGCGCTCATGGTCGCGCGCAGAATAAGGCGGTTCAAAGCGCCTTCCAGTTCGCGGATATTCGATTTTATGCTCCCGGCGACGTATTGGACCACATCATCCGGCAGGGTAACATTTTTAATCCGTAGTTTTGTTTTTAAAATAGCCAGGCGCGTCTCAAAGTCCGGCTCACCAATATCGGCGATCATCCCGCCTTCAAAGCGCGAGCGGAGGCGCGACTCCAGCGTGGGAATGGCCGCGGGCGGCTTGTCGGAGGAAATGACTATTTGCTTGTTCCGCTCGTAGAGCGCGTTGAAGGCGTGGAAGAATTCTTCCTGCATTTTTTCGGTCCTCGCGATGAATTGGATGTCGTCCATGATCAAAAGGTCCACGCCGCGGTAGCGTTCCTTGAGCTGGCTCATGGTGCGGGTGTTAATGGCGTCCACGATCTCCCCCATGAATTTTTCCGACGGGATATAGCGGATTTTTACCTCCGGGCGCTGTTTTAAGAGCTCGTTGCCGATGGCCTGGATGAGGTGGGTCTTCCCCAGGCCCACCCCGCCGTAGATGAAGAGTGGGTTGTAGGTGAGTCCGGGGTTTTTCAGCACCGCCTGCGCGGCGACATGGGGCAGTTCGTTGAAGGAACCCACGACGAAATTTTCAAAAAGGTAACGGGGATTCAGTCCGCTTTCGGGATCCACCGCGCCCTCCCGCAGCTCCAGCCGCTCCTGGGGCTCTACGAACATTGGCTTTACGAGGGGGCGGACTTTGGGGCGCATCTGGGCCAGCGGCCGGTTAAGCGTCCCCACGACATAGGCCACCTCGCGGGTGTCGCCGAGGAGGTTTCGGAGGCAGCGGAGGATCATCTTATGGTATTTGTCCTGGAGCCAGTTTTTGGCAAACCCATTGGGCACGGAGACGGTCACCACGCCCTCGGCGATATCGGCGATGGCCGTTTCCTGGAACCAGGTGATGAAACTTGCCCGCGAGGTGGTGAGTTCTATTTCGGCAAGAACGTTTTTCCAGATATCTTCCCGGCTGGGCATGGGGGTGGGGGCGCGCTATGCGAGAGAAATAAACACTCCTTTGTACGGGGTTTGAGTATGCCCCACTATACTGGCGCGGGGGAAATGCGCAAAAGGACCCGTTTTGTTCACAACATGTGTAAGACCTGTGGAAACGATGGAGCGGGCGAAAAATAGGTTACGCCGGGCAGGAAAGCGGGCACACCCC
>CAYJUX010000024.1:0-10188 GCA_964373475.1 uncultured Candidatus Saccharibacteria bacterium
ATTTCGGATGCGGAATAATTGAGAGGATAAGGTAGGTATCGCCGCGGATCTGGAAGTAAAAGCGCCACTTGAGGGTAGCGCGCGCTTGCCAGATATTATTTGCCTCGTCGTATTTCTTGGCATGTAGGGATGGGTGGCGCAAGTTTGTTTGCAAAATGCGCAACTGCTTGTCTACCTTATTTTTGAGGCGTTCCGAAAGCGCGGCATACTGTTCGTCAAAGGATTTAAGCGCAATGATCCTCATTGCCGTCTGCGTCTCAGGGATCTGATCGCCTCGTCTGCCGTCTTGAATGGCCCGTAGTAATAACTACCTCGGTAGTAGTCACGCAGCGAATCCGTGAGCCGCTTGTCCAGTTTGTCGTAGTATTTTTCGTGTTTTTTGGGAACCCGGAAAGATGGGGAGCGTTTGATCACCACTTTTTTTGTAAGTTCCTTCCTGGCGCGAACCAGGTCTTCGTATTCTTGCCGCGGTACCAACACGAGGTCCGCTTTTTTTATAGTTTTTCTGGGAATAGTAATCGTAGGCATGGCCACAAAATAACACGCTACCAATGCGAAATCAAATAAAGCACTCGGCGTTCAATCCTGCTGGAGCAATACCGGTAGCAAGCTCTTGCCGGTCATTTCGGGCGGTTGGGGGAGCTGCATCAACTCAAGAATGGTCGGCGCGATATCGGTGAGGATGCCGCCGGGTTCTTTTTTTCGGGCAATGATCTCGTCAGCGCTCCGCGCTACCGGCAATGCAAATTCCTTGGCCACAAGGTAAAAAGGCACGGGGTTTATGGTGTGCTCCGTGATCGCCTCGCCGGATTGCGGGTGGATCTTTTGTTCAGCGTTGCCGTGGTCCCCGGTGATGATGAGCGCTCCCCCTTTTTCCAGCACCGCCGCCATGAGTTCGCCCATAGCCCTATCCAGCGCCTCTATGGCTTTTATAGCGGCGTCAAAGTTCCCGGTATGCCCGACCATGTCGGCGTTGGCGTAGTTGGCGAGGATAAAATCATATTCACCCATGCGCTCCAGGATGCGCTGGGTTATTTCCGGCGCCTTCATTTCCGGGTGCTCGTCAAAATGCGGCACGCCCAGGGAGGGCACGAGAATGCGCTCCTCGTCCGGGAAGGGTTTTTCCGTTCCGCCGTTGAAAAAATAGGTTACGTGGGCGTATTTTTCCGATTCGGCAATATGGAGCTGGGTTTTGCCGGCCAGCGCGAGCACCCGGCCGAGCGGCGTTGCTATTTCCAGCGGCGGGAAAGCCGCCGCCACGCCGGGAAGGTTTTTTTCATACTCGGTCATGGTCGCTATTTTCAAGTTCGGCATCCGGGTCCGCTCGAAGACATCAAATGTTTCCCTCGCGAACGCCTCGGTTATCTCGCGCATGGAGTCCTCGCGGAAGTTGAAAATGATCAGGCCATCGCCATCAGCGATCCGCCCGACGGCCTGCCCGTTATCATCCCGATACGCCGGTTCAATGAATTCATCGCTCACTCCTTTGCCATAGGAGTTTGCGAGATATTCCGCGGCGCTGCTGAACGAATTCCCTTTGCCAGCGGTTAAAAGCTCATAGGCGCTTTGGACCCGTTCCCATTTTTCATCCCGGTCCATGGCGTAGAAGCGGCCGATAAGGGAGGCAATGCTGATGGCGGGATGCTTTTGGCGGAGTCGCTCTTCCAGCTGGGGCAGGAATTTTGCGGCCTCCTCCGGCGGAGCATCCTTGCCGTCGGTAATGACATGGAGGTAGGCGCGGGCCACGCCGGCGCGGCTGACCAGTTCCAAGAGCGCGTGGAGATGGTCCAGATAGCTATGCACTGACCCCGAGGAGACCAGGCCGAGGAGGTGGAGCGAGGAGCCGCGCCCTTTTACGTGCTCCATAACGCCCGAAAACGCGGGGTTAGAAAAAAACGAGCCGTCCTTGACGGCCACGATTATCCGCGGCAGGTGATGGTAGATAACGCGGCCCGCGCCCATGGTGAGGTGGCCGACCTCGGAGTTCCCGGCCTCGCCCCACGGCAGTCCGACCGCGGCGCCCGAGGCCTGGAGCGTGGTGCAGGGGTAGCGGCTTTCCATGAGGTCAAGGTTCGGTTTTCTCGCTGCGAGAATGGCGTTGCCCCGCGCCTGCAAAGAGACGCCAAAGCCGTCGAGCACCATAAGGACGACCGGTTTTGGTACTGCGTTCATGGTACTAGTTTAGCAGTTCATTGTCCGCTTCCGAAATTTTCCGTGATCCGTATATCCGTAAAAATCAGCAATCCGTAAATAACTTGAAACTTTCGGCCAGATCTGCTATGTATCAGCCATTAGCTGTCTTTGGTTTTCGCGCTCGTAAATGGCCAAACGCGAATTTCTCACTATTGAGGAGCCGGAAGGGAATGCCCCGGCCGCAATTCCGGATGAGGTCATCCTCGTCTCCTCCCAGGAGCGTCCGGCGCTGTTCGGCCTGCTGGTAGACCGCTACCAGCCGTCGTTTTTGCGCGTGGCCGAGCGCGTGGTGCGCGACCGCGGCGAGGCCGAGGATGTGGTACAGGAAGCGTTCGTCAAAATGTACCGCTATGCCAAGCGCTTTAAAAAGGGCGAGGACCGGAAGTTCTCCTCCTGGGCCTATAAGATCGTTTTGAATACCGCCATTACCCATTACCACAAGGTAAAGAAAAAGGACTGGCTCCTGCCGGATCCGGCTATCAGCGGGATGGACCCGACCGCGAGCGAGGCCCATGTCCGGTTCAAAGAGGCGCTCCTAGACCGCGAAACCGGGGAACTGGTGGGTTCGGTATTAGAGACACTGCCCGAGGATCTGGCCGCACTCCTCCGGGCCTACTATCTGGAGGATAAAGCGTATCAGACCATCGCGGCCGAGAACGGCATGACCATCGGCGCACTGAAGATGAAGCTCTTCCGGGCGAGGAAACTCTTCAGAAAATCCATTATCCCCTAGCCATACCCGGTAGTACAACTTCGAAAAAAACTACCGGAGGTCGAACATTTTTAGCCCAACGCCTTCGTGCCTACCTTTTCGGGTAGTTCGAAGTTGTACTACTGGGCATACCCATGGAAATATTCACCGCAGCCATTGATCGGGATCTGAAACGGCGCATCATGCGGCGGGTGCATGCGATTTGGTTTTGGAAAAGCGTGGCGCCGATGCTGGCGGTGGAAGCCCTCCTGCTCACCGGCGTGGCCGTGGGCGTGCTCACCCAGATCTCGCCGAAGGCCATTCTGGTAAACGCCCTTGCGGCAAGCTCCGACGCCTGGGCATTCGTGAAGTTCTTCATCTCCAATTTCTTCGTGAAAAGCCTGCAGTCGCGCCTGCTCGTCGCGCTGTATCTCGTGATGGCGGGGTTCTTCCTCCGCGATGCGATGCGCGCTCTCTCGCGCCTCAGGGAATATGGCCGCGAACTCCTCCTGCCATCGGCACTTTCAGGAAACCGCCGCCGTTCATCCGAAGTACTCTAGAGTACCAAAAGGTCGGTTTCCAAAATATAATCAAAAAGCGCCCTTCGCGGGGCGCTTTTTGATGCGCGGAGGCCGCATTCGGCGCGCTGTTGACCGCCCGGGGCGGGAGGTGCTACCATGAATGGGTAACCTTGTAATTCAGATCCCGAAATAGTCGGACTTGGAAGGCCTTAACGGATGTTTGATACGTGTTTGCTTCTCGTTTTGACGCTAAACTTCATCCGGCACTCGGCTATCACCCAGCGGTGATATAGTTTTTGCATTTTCCGAGTCGGACTCTTCGGCTCATCCATACTATTTATGTCACTTCCCACCATAGGGGGATTCCTGTTTTTGTTCGCGCTCGGCGGCGTGGTCGGATATTTCATCCGCCAGCAGCTGATGAGCGCGCGCCGGAATTCCATAGAATCAAAGGTCACCAAGCTCCTGGATGATTCCAGGGCCGAGGCCAAGGAGATCCTCCTCGCGGCCAAGTCCAAAGCCGTACAGGCGCTGGAAGAAGCAAAGGAGGAGGAGAAAGAGCGCGAGCGCGCCTTCAAGAGATCGGAGGAACGGCTCCGCGAGCGCGAGTCGCTTTTGGATAAGCGCCTGGTCCAGTCCGATGAGCGCGATCGCGACCTGGCCGAAAAGATAGAGCGCGTGCGGGAAATAAAAACCGATGTGGAAAAAGCCCGGGAGGAGGCGCAGGTAGCCGTGGAAAAGGCCGCCGGCATGACGCGCGGCGAGGCCAAGGAGCTTTTGATGCGGCGGATAGAAAAGGAGGCCGAGGACGACCTGACCACCCGCATCAGAAAGCTGGAAACAACTGGGCTGGAGGAACTGGAACGGAAGGCCAAGTCCATTTTGGCCACCATTATCCAGCGCCTGGCCACGGCTACGACATCAGAGGTCACCACGACCACGGTTACCATTCCCAGCGATGACGCCAAGGGCAAGATAATCGGCCGCGAGGGCCGGAATATCCGCGCCCTGGAGCGGGCCGCCGGCGTGGAGATCGTGGTGGATGATACGCCCGGGGCGGTCGTTATCTCCGGCTTTGATCCGGTCCGGCGCCACATTGCCAAGCATGCCCTGGAAAATCTCATTGCCGATGGCCGCATCCAGCCCGCCCGCATTGAGGAGGCGGTGGACAAGGCGCGCCAGGAAATAGAGAAACAAATAAAGGAAGCCGGGCGCGTGGCCGCGTTTGAGATCGGCGTTTTTGACCTTGACGAGCGATTGCTGAATCTTCTCGGGCGGTTGAAATTCCGGACTTCCTACGGGCAAAACGTGCTCCAGCATTCCATCGAAATGTCGCACCTCTGCGGCATGCTGGCCGAAGAGCTCGGCGCTGATGTGTTGATCGCCAAGAAGGGGGCGCTCCTGCACGACATCGGCAAAGCCGTGGACCATGAGGTGCAGGGCACGCATGTGGAGATCGGCCGGCGCATCCTCCAGAAATTCGGCGCGGATATCCGCATCATCCAGGCCATGCAATCGCACCACGAGGAGTTCCCCTACGAGACGCTGGAGTCCATCATTGTGCAGACGGCGGACGCCATATCGGCTTCCCGCCCCGGCGCCAGACGCGATTCCGTGGAGAACTACTTGAAGCGCCTGGCTGATCTGGAGGCCATTGCCAATTCTTTTGCCGGGGTGGAAAAATCCTATGCCATTCAGGCCGGCCGCGAGATACGCATCTTCGTTACCCCCGATAAAGTGAGCGATCTTGAAGCGCGGGACCTGGCCCGTTCCGTGGCCCAGCGCATTGAGAGCGAACTGAAGTATCCCGGCGAAATAAAGGTGCATGTTATCCGGGAAAACAGGGTTATTGAATACGCGAGGTAAATACCTGATTTCTTGTGTGCCGCAAAAACGCCGCTATCTTAGCGGCGTTTTTGGCCTATAAGCGATTTTTTCATCATCAATACTGGGAGTTTTCAACAGGGTGTTGAAAAACCCTTTGATTCAAGCCACTTTCCCTGCTAGTATCAATTCCGTTGTAGGAAATATCAGCTAAATCTCTTTCATTAAAGGTCGGCCTACAGGCATAACATCCATTTGAACTATGGCTAAACCAGACAAAAAGTGGCTCGCCGAACTGGTCACCAATCACATCAGCGGCACGAAAAAGCAGGGACAGGAAGTCGTGGACATCATCTTTGATAACATTGCCAAGATGATGGTCAAGGGCGAGCAGGTGAAGGTCGCCGGCTTCGGCGTCTTCAAGGTCTCGCGCCGCGCCGCGCGCGAGGGCATCAACCCCCGCACGCAGGAGAAGATCCAAATAGCGGCCAAGGTGGCGCCGAAATTCCGCGCCGCCAAGCAGTTGAAGGAAATGGTGCAATGACGCATTCATCTCCGCCGCGTCGCGGCGGAGCGATGCATGCGTCATCCTGAGCAGAGCGAAGGATCTCTCCTGGCCCGAAAGAAGCAAAGCATCCAAAACCCCGGCCTCAGCCGGGGTTTTGGATTTGGGTGCATAGCCAACACGAAAAAGGCATCGAACGATCGTGAGCGGGTGACGGGAATTGAACCCGTAGCTCGACCTTGGAAGGGTCGCGTATTGCCGTTATACAACACCCGCAAATATCCTATGCCCCGCTATGGTAGCGGAAACGCGGCGAAAGCTCAACTGGTAGAGTGATTTTGGATGGAACTTAACATGCTGTGCATAGCATGTGCGAAAATTCCAGGCCGCGCCGCTTGACTTCCCCTCTGGTTTTATGATGATGGGAGTACGTATTATGTTATGTCCCGAAACCCATCTGATCCGTCATGCACATTTACAACCTTCTTCCAGCGGCTGAAATCGCACTTAGGACAAGTTGTACTTACCTTACAATTCGCGCCGATAGGTCCGGCTGAGGCCGTGCCGGGGCGCATAAATTTGTAACACACGCTAAGCTTTGTTCTTTCGGCCGCTGAAAGCAAAGTCAAAAGCCACCGGTTCGTCCGGGGCTTTTGATATTCTCTATATTATTGGCGTGAAAATATTCAGCGCAGTTCAGCTTTAGCAAAGGGAACGGAAAATGCCCGGCACCATATCCAAACCTCATTGAATTGGGAGGGATTAATTTCCGGAGGGACTTCGTAGTTCTGGCCGCCCTCGTTGCCTTTGAGCGCGGCAATGCGTGCTTCAGATACATACGAGCCGTCTTTGCCGAAGTAAACGAATAGATCCGGCCCGTTGGTAACCCGAAAATCATCTTCCAGGCGGAGGTACTGCTTGCCATTGGCGGAAAGCAGTTTTGCCGTTCCCCGGCCGCTGTGCCCGGCCAGGCCGGTGAATGCGCCCTGCGATATGACTTCGGGCGATGCGGTCGGGGCCGGGCTCCCGGAGGGGACGGCCATGATATCATCAATTTTTTCATCCACGCGCTCCGTAATGAAAAGCGGCGAGATAAGCCAGTAGGCCGCGCCAAGGACGACGATACTGCCGATGGTGATAAGGAGTTTTTTCATGAAAAATATACTAGGCGGAATTCCATTCGCGGGTAGAAATGCGCGACTGCTTAAGAATTTCGGCAACAAGACCCTTGTCCATATCGCCAGAGTGCGGATTGGGTATTATCACTTTCAAACTGTTTTTCTTCATAAATAAATGACGGCCTCCCGCATAGGGGCCGTCAAAGCCTAAACGGCGAAATTTCTGTACGAGTTTTCTCCAAGAGATGCTATCTGGCATGCCCCGTGAGATAGCGAGGACTTATCTCACGGGGTATGCGCGGGAGTCCGAACCAACCGTTTTCGGTCTACTCCGATACGCAATCCGGGAATTACATCTCCGTCTTTCAGCTTAAAAAGCAACCAATCCTCAAGAGCAGACCGCAGCTCCTCCCGGCAATCCTCTAAACTTCTTGCATTCGCCCACACACCGCGTAAGCCCGGGATTTCGCCAAAATAAGTCCTATTTCTCAACAGTTTGTATCGGGCCTCTTTTAATTTTTTTGTGATGTATACGCTCAGCATAACCAAACGATAACGAATGAAGGCTCGAAATGCAAGGTTGGCATGATTTTGATAGCGCGGTCGCGAACCCCCGCGACAAGACTGTTGCAACATTTTTGAGGGCGACCCCCCCTTCTTTAGTAAGGGGTCCCGGTAGGATCGTTTTAATGACGTCTTGGTAATTTGAGGAAAGAAAGGCCGCCGCCGAGAAACTACTTCTCGCACGGCGGCGCATGTGATCCTCATTTTGAAACGCGAGATTTTGCCGCGAGGATGGCGAGCCGGTACAGCACTCGCATGCCGACGTTGGCGTTCCAGTCGCCGGCCCAGTCTTTTGGATCTTGCGAAGCCGGCGCAACCTCACAGAGGTCGAAGCCGATTATCTTCCGGCCACTCTCGACAACTCGCGTGATGAGGTAGAACACCTCTTCGAGGTTGAACCCGCCGGGAACGGGGGTTCCGGTGTTCGGACAGAGCGAGGGGTCGAGTCCGTCGATGTCAAAGCTTATATAGACAAGCTCCGGAAGCTGCTCGATCACGGCGTTGACGATCGTGCTCCACGACCGTCCTTCAAACATCAGGCGTCTGATCTCCCGATCCAAGTAGTAGCGATGCTGGCTGTCCGGCTCTGCGACCAGTCGAGCTTCTTCCTCACAGTAGTCGCGAATGCCGACATGTACGAAGCGGGAGATCGCCTTCCCGGAGACCGCTCCCTTGAGCACGTCGAGCTCCCGAGCGTTCCGCATGATCGAGGCATGCGAGTGCTCAAAGCCTTCGAAGGCGTTGCGGAGATCGAAGTGCGCATCGATATGAAGCACACCATAGCGCGAATAGTGCTCGCGGAGGGCATGCATGAGCCCAAACGCAACGCTGTGGTCTCCGCCGAGGACTCCAACGAGCTTTGCTCGCCGTAGCCAGTGCGCTGCACTTGAGTGCACTGCCAGCATAGTAGTCTGGCAGCCAAGGTTCACTTCCCGCTGGAGCTCTTTCGTGGCTGAGTCATCCCCGTTTCCTTTCTCCAAACGGCTGATGACTTCCAGCGCCTTTTCACCGAGGCGCCTGTTTCGCTCTTCGTACTGAAGAAGCGAAGGCGACATGAAGATCCCCATTTGCCAGGCGTTCGGTGCCTCTAGATCGTAAAGATCGATCTGGTAGGAAGCCTCGAGGATCGCGGCTGGACCACTGGCGGTCCCGCGTCGGAATGAGGCCGTGACGTCCCAGGGGACTGGGACGATGATCACCTCTGACTCTTCATCCGTGAATGGGAGCCCGAAGAGATTTCCGTTCGGGTGACCGATGCCGTTTGGATCGAAAGCGCGAATCCTCTCCTGCTTCGACTTCAGGATCTCTTTCTTCATGCGACCCTCCATTTTCGGTTGGTATGGATTCGTAGCAGCCAGCAATCCTGGCGTTAATTCAGGACTTTTGGCTGCTACGAAATTAAAAAGGACCGTCTAAGTTGTAGCAAAGAATTAAACGAAAAGCCACCGAGTGATCGGTGGTTTTCGTCTTTGGATATCCTTCGGCTCTGCTCAGGACAGGCGTCGCTTTATGGTGAGCGAGTCGAACTATCAGCCGGTATGCCGTGATGGGAACGAGACTTGTGACCCGTCACGCGCGTGCGTCCTTGACGTTTCGCTTACCCGGACGCGTGATCCGTCCCGGTAGGGGTCACAAGGGCCCTGGCATCCCCGGTCGCGAACCTCCGTGACTCAAGCGTTTAGAGGGTCTTTCGGGGTCGTCTCCCCTCTCCTTAGTAAGGGGTCCTGGTAGGGGTCGACCCTCGACACCATCGATGGTTCTTTTATTTTGGGAAGAGCGTCCTCCGAAATTCTTCTTTCTTTGTAGGATCCATTTGTACCCGAAGAAGATAGGTAATAAATTCTGGAGCAACCCAGAAGCGGGGCTCTTCTGAAAGCGCAATTAACTCATCAAAGGTAATTAACCTTGTTTTGATTTTCTCACCAGCATCGAGCTGCGGCTCCTTCACTTTGCTGCAGTTTCGAGCGATGAAGTAGTAAACGTCCTGTAATATTTTTCCATCCCGTTCATGCTTTAGAAATAATGTCCAATCATCCGATTGATAACCGGTCTCCTCAAACAACTCGCGTTTTGCCTCTTCAAGGACATTGTTTCCTTGATCCGCTCTACCACTTACAAAATTGATGTTGTTCGTCCGATCCGGCTGATCCTGTTCTTCAATAAGGATTAAATCACCCACAGTTACAATAACTTCTACCGTTGGCGGCCGCCATATCTTTTCAAAGGTTGCGGTTGTACCATCAAACATTTTCTGCTCCCATTGCCATACTTCGAAAATCACGCCCCTGAAAACGCGCCGTGCATTTGCGGGTAGACCTTTTCGGACTTTTGTTTCACCTTCATGATTCTCCATATTTACATTCCAACCCTCTTCGGGTATCGAACTTGCCTAGACTTCTAAATTATTCTAATGCGTTAACCCCCCTCGGTCGGGTGCACAGTTTCTCTGGGCCGCTGGGAGTCGAATCGGGACTAAATCCTCCCGCCCCGCACCAAAATTTTACCGATCGGGGCATTGGGAATTGAACCCAATCTTCACCCTCCCGAAGCCCCGCACTAAAAATTTCTTATCGGAGCGCTGGGAATCAGTTTCCCCCTCGGAAACTCCTGGGCTCACGGTTCCGCTTCCAGCGGGACAACGCTCGCCCTTCGATTCCCACCGCACGCCAAGCAGTTGGCGTGCTGCGTCCCTCGCTTCGCATCGGGCCGCTGGGAATCGAACCCAGTCTACGCCCTCCCGAAGGGCGCGTACTGCCGGTATACTACGGCCCG
>CAYJUX010000025.1:0-10173 GCA_964373475.1 uncultured Candidatus Saccharibacteria bacterium
CCGAGGGCTTGATGACCGCGGCAAAGCCAAAGCCCTTGACCATGCCCACGACCTGGTCAATGAGATCCCGCGTCGGCCCGTTCTCGCCGACATCAATATGCACTTCTATCTTATCGTCCCATAAAAACTCCTCGCCGAGCTTCTCGCGGAGGCCGGAGCGGATCTCCTGGGCCAGGGTAATGGACTGCATCGCCTCCTCGGTAATGCGATCGCGCAGCGTATGGAATACTTTCTTCTCCGAGGTAACCCAAAAGTGCACCGCGCCGTTCCCGACCCTGCGCACCGTGACCGCGGTCACCAGCGGCACCGGGCTCCGGGCGGCAGAATCCGAACCAATGATGATCTGGTAGGAGCGCTCCGGCTGGCTATTAATATAGGCCATTATCTCCGCTAGCACGCGCGCCAGCGTCAGCGTGCCTTTGGACCAGCTATGAAATTTGGCATTTTCAGACATGGCTATTTCGTAAACAGCGACTGGGCCATCGGGCGCGGCGGGAACGACTCATCCAACAGCCGCGCCCGGATGATGCGCCCGATGCGAAAATTCCTGATGTCCTGGCGCAGATGATCAAAGGCCTCGATGTCATCGCCCTGAATACCGCGGACCTCTATTTTCCGCTTCTTCAAGAAGCCCTCGCCGGCGTTTTCCCGCGAAACATAGTCGATCTCCAGGACGCGCTTGAGGGCGCAGGCCTGCTCCACCATGTTTCGGACCTCGCTCTCCTCGGCCATGCCCCAGGATACGGGCACCGATACCGTTTTCCCGTCGTGAAAGGATTCAAAAAGCAGATGCCCGTGCTCGCGGCCGTAGCGGTACAGGTCCCGCGTCAGGCGCACATCCTGGGTGCAGTATTCTTCCAGCTCCTGCCACTTGCCTTCCTGATACCACCGTACCGCATCCAGGCCGTGCCCACCCTTGGCGGCGTGCAGGGTGGCTTTGGCTAAACTCGCCAGCGAGACGCGATGGCCGAGCTTGGCCGTGACATCATCAAAGATGTCAAGCACCGGCAGCTCGCAGACATCAAAATCCAGATAGGGCTGGAGTACCGGCAGGTCAAATTTGGTAATAAAAAACCCGACCAGGAGATCGGCGTTTTTCAGGAGCGGCCCCAGCGTTGGCGCGATATCTGCCTCGCGATAGATACGGAACTGGTCATCCGCCGATGACCATACGCCGACTACCGAGATGCCGACCGTCTTGAGATCGCGCTCGCCCCAGTTGGAGGGCGCGTTCTTCGTTTCCAGATCCAGTACGATTTCATTCCTCATCGCATGCGCGAGCATAGCAAATCTCTCGCGCTTTGTCCACGAAACGCGCGTCCGGGAGGGTGATCAAAACCACCGCCCCAAAAGATCGGCCAGCGAATAGGCGCCGGGGCCGAGGAAGAGCAGCGCCACTGCCACGGCAAGATACGCAAGGTCCAATTCCCAACCCATCCCGCCTTTGCCATCCACATAGGGAGATTTGCCCCATTTCACTTTGGTAAGCGCGACCAGCATAACAATGGCCAAAAAAAGAGCGGCGATCTGGGTAAAAACGCCGAGGACGAGGAGCATGCCGCCGAAGAACTCCACCATGCCGACGAGGAGCGCCCAAAACTTGCCCGGCCGGATGCCGATGGCGTCAAACCACCCGGCAACGCCGGAAAAATTCCTGAAAAGCTTGGGGTAGCCGTGCGTGATGAACGCCGCGCCGAGGGTCAGGCGCAGGAGCAATGGGCCCCACTCCGGAAAAGTAGAAAGGTAATCCAGTACGAACATGGTCAAAGTGACGAAGCGATCAAAACAATGGAAATATGTTCACCGCGCGAAGCCCCGTAGTGAGAGCGAAGCGCTCTACTACGGGACGAAGCGATGGAACGATCTCACTGGATCCCCCGCTGGGGCTTCTCAATGCCGTAAAGGTCCGGATCAATGGTGCGTTCAAAACAGACGCGACCCGTGCCATGGGCCCAGCTCTCCGGGATTTTCGGCCCGGGAAAGGCAATGCCGGGCACCCGGGGATGGCCATTGATCCTGCCGTCCGTGCTGAATACGGCGCAGAGCTCAAATTGCAAATTACCCAGCGCCCGATATTCATATGCGGCGCCGGTCTCGGGCTCGCGCGGCGGGATAAAGCCGGAGATGTCATCCTGCAGCTGGTCCACGGTATCGGGCAGAAGGTCTTTTCTCTGCCAATAATTAATGACCTGCCACTGAATGGTCTGGAGATCGCCAACGCGCCGGTCATCAAAGCGCCGCATGCGCTCGGCAAAGGGCGAGCCGGCCACCACGAATCCCGAAACAGCCGAGGCAACCACAATAGCCACGGTCCCGAACACCAGCCAGCGCATTTTGGGATCGGCCGACGCCGGGGTCTGGCGGCGGATATTCCAGAGATAGTAGGCGAACACCGCGGCGGCGATGGAAAAGACGGCCAAGATCTTCAGGAGAAAGCGCCCCGTGAGGTCGCCATTCAAAAAGTTATATACCAAGGCCACGAGGTCTCCAATGATAACGACCGATGCGGCAAAGACCGTGAAATGGTAGAGCCAGCGGCGGATGGAAAGGAACCGCAGCGAAGGCGTGTAGAGGGCCGAGCGCGCGTTCACCCACGAGATCCACACATATACCGGGAATACAATGACCAGCGCGGAGAGCGCCCAGCGGAGCGGACCGGCATTGGCGCCCATGGGATAGGACAGCGGATCCGGGAACCACCGGTCAATGAGGGCGAAGAGGACCATGCCGAAACCGACCGCCGAAAGATAGAGCGTAACAATGGCCAGGAGATGCCGGAATACGTCGCCGGGCGTAGGCCCGGCCTGCGGCTCATCTAAACTCATAGGTGATACTCACGGTTACCATGACCTCATTCTCGCCTGCCTCGACCGATGGTTCAAATCCTCCCCCGCCCTTGCCATCCAGCGCGAGGCCGCGCTCATAAAACATTGGCGGTACGCTCCCCCCTTCGGAAAAATTGGTAATACGGCCGAGGCGCTGGCCAAGACCCTGCGCCAGCTGGACGGCCTTGGCGCGGGCGTTCTCAATGGCGTCCTTACGCGCCTGGGCCTTCAGCTCTTCGGGCTTATCAATAGTGAAGGTGATGCCGCCCACCTCGTTCACGCCGGCTGATACGATGCCGGCAAGAATGGCATTGGCTTTAGTGAGATCGCGGACCGTGATCTCATACGAGTTCCGTATCTGATAGCCGATGATCCGCGGGCGCTCGACATCCAACGGGCAGATATCGGCGCGGCAGGGCGCCGGATAGCGGTACTGCGGATAGATATTGTATCCGACCGTTTTTATATCCTTTTCGGCCACGCCCTGTTCCGTTAAATACGCCACGACCGCGTTAGATTTTTTTGAGTTCTCCTCCTGGGCCGGCGCAAGCGAATCGGATCCGGTCAGGATGGCGGCGGTGATGCGCGCGACATCGGGACGCGCCGAGACCTTCCCCTCTCCGCTCACGCTCACCTCTAGCCGCCTATCCGTACCGAAAATACCCCTGGCCGCATGCCAGGCGGAAAACCCGTAAAAAAGAATAAGCGCCGCCGCGAATACATTCAACAGAACCACAAAAAGCACCCCCAACCGCCGCACCGCGCGCTTCTCGCCTGCCGCAAGATCGCTATAAAAAGAGAGCATGATCTACGGATTTTTATGAACGCCTGCTTCGTGCTTTATAGTATAGGTCTCGCGGGTGCGCTGGACAAGTTCAAAGATTTTTGCTTCCCCTTCGGGCGTAGATAAAAACTGCCGACGGAGCTCGGCTTTCTTTTTCCGTAAAAATTTTCTCACCGATCGCGGCAGGCGCTTATGCGGCACCCGCCGACTATAGCAATACTATGGAGTTTTCGCAATGTTCTGCCGCTTCGCCATGGCCGCGTCCAACGCCGGCAAAATATCTTCCAGAGACCGCCCATAGGCGGGGAACTCCCCGATGGCGGCCGCGGAGCGCGGCCAGGGCTTACCAGCCGGGTCATAGCGCTCATGAAAATCCGAGCCGCCGGTGATGAGCAGATGGTAGCGCGCCGCGAGCGTTTCGAGGCAAGTTACGTTCGCTGTGGTAAGAGACGGACCAAACCGTTCAATACCGTCAATATCGTAGGAGATGAGCTCGCGAAGGAATTCTTCCAAGGCCACGCAATTATCCATGAAGTCGGGGATGGGCGGGTGCGACCATACCGCAACGCCTCCCGCGTCATGGAGCAGGCCAATGGCTTCCTTGGCGCTCACATGCGAGCGATGGACATAGTACTTGCTGGCGTCAGAAAAAAATTGCCGGAAAAATTCGTGGCGCGTGGAAACGCCGCCGAGTTTCACCTTATTTTCCGGATGCGCCAGGATGACATCCACAATGTGGGGACGGGTAATGACCGCGCCTTTGGCTTTTTCCAGTACATCCTCCCAGGGCACAACGAAATCGGCCTGCAGGCGTTGGACCATTTCCTGGGCGCCGACCATCCGGCCTTCCGCAAATTTCTCCATGGCCGCCACGAGCGGCGGATGCGCGACATCTATCCCAAAGCCGAGGAGATGAATGTTATGTTCCTCCGCGGTCATCTCGATACCGGGGATGACGCGTACGCCAAGCTCCTGGCCCGCAATAAGGGCCTCGGCGACGCCGCCGACCGTGTCATGGTCAGTGATGGCAATGGTATGCAGGCCGTTTGTTTTGGCCATCTCCACGCACTCGCGGGGGGTGTGCTTCCCATCCGAGGCAGTGCTCTGTATCTGGAGATCAAAAGGATGCAGTTCCATGGCTTTACGGATTACGGATCTGTACGGATATACAGATTAATGTTACCTCCAACTATTCATGCGGATAATTTTTGCAGTTCCTCGCGCACGACCCTGCGGTCGTCCCAGGAAATTTTCCTGCCGCCAACGATCAACCAGGGCTGGGCGCCCATACCGGTAATAATAACCGTATCGCCGGCTTTCGCTGAATGGAGCCCTTGGCGGATGGCTTCGCGGCGGTCAATAACGACCCGTGACTTGGCGGCCGCATCCGCTGGCATTCCGGACCGTATCTCCCCCGTGATATCCCGCGGGTCCTCATCGTCAGGGTCGTCACTGGTCAGTATGATGGCCTGGCAAAATCTCCCCGCGATACTGCCGAGCTGTGGACGCTTCCAACGGTCGCGCCCGCCGCCGGCCGAGCCGAAGACGCAAATAAGATTTCCACCGAGCGCGGTATAGACGTATTCAAGCGCTTTCGGCGTTACCGCGTAGTCCACGACTACCGCGAACGGTCTTTCCTGTATATATTCCATGCGCCCGGGAACGCCCGGAAAATTTTCCAGCGCGGAAGCAATGGCCGAAATGGGAACATTGAACACCAGCGCCGTTGCGGCGGCGGCGAGCACGTTTGATAAGTTAAATGCCCCGCCGAGCGGCGCTGCCAATAGTCGCCCCTCCAGCTCCAATTGAACGCTTTTCGCGTCAACGCGAAAAACGCGCACCGGCCGGCTGACATGCCCTAACTCGATCTCCCGGCGAGAATACCAGGTAACGCGCGCGGGCGTGCTTTTTGCGAAAAGTTCGGATGATGGATCCTCACGGTTCAGGACGGCCGTAGCGCGGGGAGGCAAGGCGCGAAAAAGTTCCATCTTGGCCTCGCGATAACGCGCAAAACTGCCGTGCCATTCTATATGCTCGGGCGTAATGTTCGTCAGCACGCCCGCGGTAAAGCGGATGAAGCGATGACGCGACTGAGTAATTCCCTGCGAGGTCACCTCAATAATGGCGAACTGGCATCCGGCCCGGCGGCATTGGGCCAGGAACTGCTGCAAGCGCATGCGCCCGGGCATGGTCATTTTCAAAAGATTCAGCTCCTCCCGATGATTAACCTTAAAGCGGAGCGAGGAAACCGAGCCGACCCTGTAACCGGCCGAAGTGAGCATCTCATGCAAGAGGTGCACCACGGTGGTCTTCCCGTCCGTACCGGTAACCCCGATCACCATCATGCGGCGGGAGGGAAACCCATAGATAAGCGCGGCCAGTCCCGCCAACCCGAAGTGGTAGAGGCGCAGTAATGTTTTCGGGAGCAGTGCCTTCAGGGCGTCAAAAAAAGCTTCCATGTATCTATCTACAAACTCCAAATTACAAATCCCGAATTACAAACCGCTTGGAATTTGGCGCTTGGTGCTTGGGATGTCATTACGGGTGATGGATGCGCGAGCCGATATAGATCATCAGCGAGGCAAGCGAATTGGAGATAATAAGGCGATAGGCGATATCAAAACGATAGAGATCCGTACCCATGACGGCAAGCGTGGCCGCGCTTAGGAGGATGAGCCAGGCAATGACGAAGCGCTCGCCCTGGTGCAGGGAAGACATCCCGCGCCGCTTGCGGAGCTCCTTTAAAACCACGTATATGGCCAGCGCGCCGAGGTAGGGCTCGGAGAGCGCGTCCAGCATGTGCTCAAACTCCGGATAACGAATGTGCAGATTGGAGAAGAACTCCAGAGCCGAAAGCGCAAGATAAAAAACCGTGAAGTATCCCAGCCAGAAGTAGATGCGGTCGATGGTGAGCGTATTGGGTCTCATGCCGTGCGAAGCAATAGCCGCCGCAGGCGATACAGCGCGTAGGGCATGCGGCGAAAAATATAATCAACTGACGACGGAAATACATGGCGGCTCCCCCCAAAACCGAGCTTGAAGCGCGATACGCCCGGCCACTTCCGCTCGTCGATCCCGCCAAGATCGTAGCGATCAAACCCGGTCTCCCGAAGATAGCGCATAACGTGCCAGTGCAAAAGGTGCGGTGCCATGAGCGCGCGGTGCGCCCGGCTTGATCCACCGTGCAAATAGGTAGCGGTACGGGAAGGAGCGTAGCAATTCACCAGCGCTGCGGCAATGGGGACGCCGTTCAATTCGGCGAGAAAAAGCGCATTCATGAATGGAACGCTCCCCACCTGAAACAGTATGCGGTAATGCTCGGCCGGATGGAGCCGGAAACCATCGCGCGCTGCCGTTTCGGTCAATAACCCATGAAAGAATTGGATATCCCGTTCGAGAATTGGAGGCCGCGGGATGCGAACCGTTACGCCGTGGCGCTCCGCCAGCCGGATGTTATAGCGGGTCTTGGGGTGCATCGCGGCCAAAAACTCCGTATCGCTTTTCCGGCAATCCATGAAAACGGTTTCTGACGGCTGCAGCGAATGCGACAACGCATGGCGGTAAGGAATGGGCGCTAGTGGGGTCGCCGGGTCAACTTTCAGGAATAACGCGCCCGAAGCCCTGGCCTGTTCAACCAAAGCCAGAAGGCAAGGCGCATCCAGTATTGGACGCGGCGCATACCAGTAGTGATGGCCCAAGGGCAAATCGTGCCGAATGGCCAGCACGCCGCCGATACGCGTGCAGCGCCGCCCCATACGCCGCTGTACTTCCTCCCATTCGGCGGACTCGAGGAACGACTTCCGGCCAGCTTCGATCCTACTGGGCATTGCCAAGGCGCTTCAGGGCTCCCTTGACCCGGGCCGACGCCCCACGCACTTCGGCGGGCACGGCCGCGAGCGCTTCCCTGGCTTCACGCGGGTTATAACCGAGCGCCATCAAGGCGTCCAGCGCATCGGATTCCTCTTTCATTTCCGGCGCTGATATCGTCCCCGCGCCGCGGCCGGCCATTTTCTCGCGCAGTTCCAGTATCACTTTCTCGGCGGTCTTCCGGCCGATGCCGGAAACCTTGGTGAGGTAGGAAGTATCGCCCGAGGCAATGGCCCGCTTCAGGGTATCCAGCGGCGCCACGGCCATGATGCCCAGGCCAGACTTCGGACCAATGCCGGAGATCTGGATTACGAGCTCAAAAAATTCAAGCTCGGGAAAGTGCAAAAAACCGTACAGCTCCTGGGTATCCTCGCGCTGATGAAGATGCGTCCACAGCTTCAGCCGGGGCGGAGCCGAAAGGTTGATTTTTTGGCTTTTTTCTGATATTTTTCGGAGTGTTTCCCCGCTCACGAACACGCGGTAAGAAACCCCGCCGGTGTTGATGACGAGGAACCGCTCGCCGACCATTTCAATAACGCCTTCCAGCGCCGTGATCACATATCTATCCTAGCACAGCGAAGACCGGACCCATGCCCAGTAGTACAACTTCGAACAGGTTCTGCTATACCTATGCCCTCCAGAGCCAGAGGTCGCAGATTTTTAGCCGAACGTCTTCGCACCTACCTTTTCAGGTAGTTCGCAGTTGTACTACTGGGCATGCGTTTCCATCTTTCCAGTAAATTTGGGCCGGCCGGGGACCCCGCGCCAGTCCCGCTTTCAGCGGGATGGTACGGGAGAGGCCAGCCGCACTATGCAGTTCAGACTCGCAAGTACATATAAACCGACCGGGGACCAACCACAAGCAATTCAGAAACTCGCGGCGAATTTTGACGCGGGCGCCCACTGCCAAACACTGCTCGGCGTTACCGGCTCGGGCAAGACCTTTACCATGGCCAATGTCATGGCAAAACTCCAAAAGCCGACGCTCGTTATTTCGCATAATAAAATGCTGGCCGCACAGCTCTACCAGGAATTCAAGGAATTTTTCCCGGAAAATTCCGTCCACTACTTCGTCTCCTACTACGACTACTACCAGCCCGAGGCCTACCTCCCGCGGAGCGACACCTATATAGAAAAGGATGCCAAAATCAACGAGCTCATTGATTCGCTCCGCCACGCCGCCACCGCCTCGCTCCTCACCCGCGATGACGTGTTGATCGTTGCCTCGGTCTCCTGCATCTACGGCATCGGCGACCCGGAGGAATATGAAAAAGTGGCCCTGGAGCTCGGCCTCGGGAAACCCCTTTCGCTCCGCGACCTTTCTCGGAGCTTAGTTGGCCTGCAGTACGTGAAAAATATCTATGACCCGCGCCAGGGAAATTTTCGCATGCGCGGGGATATGACCGAAGTATTCCTGCCCTCCGGCGAGGAAAAGGTCCTGGTGGGCATAGAAAAAAATAAAATAAGTTCGCTCGCGCTCCAGAAGATCGGCGGCGGCGCTAACCCCTATCCCCTCACCCCCATTCCCTCCTACAAGCTCTTCCCGGCCAAGCATTTCGTCACGCCGCGGGCCAAATTAAAACTCGCCATGGCCAATATCCGCCGCGAGCTTTCCGAACAGCTTGAAAAATTCAAAAAAGAAGGCAAGCTCCTCGAGGCCGAGCGCTTAGAACAGCGGACGAACTTTGACCTGGAAATGCTCGGATCCACCGGCTCTATGAGCGGGATTGAGAACTACTCGCGTCAGCTCTCCTTCCGGCCGCCCGGCTCCCCGCCCTTCACCCTGGTTGACTACTTCCGCTACCGCTTCCAAGATGAATTCCTCGTGATCATTGACGAGTCGCATGCCTCCCTGCCCCAGCTACGCGCCATGTACGCGGGCGACCGGGCGCGGAAGGAAACGCTCGTGGAATATGGGTTTCGCCTGCCCTCGGCCGTAGACAACCGGCCGCTGAAGTTTGAGGAGTTTAATCAAAAGGTTCATCGCGTGCTTTTTGTTTCAGCCACCCCGAACCAATACGAACTCCTGAAGTCGCAACCCCATGTGGTCGAGCAGATAATCCGCCCCACCGGCGTGCTGGATCCAAAAACAGAAGTGCGGCCGACGAAAAGCCAGATCCGAGACGTCATCGCCGAGATCAAAAAACGCATCGCCAAGGGCGAGCGCTCGCTGGTCATGGCCCTGACCAAGCGCCTGGCTGAGGACATCGCCGAATACCTCACCGAGGCCGGCATCAAATCCGAATACATCCACTCCGAAATAAAAACCCTTGACCGACCGGACATTTTGAAAAAACTCCGTGAAGGCGAGCATGAAGCGCTGGTGGGCATAAACTTGCTCCGGGAAGGACTCGACATCCCGGAGGTTTCCTTCATCGCCATCCTGGACGCCGACAAGGAGGGCTACCTCCGGAACGAGACCACGCTCCTCCAGATAATCGGCCGGGCGGCGCGCCACACCGACGGCACGGTCATCCTCTACGCCGACCGCGTGACCGAGTCCATGCGAAAAGCCATGGGCGAGACGGCGCGGCGGCGCAAAATACAGGAAACATATAACCGGGAGCACGGCATTACGCCGGAGACCATTCAAAAGGCCATCCGGAAATCGCTCCTGGAGGAACTCACGCCCAAGACCGAAGAAGCATTTCTCCCGGCCGGCCCGACGCGGGAGATGGTCTTAGCGCTTGAACGCGA
>CAYJUX010000026.1:0-2571 GCA_964373475.1 uncultured Candidatus Saccharibacteria bacterium
CCGCGAGGCAATGCTTCCGTCTGGCTCAAAAAATTTGCAAAATTCCTGTTGGTGGACCTGACGAGAATTGAACTCGTGTCTCGGCAACTTGTCCTTCTAAATTTTCCAATGGACCTAGCGAGAATCGAACTCGCGTCTCCACAATGCGAATGTGGCGTCTTACCACTGGACCATAGGCCCAGTGGAAAATTTAAAAGGATGAACGAATGCGGTGTATTACCACTATGCGACAGGCCCGCTTTACGCCTGAGGTTCGAGCGCGGGGGAGGCAGAGGCCTCCTCAGCCGCGGACAACTCCGGCGTTGCGGTCGGTGCCGCGGGCATGGTCTCCGCTTCCTCTCTCACCAGGCCCAGCGCCAAGCGATGCTCCTTCGGGTCCACGGAGAGGACCTTAAATTCATGCGGCGCGCCCTGCGTGAGCACTTCTTTCATTTTCGCCTCGGTGCCGAATTCGGAAATGTGCGCCAGACCCTGAATGTCCTCATCCAGCTTCACGAACGCGCCGAAGGGATTGAACTTCGCCACCATGCCGCTCACCACGTCGCCCTTTTTATACTTCTCCCCGGCCTTGGCCCAGGGATCGGCTTTCAGCGCTTTCAAGGAGAGCGATACCTTGTCGCCCTCAATGCCGATTATTTTGGCCGGCACCTTCTGGCCGAGCTTCAGGACATCCGCCGGATGCGAAATGAGCTGCCAATCTATCTCCGAGATATGCACCAGGCCCTCCAGCCCGTCGCCGAACTTCACGAAGGCGCCAAAGGATACCAGGCCGGCCACCTCGCCCGCCACCGTGTCGCCGACATGATAGGCGGCGAGCTTGGTTTTCACGAGTTCGGTCTCTTTGGATTTTTCGGAGAAAATAAGCTTCTCGTCATCCGGGTCAATGTCAATGACCGAAACCTCCAGCTCCTGGCCGATGAGCTTCTTCAATTCTTCAAAGATCTTTTCCTTGTCCCCGCCGTCCACGCGGGGATAGTGCTCCTGGGAAAGCTGGGAAGCGGGGAGGAACCCGAGAACCCCGAGGTGTTCCAAAATGAGCCCGCCGCGATTGGCTTCGCGGATCTTTAGTTTCAAGAGCTCGCCGGATGCCATCAGGCGCTTGAATTCCTCCCAATTCTTCTCGCGGCCGGCTTCCTTCAGGGAAAGCTCCACATAGCCCTCGTCGTTATCGGGCTCCACCACCTTGGCGGAAATGCGGTCGCCGGGAGCGAGGCGCTTGATCACATCCGCGGCCTCGTAGTACTCGCGGCCGTAGACAATACCCGTGCCGCGGCTGCCGAGGTCTATGAAAAGGCGCGAACCCCGCTTCTCAATAACCGCGCCTTCCATAATATCGCCCGGCCTCGGCAGGTGCCCCGCATCGCTCTTCTGCTTCAATAGCAGATCCATCGGGTGCTTGCCGCGCTCGAAGACCGCATTGGCATTGGCGCCATTTTTTTCCATTTGGCGAGTATAGCCGAGAGGCCAAAACTATGCAAGATTCCTGAGAAAAAGAGCTTCCGCCTGATACCAAACTGTGCTAGGATTAACCCATCCGAGACCGCATTTTCGGCGCTGATCACCCGCCGCCGACCCAACCCCGCTATGACCATCACCTGGTACGGACAATCCTGCTTCAAAATAGACACTCGCGAGGCCGTCCTCGCGATTGATCCTTTTTCAAAGGAAATAGGCCTTACCCCGCCGCGCTTCCATGCCGACGTGGTACTGGTCACGCATAGCCACCCGGACCACGCCAATGCCGCTGCCATCCCCGGAAGCCCCATGGTCATTTCCGGAGCGGGAGAATATGAAGTGAAAAGCGTTGCCATCCAGGGCATCCCAACGTTCCATGACGCCGCTAGCGGCGCAAAGCGCGGGCCGAATATTGCCTTTCGCATTGCGGCCGAAGGCATTACGGTCGCGCACCTGGGGGACTTCGGTGAGGCGGCGCTCCGCGAAGAAACGCTCCAAGCGCTCGGCGACGTTGATGTGCTGCTCATCCCGGTCGGCGGCACCTATACCATAGATGCCGAAACAGCGGCTGAGATCGTAGCCCAGTTGGGGCCGCGCCTCGTCATTCCCATGCATTACCACCTCCCGGGTCTCCGGGTGAAACTGGAACCGGTAGATGAATTCCTGAAAGCCGCCGGGGCCAAGAATGCCGAGCGGCTGGAAAAGCTCAACCTAAAGAAAAAAGACCTGCCCGAAACCGAGACCCGCATCGTGGTGCTGACCCAAAATTGATCATGCCCCGCATCAGCGCCTTCCTCACTGCCATCCGGAAGCGGCCCGAATACGAGCGGCGCATCCTCGCGGTGGCCGCGTATCTTTCCGGGTGCGCCGTTATCCTGGCGCTCGGGGTCACGTCCATTCAGCAAACGCTCTCGCCGGGAGGAGGCCGGGGCGCGGCTCCACCCGCCCAAGGACTCAGCACTGCCGCGGCGCCGATGGATACGAGCGCGCAAAAATCCGCACCCGTCGGCCCGCTCCAAGCATTGAAAGAGGCCTTTGGCGCCGCCGCATCGGGAGCGAAAGGCCTGATGGCTGAACTCGGCCGTACGAAAACGCCCGTGGCTGAATTGGCCGAGC
>CAYJUX010000026.1:2671-9891 GCA_964373475.1 uncultured Candidatus Saccharibacteria bacterium
CGCGTTGCCGGAAGAAAAAAAATCCCCGCCGCGCCTGATGAAGGCCGCCTCGCCCGGTCCGACAAAAGCCATTATGGAAGCCGCTACCCTGCCGCTCTACTCCAGCTACGCCACGGCGCGGTTGCTGGCCGCGCCGCTCGCGGCAAAAATCCGCCCACCCGATCCCGAGCCGGTAAAACAAACAAGCTCTATCGGCGAGGTGGTGTTCTATAACCTGGGTGAACTTCGCCGTACCGCCAAAGACGTATACTATTACTTCGCTGAATAACCATGGCCCCCGCGAATAGGTATTCGTGGTCGCTCTCAATTTTCAGGATCTATGGCTGACATCGGTAAAGTCGAAAAACGCGAGATCATCGAGGAAATGCAGGAGTCGTACCTTGACTATGCCATGTCCGTTATCGTGGCCCGCGCCCTGCCGGATGTCCGGGACGGATTAAAGCCGGTGCACCGCCGCATCCTCTACGCCATGCACGAAATGGGACTGCGGCCAGGGGCGAAATACCAAAAATCGGCCAAAGTCGTGGGATATGTCCTGGGACAATACCACCCGCACGGCGACACGGCTGCTTACGACTCCATGGTCCGGATGGCGCAGGAATTTTCACTGCGCTACCCCCTGGTTGACGGCCAGGGTAATTTCGGCTGCTTTACAAAAGATACGAACGTAGCGCTCACCGACGGCAGGAAATTGAGTTTCGGAGAACTAGTGGAGGAAAGCCGGCAAGGCCGGACACATTACACCTACACCATCAATTCCCTGGGGCTCGTTTCCGTGGCCGAGATCAAGAATCCAAGAATGACCATGACGGAAACCCAGATCATCAAAGTGGTATTGGATACCGGGGAAGAAATCCGATGCACTCCGAATCACCGCTTTCTCTTGCGCGACGGGAGCTACAAGGAGGCGGCAGAATTGATGCCGGAGGATTCACTGATGCCCTTGTACCAACGGCTTTCCGAGAAAACCGACCGGCTGAACCGAGAGGGATATGTGCTGATCTACCAACCGCAGCGAGACGAGTGGGTACCCGCACATCACCTAGCGGACAACTACAACCTTACCCACGGGAGGTACCGGAAAAGCGATGGGCGGGTGCGTCACCACGTGGATTTCAACAAACTGAACAATACTCCGGACAACCTCCGAAGATTGCATTGGGGAGAACACTGGAAGGTCCACTACCGCCACGCCGCAGACCAGCATCAGAACCTCGAGTACCGAAAAAGTATTGCGGCGGGTCGAGCGCGGTATTGGGCAAAACCGGAACATCGCGAAGCGCGCGCCCGGTTGATTGCCGCGTGGAATCGAAAGCAGTGGCGCGATCCGGCGTACCGGAACAAGATGCGGCTCTTTCTCAGCCGCATGAACCGGCAGTATATCAGCGACCACCCTGAACTGAGACGAGTACACGGCGAACGCCTAGCGAGGACGCTGAAGCGCCTGTGGCAAAACCCGGGGTACCGCGCGCTGATGCACGAAAAAATAGTTCGGGTGAATAAGGCGCGGGTTACCAACAACACGGGCAGGCTCAAGTTCTTACGGATTTGCGCGGAAGTAAAAAAAAGATTTTCCCGGGTTGATGCGGAGCGTTACCGGCAAGTGCGGGGCGTGGTGTACCCCTATGGGAGCGCGCCGTTTTGGGAGACCGGGATCAAAAAATATTTCGGGGGCAACCCGGAACTTGTCCAGCGCGCCGTGCACAAAAATCACCGGGTGATGAAAGTCGAACTGAACGCCGGCCGAGAGGCCGTATACGACCTGACGATAGATGGGACGCACAACTTCGCTCTCGCGGCGGGGGTATTTGTCCATAACTCGATCGACGGCGATAGTGCGGCCGCCTACCGCTACACCGAGGCGCGCCTGGCGCGCATCTCATCCGAGCTCTTGGCCGATATTGACAAGGACACCGTGGATTTCCGGGATAATTTCGATGCCACGATAAAAGAGCCGACCGTACTCCCGACCCGCATCCCCAACCTGCTCGCCAACGGCTCGGTCGGCATCGCGGTCGGCATGGCCACCAGCATCCCGCCGCATAATCTGGGCGAAGTGATTGACGCGCTCCTCCTCCTTATCCAGCGCCCCGACGCCTCCGCGGAAGCCATTGCCGATATCATCCCCGGGCCGGATTTCCCCACCGGCGGCATTATCTTCAATTCAGCCGACATCCGGAGCGCGTACGCCACCGGCCGGGGCGCCATCCTGATGCGCGGCGTGGCCGAGGTCGTGGACAATAATACCTCATCCGGAAAGGGAAAGCAGATCATCATCACCGAGATACCGTACCAGGTAAATAAGTCCGAGCTGGTGGAAAAAATAGCCGAACTGGTGCGCGAAAAGAAAATAGAAGGCATTCGCGACCTCCGCGACGAATCGGATAAAGAC
This sequence comes from uncultured Candidatus Saccharibacteria bacterium, assembly GCA_964373475.1. GTDB lineage: Bacteria > Patescibacteriota > Minisyncoccia > Sungbacterales > SURF-37 > JACQMJ01. The sequence goes on from CAYJUX010000026.1 coordinate 5,064, forward strand.
GGCCTCCGCATCGCCATTGACCTCAAGACGGATGCCTTCCCGCAAAAGGTGCTGAACGGCCTGTATAAATTCACCGACCTTGAAAAAAACTTCAACGCCAATTTTCTCGCGCTGGTGGATGGCATCCAGCCCCAGGTGCTCCCCCTAAAGTCCATACTCGCCGAATACCTGAAGCACCGCCAAACCGTGGTCACGCGCCGCTCCCGGTTCGAACTCGCCAGAGCCAAAGAGCGCATCCATATATTGGAAGGCCTGTCCAGGGCCCTGGACCAGATAGACGCGGTCATCCAAACCATCAAGAAGTCGGAGGACCGTGATGATGCCCATAAGAATATCCGCCAAAAATTCGGATTTTCCGAGGCCCAGGCCACGGCCATTCTGGAAATGCGCCTGGCCACGCTCGCCGGCCTGGAGCGCCAAAAAATAGAAAATGAACTGAAAGAAAAACAGGCCCTGGCGCGGGAGCTGGAAGCGCTCCTGAAGGACGCCAAAAAAATACTCGGCGTGGTGGCCCGGGAACTGGCTGACGTGAAAAAGGCCTATGGGGATGCGCGGAGAACCAGGGTAGTAAAAAACGCGGCCCGCGAAATAGCCACCGAGGACATCATCCCGGAAGAGGAGATGATCATTGTCATGACCCGCGGCGGCTATGTCAAACGTATCCGGCCCGAGGTCTACCGCGTGCAGCGAAGAGGCGGCAAAGGCATCCAGGGCATTGAGACCAAGGAAGAGGATGTTGTGGAGCATTTTCTTACGGCCAACACCCATGCGGACCTCCTTTTCTTTACGTCATCCGGCAAGGTATTCCAGATAAAGGCCTACGAGATCCCGGAGGGTTCGCGAACGGCCAAGGGGAAAGCCATCTTTAATTTCCTCTCCATTCGGCCGGATGAGCAGATCCTCTCCATTGTGGCCATTCCGAAAAGCGCCAAAAAGCAGGCGACCGAAGCCCCGCGCTACCTCGCCATGGTGACGACGCATGGTATGATAAAGAAGGCCAATTCGGACGCATTTGATAACGTGCGGCGGAGCGGCATTGTGGCCATCACGCTGAAAAAGGGGGACGCGCTCCGTGGCGTGGCGCTCGTTTCCCCCAAAGATGAGATCCTCCTCGTGACCGCGCGGGGCCAGGCCGTTCGCTTCCGCGAATCCGATGTTCGCGCCATGGGCCGGGCCGCGGCCGGGGTCAAAGCCATGCGTTTGAAAAGGGAAGACCGCATCATCGGGGTGAACATCATCTCGGCTTCGGGCGAGAACCAAAATGCCGAACTATTGGTCGTCATGGACCAGGGGTTCGGGAAAAAGACGCCGCTCAAGGAATATAAACGGCAAAAGCGGGGCGGGTCGGGCATCAAGACCGCCCAGCTGACATCAAAGAACGGGGCGATCATCTCCACCCACCTCATCCGCGGGGAAAACGAGCTCATCGCCATCTCCCAGAAAGGCCAGGTCATCCGCACCGCCTTGAAAGGAGTCCCCACGCTGGGGCGCGCCACCCAGGGCGTGCGCATCATGCGCCTGGACGAGGGCGACCGTATTGCGTCAACGACGACGCTTTGAGATGAATCATGAATTATGAATCAAGAATCAGGGAAAGGACCGAGGATGCCACAATCCGTGCTTCATGATTCATAATTCATGATCCAAAAGGCCGGTAGTACAATAGTTCCCTTATGCCGGAAGCTACTGAGACAAAACCTGGGATGACCGGGGACATGGGTGGTTTTCTCCAGCCCGAGCGCATCGTTAGCCGGCTGGATATCCGCCCCGGCATGGTCGTGGCTGATTTTGGCGCCGGCGGGGGATACTTCAGCATCCCGGCCGCCCGCAAAGTGGGGGAAAACGGCAAGGTGTACGCCATCGATATCCAGCCGCATGCCGTTGACCTCATCCGCTCCAAGGCCAACCTGGCGCATCTCTTGAATATTGAAACCATCTGGGCTGACCTGGAGCGCCCGGAGGGCTCCCACCTGCCGAGTAACGGCGTGGACTTCGTGATCCTGGCCAATATCCTGTTCCAGGCCGAGGCCAAAGGCGAGATATTTAAAGAGGCCCGGCGGGTGCTCCATACCGGCGGGCGCCTGGCTGTGCTGGAATGGGATGAAACGCCGTTTCCCGCCGGGCCAGCCATGACGCTGCGCACCCCCAAAGCGGGAGTAAAGCGAATGGCGGAGGAGGCGGGGTTTGAACTGGAAAAAGAATTTGACGCCGGGAGCCATCACTTCGGCCTGCTATTTATAAAAAAATGAGCCGCCCCCAGCTCATTATTTTCGGCGCTATCGGGGTTATTGTTCTTATTGCCCTTCTTACCATTACCGGCGTTCTACCCGGATTCAAAGAGAGGCCGCCAGACCCATTCACGCTCATTATTTGGGGACCCGAAGACGAACCCGCGCTCTGGGAAACGATCGGCCAGACCTATAATGAAGAAATGGCGCAGAGCGCGACCATCGAGTATGTCAAAAAGGACCCCAAAACCTACGAGCTCGAACTCTTGAACGCGCTCGCGGCCGGGCGCGGGCCGGATGTTTTCTTCCTTGAAGACACCACGCTAAAAAGTTACCGGGACAAAATTTCTCCGTTGCCCGAGGGCTCTCTCGGCTATCAAAAAAAGGATATTAAAAATGCGTTCGCCGACGGCGCCGCGAATGTCATCACGGATGACTCCGGCGCCCTCCTCGCAACACCGCTTTCCCTTGATACACTCGCTCTTTTTTACAACAAGGACTACCTGAACGCCGCCAACATCCCCGCACCACCGCAAACGTGGGAAGAACTCATGGATCAAGTACGAATGCTCACTAAACTCTCCGCCGTCGGCGGCATTCAGCGCTCCGCCATTGCGCTCGGCACCGCGGCAAATATTGCGCATGCCGCCGATATCTTCGCCGCGCTCATCTATCAGTCCGGCGGTACGTTCGTGGATCCTACGGGGGAAAGAAGCGCCATCAATGGGCCGGCCGCAATTTCCGCGCTCGCATTTTATACCTCCTTTAGCGACAGCACGAGGAAAACCTATACCTGGAACGCATTTTTTGAGCCATCGCTCCAAGCATTCGCAAAAGGCGACACGGCCATGGCCATCGGATATGCCGCGGATGTGCCGGGAGTTGCGGCAGAAAACCCCCAATTGAACTTTGACGTCGCGCCCCTGCCGCAGGCAAAGGGTATAAAGACCCCGACCACACTCGGTCGGATGCGGCTTCTGGCCATTCCCCGCACCTCTGCCAATAAAGAGCAGGCCTGGCGATTCCTCCTATGGCTGCAGTCAAAAGACATTCAAAAGACCTACGCGGATGCGGTCGGCCTGCCATCGGCGCGGCGGGACCTCGTCGCTGCAAAAGCACCGCGCGAATATCTGCTTACCTTCTACGATCAGGTGCTGTCGGCAAAAACCCTGCCCGTTCCCCTCGGGAGTTCCCTATCCGGCGTTCTCAGTGATATGATAGATGCAGTGTCAGCGCGCCGCCTTGGGCTAGAACAGGTCATCGATCGCGCAGAGAACGAAATCAAACAGTTGCTCGGCGAATTTTCGCAGCCATGAATTATTTTGGGAGATACGCACCCATAACGATAACTGCGATCATGCTCGCCGCGGCCCCTGCCGCGGCGGGTGGACTTATTCCGGATGCGTGTACGCTTGGCGCAATGGGCGCAAATCCTGGCGGTTGCACTATTTGCCACCTCGGCGTTCTCGTCATTAACATCACAAGCTTCCTCATCAAGTTCGTCGCCATTCCCCTCGCAGGATTGCTCATCGCGATCGGCGGCATAACCCTGCTCATTTCCGGAGGGTCAGAATCAATGGTCAAACGGGGAAAACAGACCTTGACATACAGCATCGCCGGGATCGCGATCGTGCTCCTGGCCTGGCTGGCGGTCGATACGATCATTAAAGTCCTGACCGCGGGCGACGAAAATTTTACAGGCACCTTCGGGCCGTGGCACGATTTTCCGGCGGAGAAATGCGGAATTAAATAACTTCATGAGCAATATTCCTCAGCAAATAGCTTCCGCCGCGATAACCGTAACTGCACTGGCCGTTATTTGGATGGGAATGCCGAGCGTATGGGCGGCGGCTATTCCCAATCCCATCGGTACCAAGGATTTTCAAACAGTGATCGTGCGTATCGCCGACTTTTTGGCCGTGGTCGCCATCCCCCTTACCACCCTTATGGTCATCTTCGCCGCCTACCTCTACCTGACGGGCGGCGCAAACCCCGACCAGATCAAACGCGCCCATAAAGCCATTATCTGGGCCGTCGTTGGACTCATCGTAGTCCTGGTGGCCAAAGGCTTGTCCGAGCTTATCCAGAATGTCATCGGGGTGCGGGTAAAATAGAGTCATCCACAGGGGGCTTGCCTAATTTCCCCCTGCCGGCCTACAATTAAAAAAAAAGTCGCGAAGACTAAGCATTACCCCATCTTACAGCGAAATATGATAAAATTAAATCTTCAGTACTATACTGAAAAGGTCGCCGTAACGTCGTCTTTCTTGTTAGGAATTCTAGGAGGTCCGCTCTTTGTAATGGCAGCACCGATAGCGACGTGCAACAACCTCATAGTGACACTTAATCGTATCTCCCAATTCGGAGGCGGTATTCTTCTCACCGTAGCGGTCATCGTTCTTCTTGTTTCGGCCTTTTACTTCTTATTTGGCGGAGCAAGCGAAGACGCGCAAAAGAAAGCTAAATCATATCTCATATATGGTATAACAGGAGTAGCTGTTGGACTGGTGGCCTTCTCGCTTCCCACGCTTGTTCAGAACATCCTAAACATTAATCTCGCTGCCTGCCCAAATTAGCGGAAAATTCGTATAATTGACAAA
>CAYJUX010000027.1:0-9822 GCA_964373475.1 uncultured Candidatus Saccharibacteria bacterium
CGGCCACGCCCGGAGCCAAGCTATCCATCTCCGGCCCCTTCCTCGCCCAGGGCACTTCCACCATCTACGGCGGTTTGAATCTCCAGGCCTTGCAAGCCACCGGCACCCTGGCGTTCTATACCTCCGGCACCGCGGCGCCGAGGATGGTCATTGATTCCAGCGGCAATGTCGGCATCGGGACGACCTCGCCCTCCCACCTCCTCACCCTCCGCGGTCCGTTCCTGGCCAATGGGACATCAACCATTGAGGGCGCGGGTCTCATTAGCCAAGGACTTTTCTCCACGACCTCGCTTGCGTTCTATACGAATTCCAACCTCGCGCCCCGCTTCTTTATTGAAGGCGGCGGGAACATCGGCGTCGGGACCACCGGGCCGCAGGCCAATCTCGCCGTAACCACTACGGCCGGCGCCATGCCCTTTCTTGTCGGTTCCTCAACCAGTTCCTATATCGTCGTGGACGAGTTCGGCGGCGTGGGCGTGGGCGGCAGGGTGCCGGACCGTCTGACCTCCTTCGGCGTCCAGTATGAGGAGAGCGCGACGAACACCAGCCGCATCCTTATCGGGGGCAACGTCAAAATCGGCACGAACGCCGTGAATAACGTCTTTCGCCTCATGACCAATGGTAACCTCTTCATTGACGGCGCTATCTCCAGCCCCGCGGACTATGCCGAACTTTTGGAAACCTATGATACTGATCTCGTTCCCGGCGAGCTGGTCTCTTTGGATCTTGAACGCCCGAACCATATCCGCCGCGCCACTTCGACGGCTGACATACATCTCATGGGCGTTATATCCACGAAACCGGGCATTGTTGGCGTGCGCGCTTCGGACGTGACCGAGGCCGCCGATGCCAGGGCTGGAGACGCGCACTGGAAGCAAGTGGCCTTCCTCGGCCAGATCCCGACAAAAGTGACGGGAGATATTGCCATCGGAGATCATATTACTTCATCGGACGTTCCCGGCATTGGGCGGAGGGCCGAGCCGGGGGAGCCGACTGTTTGTATTGCTTTCGAGCCGCACCAAGGCGAGGGTATTGGCGCGGTGAACTGCCTCATGAACCGCAACAATCGCGGGTTCGCTCGTCTTGACCATGGCCTCTCGCAAATGGCTTCGGGCGAGGGCATTTGGTCGGTGGATGAAACAACGGGTCGGGTTCGGACCGCCTACCCCTTGGATCTTTCCGGGAAAGACATCCTGAATGTCCGCTCCGTGCTGTCGCAAAACGGCGCCTGGAGTATTGGCGAGGATGGGAAGCTCATTGCCGAAGACATCACCGCCCGTCAGCGCCTCCAGGTCGGTTCAGCGGGTTCACCCCGCGGCATCACGCTTTTTGACTTTACTACCGGCGATCCGAATTGCGTATTCGTGCAAGCCGGCGTACTCCGCTCTGTGCCGGGCGATTGTACATTCACTTCATCGGTTGAGGCCGTCCAGGGGAATGTCAGCGCTCCTCCTCCCACCCCTCCTTCGCCACCGGCTACGGAGGGCACAGCGCCGCCTCCAGCTAACGCTTCAGAGCCCGTTCCACCCGCGCCTTCGGGCGATCCGGTTTTGTCCGAGACCCCGCCTGAAGCGACCCCGCCGGCAATTGTCGAGACCCCGCCCGGCGAATCGGTTCTTGAGCCGGTTCCGGTTGAAATTCTCCCGGCAAGCTCCGCCGATAGTCCACCGGCATAATGTCGTTTGCCGCAGCGGTCCCTCATATCTTCCCCGATCACTGCAGGCAGTATCACGCCCTACTATTGCATTTTTTTTCAGGAGTGTTAGTTTTGCGGTATGATTATAAAAACAGTTGCGCGCGCGATCTCAAAAATAAAACCGGTGATCATTAAAAAGAACGGTACACCGCGTTTTGTGATTTTAGATTGGGACACCTATCGCAGCTGGGAGGAAAGGAGAGAGGATATGGAAGATCATATCCGATTTGAGGTTGCGGAGCGGGAATCCCGTGGAAAAAAGCGTCATACTCTTGCCGAGATTAAAAAGAAGTACCATATTTTTTCATAATGTTGCGGGTCTTTTTCTCTTCACACGGAGAGCGGGCATTTAATGTCCTTTCCAGGGGTGTTCGGGAGCGCGTCACACAAGAATTAACTCGTCTAGCCCAAGATCCGTATTGGTATCGCCGCGTCAAGAAACTCGGCGGCAGTGACTCGCGGCATCGCCTCCGAGTAGGACGGTGGCGGGTTTTGTTTACTGGAAATGACGGGGAGATAGAAGTTGCCGATATTTTTTTGAAAAGAGGGCGAGGCGACTATCGCCGCAGGAGCTAGGGTAAATATGCGCGATCAAAGATATGCACAGTGGGTGTTTGCGGATCAGGGGTTACGTTCTAAAATTGGCACATAAATGAATATTTCCCGGAGGATAGTATGAGCCGTTTTTCCAGGTGGTTTTTAGTGGTGAGACAATGGGTTAGACCCATTCGATTGATGCCGAGGGTGGTAAGCGGGGTTGAACCGCAGGCTCACCACAGGGAGGATCGAGCGGCAGGTCCGACAAGCTCAGGGCAGGCGGGTTTTAGTAATTCACCGCAGATAAGCGCAGTACGCCGGGCGTTCACGCTTATCGAAATGCTGGTCGTTCTTGCCGCCATTGGCCTCGTGGCGTCAGCCATCGTGATCTCCATTTCCAGCACCCGCGAGCGCTCCCGCGATGTCCGGCGCCTGGAGGACATCCGGCAGATACGAAATACCCTTGAGCTTTACTACACGACGAATCTTCGCTACCCCGTAGCGCTCTCTGAGCTCGTGCCGGCATACATACCCACCCTGCCCGCTGATCCCGCGGGGGCCGCGTATTCCTATGCCGCGCTCGGGAGCGGGGATGTGTGCGGCTCCTATCATCTCGGAGCCAATTTCGATAATGCGGCCAGCGATGCGCTCGATGCTGATTCCGACCAGGCCGCGGCGGCAACGTGCAATGGCAGCGCGCCTGATTTTTCCGGCCAGAATGTGGCGACTTGCGGGGGATCTTCGGGCGCGGATCGCTGTTACGACATTGTTCCCGAGATCATCGCGCTTCAGGAGATGGGTATCCCGCCGCCGGTTCCCGGCGGCGCGCCGGAAGGCGGTGGCGGGGGTCAGGTCGCCGGCATCACCGAGTCGTTCCGTTTTTCCGGCGGGGGCGGCAATCCGGTTTTCGTTACCGCCGACATCCAGCCGCGGGACGTGAAGGTCGGGGATATGCAGCGGGTAGATGTTGAGCTCGACGACCCGAATGGGGTGATCGAGGTGAAAACGGAGACCGTGCTGGACCACAGTATCCAGATAAAGTTCATGCGTCCCATTGACGGGGCCCAGGAGGGCTGTACGCATTGCCGCTGGGAGGTTACCTGGGAGGTCAACGACACCTCCAAGCGCACCTACCATACGGTCGTAACGGCAAAGAACTCCCAGGGCGAGACGAATTCGGTGACGCTGGCCTGGACCGATCCCTGCTCGCCCGGGGTGGGCGGCGACTGGACGCTCGATGATAACTGCACCATCACCGGCGTCAACGGCGTGGATAACGGCAACTTCACCGGCGCTTCCGGCTACACCATGACAATTGGCGCCGGCGCCACCTGGGCGGTGAATAAAGGTAAGACCTTTGATCCCGGCAAAGCCACGATCGCGCTGGGGTCAGGGGCCCAGATCACGTTCACGAATTTATGGATACTTGATAACGACAGCGACGGCTACGCGCCGTCGGCCACGAGCCAGCTGGCCCAGGATGCCCAGCCAGCGACCTATGTGCGCCGGAACGGCATTACCGGCACGAACGATTGTTACGATTCAAACTCCACCGCCAAGTCGGGAACGACCACATTTTACAGCACGGACCGCGGCGACGGCTCCTACGACTACAATTGCGACAACAGTCAGGAAAAGGAATATACGGCCACGAACACTTGTCCATAACCATGCTGCGTTACTGTCTGAATAGTAAAGTCGCCCTGACCATGGTAATTCTGCTTGTCAGCGGTTTAATCATTGGCGCGTTTATCGCCTTCCCCAGCGTGGGTAATGCCGGGTGGCGACTGGCCAGCTACAGCTACGGCCAGGGCTACTACTATGGCTACGGTGAGGGCTACTATTATGGCTACGGCCAGGGCTACTATTATGGCTATGCCCAGGGCTACTACTACGGCCAGGGCTACTATTATGGCTATGCCCAGGGCTACTACTACGGCCAGGCCTACTATTATGGCTATGCCCAGGGCTACTACTACGGCCAGGCCTACTATTATGGCTATGCCCAGGGCTACTACTACGGCCAGGCCTACTACTATGGGCAGGCCTACTACTATGGCTACGGTGAGGGCTACTATGCTCCGGCAAATTCCTGGAAAACAACAGCCGCGGCCTGCGGGGTATCGGCGAATTTTCAGACCACTGCGGGGACGTGCAGTTTGGCCGCGCGGACCCAGAAGTGCCGATGACTAAAAAAGGCCTTGGAGGTCTTTTTTAGTTAAGCACCAAGCACCAAATTACAAATCCTAAACAATATCAAAATTCCAATAATCAAAACTAACTGGATTTCGCGATAATTGAACTAAAAATTTTAATATACTCTGTGGCCTCACGAATCAGTGCCCGTTTTTCTTCCTGATACTCAGGGTTCGGCCCCGTAAGCTCGAGACAATACCTGTTCTCTTTTGCCTCTTTTCTGCAGATTTTTATTCGCATCACAAAGTCCTTTTTACTGAGTGCTTCGTTAGCCTCAATATAGTTCGCTCCTACCGAACCAGCAGATCTCACTAGTTGTTTACCGTTCTCAATATTTGAAATAGTCTTCGTGAGCATATTCGCGTAAGCATTTATTCTCCGAGTAAATCGTAATGTCCGTTCTTCGAGGTCGTATTGTTTTGAATTTTTAATTTCGGTCATTGGAATTTGTTTGGTATTTGGTGCTTGCGATTTGGCATTTCCGCTTAGTGCTCTACGGCCTGCTAAGGCACCGTCCCTGCCACGGCTCGGGCAGGGCGCCGCAGAGGCGCTGGTAGGGCTCCGACCCTTTGTGGAAGTTATAGGTTGAGTAGGTGAGCAGTTCTTCCCAGCACACATCGGCCACGCCCAGGGTCTGGCTCCAGCGGCAGAGCGCAACGGATCTGTCGATCAGCCGGGCATCCGTTTCAATAAGGCGCGAGGCCGCACTGGCCACGCAGCGCCCCTGTCGGTCTTGCGGCAGGCCGCGGCAGAGTGTTTTCATCCGTTCCAGATCAAGGTTGAACTGGGCCATGAGGACGTAGAAGAGCGCGTTGTAGCAGCGGTCGCGCTGGTCGCCCCCGTCAATGGCAGAGCAGAATCGCACTAATCCATCAGGCGTGGTTACTTCCCCGTAGGCGAGCGGCCAGGATTCGCTCCAGCAGGAGCCATAGCGCATGTCCTGGAAATTGCCGCAGAAGCCCCGCACGGTATCGGCGGTCGGACGGATGTCCTGAACGAGTGCTTCGTCTTCGGGTTCAAGCGGCTGGAAGACCTGCATGAACACGCCGTCGTAGCAGATCTGGCGGAACTGGTCGGCTCCATCCGCAGTGATGATGGCATCGCAAAGGTCGCTCGACTTCACTGTTTCGGCGCGGGTAGTGTACATGGCGAGGTGGCCCAGCGCATGGTAGCAAGTGGCGCGTTCGAGCCCAGTGGGGTTCCAGCCCGGCCGGGCCATGCAGGTTCCGGAAAGCTCTCCTGCCAGCTCGGCAAGGGAAGCGTCGGGCAGTGCTTCGGCCCGGAAGCGCTCCTGAAATGCGCCATGGATACAGCCGTTGGAGCACATGCCCGACGGGCACCTCGCCACGACGTTCTTCCATTGGTCGGGGTTTTTCGCCGTTTCGCGGGAGGCCAGTTCATGGCCCAGCACGTGGCAGTACCAATAATTGCCGTCTTTTTCCTGGACGATGCGGGTGATGCGCAGCGCATCCTCCAGGGAAAGATCCTCCGTCGCGTTCGGGATCTCTTTATCGTAGCAGGAGGGACGATGTGCGGTATCGGCGCAGGCCTGGAGAATACTCTCGGCGCGCCGCTCCAGGGAGCGTTCCTGATCGCCGGGGCGTCCGAGGGAAAACAGAACGGCAAACAGGCCGATCAGTACGGCAAGTCCGATGGCGATATTCCGGGGCGTGAACCCTGCTTTAGCCCGGTCTAAAGGTTGGGACTTCGGCAGGGAGGAGCGTCCGGGTTGTAACGGGGTGAACATGGTTCAGACCGGGCAAAAAGCGGAAAATTCAGAGCTCACTGCCCGACAGACCTCGCGCATCCGGAGCGGGTAGACGGCTTTGGCGTAGCTGACCGCATTCTCAAAACAGGCCTTTCGTTCTTCGCTGGAAAGAGCCGGCATTTCGCAAAAGCGGAAGGCCTTTTTATATTCTTTGTTCGGCTCACCGAATTCCATCAGGCCCCCGCCGAAACCGGAGATGCAGGGAGCCCGCAATCGCTCCTCCAGCGAATGGCAGGCGGTGATGGCATCCTGGTAGTCGTTCGTCTGCAGGCGCTGGCGCACCGCAAGGGAGGCAAGCGTGCTCATAGCCGGAGTGGCAAAGCGGTCTTCGCTGATAGCCGCGACGAAGCGAGCCGCGGACGTAAGGTCATCGCCGGCGATGACCATAAGCACGGTCATCATGTCGGTATAGCAGGCGAGCTTACGCGCTTCGGCCTGGCTCCGGCAGATCTTTAAGGGATCCTCGCGGGGGAGTTTAAGGCCGTAGAGCTCGGAGCTGTAGGCGATGCCGAGCGAGTTAAAAACCCCGGAGTAGCAGCGGTAGTATTCCTGTGCGGCGGACGATATCTCGTCGCAAAGAGAAAGTGCGGGGGAGATAAGTTTTTCCTCGCTGCCCCATGCCCGGCGATCCGCGCCGTCCATGACGCCATGTCCAATACCGTGAAAACAGGCCAGCCCGGCATTGGCTGCCCGGCCGGCAAGGGCCCTATCCATATAGGCGCAAAGGGAGCGCGCTTCTTTCAGGTTCCCGGTCCGGGCCAGCATGGCTTCCATGGCACCGTGGTAAAAACCGAAGCCGCAGTAGGTGGTTTTGGGACTGACCGGGAATTCGCCCCCACTCGCGAATTCGGCATAGGCCGCCTGGCCAATGAGATGGGCATAGGAATGGCATTCTCCGGCAAAGTCCGGTTCGGCCTCGTAGAGGCGGGCGAGTTCCTCGAAGGCATCATCAATACCATCCTTTTCAATAATGCGGCTAAGCGCTTCTTCCCAACATTGGCGCTGTCCCTCATAGGAGCCGGAGTTCTTGGAGCAAGCGCTGGCCGCCGGCAGAGACCCTGCGGCTACGATCACTTTTCCCCGGAAATAGGGGGCGAGGTGGTCGTGATAGCGCCACTCGCCGTTTTTGTCGAACCGGAAGGCCCATTGGGCATCGGCCGCGATGGGTTCCCGGGGGTCGAATGCGGGATAGAGATCATGGGTCGGGTGGAGATCCGACGCCGGCCAGAACGGGGTATTCTTCGTGGTGCGGAATATCACCGTATCGCCGCGCCGTATAGTGAGTAGGGCGGGATGAAAACCATCCGCGTCAAGAGTCACCTGATGCACGGCTCCCTTAAGAAAGGGGAGCCAGCCATCGTTGCCGGATATGCGAGCGCTGCGATAGGCCGACGTTCCCAGTCCCATGAGCGCGAGCGCGGCGACGATCCCAATAACGGTTTTCCGGTCGGGGCGCATCTAGGAACTTTTTACCGCGTCGAGACACTGACGGCGATGCGGCTCGGGAAATTGGCGGCAGTAATTCACGAATTCGGGCGACCCGATATGGAAGCTGACGAGCGCATAGCGGGTGAGGTCGCGGAAGCACTCTTTTCCGAAGCCGGCGTCTAAAGCCCCCTCGCAGACACGAATGGCATCGGGAATATAGCGCGGGTCTATCTGGATGAGCCGGGTGGCCATGTTGGCCGGACACTGGCTCCTGCGTTCATCGGAGGCCAGCGCGCGGCAGTATTCTCCTGCGCCGGAGAAATCCTTTTTTTCAATGAGAAAGTGGATGGCCACCATGTTCAGGACGGCGGAGTAGCAGGTGCGCTGGGCCCCGGGGTCGGCGGTATAGGCGCAGAAATCCTGGATGCCCTGTGGCGTCATGACTTCGGCCCGGAATAACGGCCAGGCCTCGCGGCGGCAGGCGTCGTAGCTGAAGGCGTTCGCGTTCCGGTACGGCTCGCAGAACGCCGCTATTCTGTTTTTTCCCGGCGTAAGGCCTTTGACGAGCGCTTCGTCCTCCGGCTCGAGCGGCTGGAAAATTTGCATGAAAACACCCTCCGTACAGGTCTGGACATAATCCCGGCCGTCGGCGCGGGCGCCGATCCATCTGCAGAGGACCGTTGATTTCGGCATGTCGGCACGCGTTACGTACATGAAGAGATGCCCGAGCGCATGGTAGCACATGGAACGTTCAACTTCGGTAGGGTTCCATTTGCCGCGGGGCTCGCATACGTCAGCGATCTCCGGTTTCAGCGCTTCGATCTCGGCATCATTCAGCGATTCGGCGTTGAAGCGGCGCATGAGCGCCCCATGCAGGCATCCGTTATTGCAAAAAGTCGCCGGACAGCGGGTGATCACGTCTTTCCACTGGCCAAGATCTTCGCCCGCCTCGCGGTAGGATAACTTATGGGCGAGTACATGGCAGTAGCGATAGCGTTCATCATGCTCCTGCACCAATTTTGTAACCTCGAACGCGTCCTCCATGGAGATATGATCCATGAGTTTCGGGATCTCCTCGTCATAGCAGGCTGGTGTGAAAGGAGCCGTCCGGCAGGTTTCGATGACGCCGTCCGCGTAGGCGCGAAGGACGCCGGCCCCCGGCCCGTACCGGGTAGGAAAATACAGAACGGCGAGCAGGGCAAGTTCGGCAAGAATAAGCACCGCTACGATCCGGGCGAGTGGGTGCTGGCGGGCAAAGGCGTTTTGCATAGCTCCTGGAAATTTTTTTATGAGGCCAAAGCCCATGTGCCGCTCTAGTCCTCCTTTGATTTAATTTTGTTCCCCTGTCTTAAACAAAAAACGCAGAAAGAAAGTGAGTAGATCATATGACTAAAGATGCAGAATTAAACTAACTAATGGAGGACTAGGGGGTGATGAATAAAACGCCGGTGGTGGATGCGCCGCGATCACAGCCGTAGCCATAGACGCCGGGGCCGGTGTCAAAGGAAGCGGTGATGACCGAGGAGCCATTGGCCGGAACGGGGAAATTACGGGAGCCGAGATTCACGCTCCGCGCTACCGGATCGTCATTTTGAATGGTGAGCGAGCTACCGGATGCGATCTTCAATACCAAGGGGTCGGCCCGGCATCCGGAGATGTTGAGGGTGAGAGAGCTCTTCCCCAGCCGGTTTACCAGTTCGTAGTAGGCCAGTTTTACTTCCTCCGGCGCGTTTTGGTCCGGCACCTGGCCAATGCGCTCCCGTTCGCCGGCCTGCTCGCTGGCCGGGTTTGAGGGAGCGGCGTCTGGTTCATCCCGGAAGGTACTCTCGATGCTTTTTAACGGCAGTTTACGGGCAATGGCATAACCAAGAATGATGGCAATAAGGAGCAGCAGAGTGAGGATGAGTTGGTTTTTTGTTAGCCGGGGGAGCATATATGGTATGTTAACTCTTTTCACCGGGCCGGAAAATACGGCGTAGTGCCCATCCGAAAAGGGGAAGATCGGTAAGGACATCCTTACCCGTGGTATGCGGCGAACGGAACGGCGAGTCAAAGAATAGAAGGAGCAGGAGAAGCACTGGCGGCAGGAAATAGATCTCCATGGTCAGGTATGTTCCGATGTGGAAAAGAATGAGACCCACTGCCCAGAGTTTTTGGATCGAGGGGCGAAACGCGGCCACCAGCGCGAAGAGCTGGA
>CAYJUX010000028.1:0-9265 GCA_964373475.1 uncultured Candidatus Saccharibacteria bacterium
TTGGGCTCGCCGATCTCGTCGCTCGTCCCTCCGGCGAGCCGGAGGGACACCGTGCCCGCTCCTCGATCGAGCGTTCCGAGAAGCGCATTGCCTCGCCTTTGATGAATTGAAGGCCGGTATTTCGTTTGCATGGATGGGTGAGGAGTGCTACGGTGTCGCGGGAAGGAGGTGAGTTCCATGGAGATTTTTGGCAGACCGCTCAAGTTCATCATCCTCGATGTGGACGGCGTTATCCTCGAGCTGGTGGAGCCAGTGAAACGGTGCCTCGAGTCGCTGGCTGGTGAGAACGCCCTGCCCATCGAGCCGATACATCGGTATTTCGATGAAGTTGCGGCCGGAGAACGTCATGGCTTCACAAACTTCCTCGATGAGGGGATACGTGCGCTCTGGCCATCACTGACCTCTGAGGACGTTGTGCGTTTCGCTTGGCGCTTTCAAGAACTGAAGTGCCTCGACCAGTGGCCTGCGATCGAGGGAAGCGTCGAGACGCTCGCATGGCTCGAGAGGACTGGTGTAGCGCTTGCGCTCTGCACCTCGAATGACACGCCGACGCTCAAGCGAATTCTCGAGCATGTGGGTGTCAACCTGTCGATGTTCGCGGCAACGAGTACCTGGGAAACGGAGTTCCGGAAACCGGACCCGCGCTGTCTTGATCCGATGTTCAGGACGATCGGAGTGTCGCGTGAGCACGCTATCTATATCGGCGACTGGTATCCCGACATGGTGGTCGCTCGTGGTGCCGGCGTCCGATTTCTTCCCGTGCTTTCAGGCGGAATTCCGCGTCAGGTTTTTCTCGAAGAAGGCGTGCCGGACGACCACATCATCGGGTCGCTCGCCGACCTCCCCAAGCTCATCACCGAGTAGGCCTGCGCATACCAGCCGGAGCGCAGGTCTTTTTTTATGCCGAAAAACACGCTAATATGGCCGGGATGCGCGATGATGACCGGAATTTGAATTTACCCCAACGGGAGGAGGAAGTCCTCAAGTTCTGGGAGGAGAACCGGATTTTTGAGGCCACCCTAGCCAAAACAAAAAAGGGCAAGTCCTTTGTTTTCTATGAGGGCCCGCCCACGGCCAACGGCTCCCCGGGCATCCATCACTTTGAGGCCCGCGCCTTCAAGGATCTCATCCCGCGCTATAAGACCATGCAGGGTTTTCATGTGGAGCGAAAGGCCGGCTGGGATACGCATGGCCTGCCGGTGGAGATCCAGGTGGAAAAAGAGCTCGGCCTGAAGTCCAAACGCGATATAGAAAAGTTCGGCATCGCGAAGTTCAACGCTCAGTGCCGCGGATCGGTGTGGCGCTATAAGACCGAATGGGATGGCTTTACCAAGCGCATCGGCTACTGGCTGGACCTGGCCCAGCCCTATGTGACCTCCGAGTCCTCATATATAGAGACGCTGTGGTGGGCCATCGGCGAATTTTGGAAGAAAAAACTCTTGTATCAGGATTTTAAGGTTGTGCCGTGGTGTCCCCGTTGCGGGACCGCGCTCTCCACCCATGAGGTCGGCCAGGGTTATGAGACCGTGACGGACCGTTCGCTCTATGTGCGCTTCCGCATTATTTCAGGAGAGCGGCGGTGGCGGGATACCGCTATTCTTTCCTGGACTACCACGCCCTGGACCTTGCCCGGCAATGTTGCGCTGGCGATAAATCCCCGTGAAGAGTATTTGGTCGTGCCGGATCCCGAGATCAAGGGCCGATGGATCATCCTCGGCAAGAAAAATTTTGACCTCTTAATCAAGCGCCATATCCTTCCGCCCGAATATCGTAACCGGGTGATGCTGGATGACATTGATACGATCAAGGGCAAGGATCTTATCGGGCTTTCCTATGAGCCGCTCTTCGCAGTTAAGGAGCTGGCTGTAAAAACCGCGTACAAGGTCTATCCGGCCGACTTTGTTTCCATGGAAGAGGGGACGGGCGTGGTGCACACCGCGGTGATGTACGGCGAGGACGACTACGAGCTCGGAACAAAGGTCGGCCTCCCCAAGTTCCATACCGTGGATGAAAGCGGGCATTTTATCCCATCGCTCGGAGAGGGTTTGGGCGGGCTCTTGGTGAAGGATGCGAAGACCGAGGAGCGCATCATTGCTTCGCTGAAAGCGCGGGAGCTTTTGTTCGCCGAGGAGCGCTACGAGCACGAGTATCCCTTCTGCTGGCGCTGCGAGACGGCCCTGCTCTACTATGCCCGTCAGGCCTGGTGGGTGAAGATGACGGCGGTCAAGAAGGACCTTCTTGCCAATAACGGGAAGATACATTGGTTCCCCGCGCACCTAAAATCCGGCCGCTTCGGGGAATTTATCCGCGAGGTCCGCGATTGGGCCTTTTCCCGCGAGCGTTATTGGGGCACGCCGCTGCCCATATGGAAATGCGGGGGCTGCGCAGAGGTACGGGTGGCAGGCTCGCTTGCCGACCTTGACGCGTTTGACCCCGCGCCGACCATGCTGACCGTCATGCGTCACGGCCAAGCCGTGCATAATGCGAAAGGCCTGGTGAATCCGCTTCCGGCTCATGACGCCAAAAATATTCTTACGGTTCAGGGTCGGGAGGAAGCACGGGAAAGCGCGAGGCGCCTAAAGAAAAGTAGCATCCAAGTTATTGTCGCCTCGCCGTCCTTTCGCGCCCAGGAAACGGCCAGGATCGCGGCCCAAGAACTCGGTATCCCGCATGTTGAGACCCTCCCGGGCCTTAATGATATTTTCATCGGCGGCTTTGATGGCCGGCCGGTCAGTGAATTTAAGGGATGGTTCAAGAGGCCGGCCGATCGCTTCATAGAGAAACCGGAAGGCGCGGAAAACCTCCGCGAGGTGCGGGCGCGCATGGTCGCATCCGCGCTGGATATCAAAAAGCGATATGCCGGGAAGCATGTCCTGGTCGTGACGCATGGCGATCCTTCCTGGGTGCTCATGGCCGCGCTGGATGGGATGACCGAGGAGGCCTATACCGCTTCGCCGTTCCTGGAGCCCGCCCAATTCCGGACCCTCCGTATCCATAACTGGCCATACGCTGACACCGGCGAACTTGACCTCCACCGGCCGTATGTGGATGAGATCCGCCTGCGGTGCGATGCCTGCGGCGGGGAGATGCGGCGCGTCCCGGAGGTCGCGGATGTGTGGTTTGATTCCGGAGCCATGCCATTCGCTCAAGCTCACTGGCCGTTCGCTTTCGCTCAAAGTCAAAAGTCCCCGCACCAGAACAAGTTCGGTGCGGGGCAAGCAAAAGTCAAAAGTCAAAAGTTATTGTTTCCGGCGGATTACATCTGTGAGGCCATTGACCAGACGCGCGGCTGGTTTTATACCCTGCTTGCCGTTTCCACCGCGCTCGGCCGAGGCCCGTCCTATCGCAATGTCATTTCACTCGGCCACGTGCTAGATCAGCACGGCCAAAAGATGTCTAAATCGCGGGGCAATATCGTCGCGCCCCTGCCGCTGATAGAAAAGTACGGCACCGATGCCATCCGCTGGTACTTCTATACCGTGAATGCCCCGGGCGACCCCAAGCGCTTTGATGAGCGGGATATTCTCCTTCGCCTCCGCGGGGCGCTCTCCACTCTTTGGAACAGTTTTGTCTTCTTTGATACATATGTCGAGAAAATTCCAAATTCCAAATTCCAAACTCCAAATGTGAGACATGTGTTGGACCAATGGGTGATGGCCAAGCTTGATGCGCTCGCCCAAGCGGTTACCCGGCGGCTGGATGATTATGATGTCGTCGGTGCGGCGCGATCGCTGGATCAGTTTATCGTGGAAGATTTCTCCAACTGGTACTTGCGCCGTTCCCGGCGGCGCTTCCAGCGGCCGGAGTCGCCCGCGGAGAAAGAGGAGGCGGCGATCGCGTGCGGCGCGGCGCTCCTGCGGCTCACCGAGCTTATGGCGCCCTTCACGCCGTTCCTCGCCGAGAGCATATATCAGGAGTTGAAGCCGAAGTTGGGGTTGAAGGAGGAGAGCGTACATTTACGGCAATGGCCGCAGGCCAAGCTAAAAGCTAAAAGCTATAAGCTAAAAGCTCTGCTCGCGGGCATGGCCGAGGTGCGCCGCCTTGCCGCGCTCGCCCTTGCCGAGCGCGGCAAGGCCGGTATGAAGGTGCGACAGCCTCTCGCGACGCTGCGAATCAAGAATCATGAATCAAGAATCACGGATTTACTCGACGTGCTGGCCGAAGAAGTGAATGTGAAAGAGGTTGTCGCTGACCCGAGCATCAGTGGAGAGATCGCATTAGATACCGTCGTTACTCGAGAGCTCCGCGAGGAGGGAATGGCGCGCGAGCTCGTGCGGAACATCCAGGAACTACGGCGCGACGCCGGCCTTACGCCGGGCGATAAGATACGCGTGCAGATCTCGGATGCCGGTAAGTTCGGCGCGCTCGTGGAGCGATGGACGCCGTTCATCCGGAAGGAAGCGGGCGCCGCTCATCTGGAGGCAGGCGGCAAACGGGCGTTTGATGCCGAGCGGGAATTAAAAGTTGATGGACAAAATATTCGCATCGGCATCCAAAAGGTCCCGTGATAGTAAAGATAAAATATAAAAATGGAAATTACGGTATTCCGCTTCGCGGATAAATTTGAATTTTCATTTGCCTTTTTTCATTTTTCATTTTGATTTTATTGTGATGCATCATTCCCGCGCGCTTATACTGCGCAAAGACGGCTGGGGTGAATCCGACCTCCGTTTCACGGCGCTGAGCGCTGATTTCGGGAAGATCCGCCTTTTGGCGCAGGGCGCGCGTAAGCACGGCGCAAAACTGCAAAGCCACCTGGAGCCGGGCTCCGTGTCGGATATTTCCTTCGTCATCGGGCGGAACGGCTATCGACTGACTACCGCGCGGCTGAACTTTTTTCCGGTCCGCAGCCGGAGCTCGTTTGACAAGCTCCACGCCCTCACGCAGATACTGGTCGCGCTGGACCGGAATCTCCTGGAGGAAAAGGAAGGCGCCGCCAAACTCTTGCGGTTCCTGGAGGAACTGATCGGCGCGCTGGAGGCGGCTGAAGATCCCACTGCGGTGCGGCGATTGGGCGTTTGGTTCCATGCGCGTTTGGCCGTATTCCTTGGCGTTTTTCCGTCCCCCGACTCGCCCGAGGCCCGCTTTGTTGCCGCCCTGGAGAATATCCTCGGCTATGCGCCGGCCGCTCTTGCCGAGGCGGATATTCCCCCCGAAGTGCTGGAGCGCGAGCTCCATTGGCTGACCCGGCATCTCGGGGGCGTCTTTTTTTCAGCCGGAACTGTCTCGGTCCCCGCCTCCGGGCTATACTAAAGGAATGTCCTCCCTGGAAGAGATACGCGAGGGGCTCTACGCCAAAGAGCCGCGGCCCCAGGAGCGCTCGTCGGAGGGTACGCTCCCCGGCGGGCAGGCAGCCGGCGTCAAGCCCAATTGGGACGAGGAACCATCCGCCGCGCCGCGCCTCATAGATCGCCTGTACCTTTCGCGCCTTCGCACCGAGCGCTTTTCCCTCCGTACCGTGGTGACGCTCGGGCTCCTGGGTGTTCTGGGTATTGCCGCCTTCATCGGGTATCTTGTTTTTTTCGCGCGCACCGATGTGGAGCTAGAGCTCCTCGGGCCCGATCAACTGACTGCGGGCGAGTCCGCCGTGATCACGGTGCGCGTGGTAAACCGGAGTTCGGTCACGCTGGCCGAAGGCGTGGTAACCCTTAATTTCCCGCCGGGGGCTATTTTCCCCGGAGCGCATGATGCAGCCCTGGGTCCCTTTCGCGAGCGCATGCCAGTGGATGCCATTCCTCCCGGCGGAGAATTCCGGCGCGAGGTCCGCGTGCAGTTCCTCGGGCAAACCGGCGAGGTGATGGCTATTTCGGCACTGTATCTCTACCGGCCGGAAACCATTCAGTCCAAATTAACCCGTCAGGCGGAGTATTTTGCGCCCATCGTCAAGGTGCCCGTAGCCATTACCGTGGATGTTCCGGAAAAAATAAGTTCGGGGCATGAGTTTACCATCAGCGTCGGCGTGGATGCCGAGACTTCCTCGCCCTTGCCGGATATGTCTTTGGGTATAGATTTTCCGCCCGGTTTTGAGCTAAAAACATCCGAACCGGTCCTGTCTCCCGCCATGCAAAATGTGTGGCGTATCGGCAATATCGCATCCGGCACTTCCACGAAGATCACGCTGCGCGGGGTTCTGAGCGGGGATCCAGAGGAGTCAAAGCCGTTCCGCGTTCGTCTCGGCCAATACGACGCGAGCGACAGGTCCTGGCGCCTCCTCACCGAGACCACGAAGGGACCCCTGATCGCCTCGCCCTTCCTGCTCGCGGAGACCACGCTCGGCGGTAACCGCCGCGGGGCGCTCACCCCCGGCGCACGCATCGAGGGCAGCGTGCGCTACCGGAATAATCTCCCCCAAAGGATTGGGAATCTACGCGTGAGCGTATCGTTCCCGGAATCGTTCGTCGACCTTGGGACCATTGAGATCGAGGACGGATTTTACGATGTCACCCGGCGCGCGCTGGTCTGGGACCCCGCTTCCGCGCCGGGACTGCGCGATCTTGACCCTGGCGAGGAGGGGACGCTGGCGTTCTCCTTTTGGCTTAAGTCCGATCCGCCGCTTCGCTCTTTTTCCGACCGGAATTTTCAGTTCCCGGTGACGACTGCCATTGACACCGGGACCCCTCCTCCGGATTTCCGGGGCGTCTCTCTGGCCTATCAGGACCGGATAGAATTCCAGCTCGCGTCCCGCCTGACCCTTGGCGCGCGATCGGCATATTATGATCCTCCGGCGGTGAACACCGGCCCGCTCCCCCCCCAAGTGCGGAAGACCACGACCTATACGCTATTCCTCCAGCTCGGCAGCGGCGCCAATGACGTGCGTGACGTTACCCTGAAAGGCGCGCTCGGTAGCGGGGTAGAATTCAAGGGCACGCGGGGGGCCGATGTCGGCAGCGTAGAATTCAACCCGGCGACCCGCGAAGTGCTGTGGCGCATCGTCCAGTTGCCCGCGGCGACCGGCACGCTCCGGCCGCACGTAGCGGCCATCATCCAGGTCGCGTTGACGCCAGCGGAAAATCAGGTTGATAATGCCGTGTCGCTCCTCACGGGCATAGGTATCCTTGGCCGCGATGCGTTCACCGGCATAGAACTTTTTGCCACCGCTGATGACGTGAGCACTGAGCTGCGCACGGATGTCCGGTCCAATCCCGCCCAATGGCGGGTAAGGCCGTAATTTGATGACGGAGCGGGGAGAGTGCCCAAATTTTCTATCGCACCATGGATAACGTAATGGACAAGATCGTATCGCTCGCAAAACGCAGGGGGTTCATTTTCCCCGGGTCGGAAATTTATGGCGGGCTGGCCGGCACGTGGGACTATGGGCCGCTGGGCGTAGAACTCAGGAATGCCATTCGCCAGGAATGGTGGCGAAGGTTCGTGCGCGACCGGGATGATGTCTTCGGCATGGAGAGCGCCATCCTCATGCCGTCTAAAGTGTGGGAGGCCTCGGGTCATGTGCGGCAGTTCACCGACCCAATGATCGACTGCCGGAAGTGCAAAAAGCGATTTCGTGCGGACGCGATCGATGTTAGCCGGGGTTGCCCGGAATGCGGTGGCAACGACTTCACGGACGCGCGCCCCTTTAATATGCTTTTTCGTACGCACGCCGGTCCGGTGGAGGATAGCGCAGCCCAAACGTATCTTCGGCCGGAGACCGCGCAGGGCATGTTCGTGAATTTTAAGAATGTCCTCGATTCGATGCATCCTCGGTTGCCCTTCGGCATTGCCCAGATGGGCAAGGCCTTTCGCAATGAGATCACGCCGGGAAACTTTATTTTTCGCACCCGCGAACTGGAGCAAATGGAAATAGAATATTTTATCCGGCCGGAGGAGTGGGAGGCGCAATTTGAAGCGTGGCGCGCCGCCATGCAGTCATGGGCCGGGGATATGGGGCTCGGCCGCTTGCACGAGCGCGAGGTAGCGGCCGAAGATCGGGCGCACTACTCCCGGCGCACCATTGATCTTGATTTTGATTTTCCGTTCGGCCGGGAAGAACTTTATGGCTTGGCGTATCGCACTGATTTTGACCTCAAGGCCCATAGCGGGGCATCGGGCGTCCCCCTGACCTACTTTGATGAGGAGACCAGGGAGCATGTGACGCCGCATGTTATTGAGCCGACCTTCGGGCTGGATCGAACTATGCTCGCGCTCCTGGCCAGGTCTTACGCCGAGGAGGGGGATCGCGCGCTTCTCAAGCTCCCGCCGCGCCTGGCGCCGGTTAAGGTCGCCGTGTTCCCGCTCCTCGGCAATAAGCCGCAGCTGATCGAGAGAGCGCGCGCCGTCTACGGGGAGCTGAGGGGCCGTTTCGGCGCCGCATGGGATGAGCGCGGTAATATCGGCAAGCGCTATTACAGCCAGGATGAGATCGGCACGCCGTGGTGCGTGACCATTGACTTCCAGACGCTGGAAGACGGGACCGTTACCGTCCGGGATAGGGATACCACCCGGCAGGAGCGGATGGCCGCTCGCGGGCTCGGGGCGTATTTTTCCGAGAATCTAAAAGCTAAAAGCTAAAAGCTAGAAGCTAGAATATTGTTTTTAGGCCTTATCTTTAATGTTCCAGAAGATCACGCTCCAAAGCGGCCTCCGCCTTATCACCGTTCCCATGGGTAACGTCACCACCGTTACCATCTTAGTGCTGGTGGATACCGGCTCCAACAACGAGCGGAAGGAAGAGAACGGCATTTCGCACTTTTTGGAGCACATGTTTTTTAAAGGTACGACCCGGCGGCCGACGGCCAAGGCGATCAGCGAAGAAGTGGATGGTCTGGGCGGTTTTGCGGATGCCATGACCTCCTATGAGTACACTGGCTACTATCTAAAGGTACCGGCCGCGAAGTTCGGGCAGGGCATCGATATCCTCGCCGATATTTTTTCGCATTCTCTCCTTGACCAGGCGGAAGTTGAAAAGGAGCGGGGCGTTATATTGCAGGAGCTCCGCATGCGCCATGATGATCCGCAGAGCCACATTGGGTATGTTTATAACTCCCTGCTGTACGGTGACCAGCCAGCCGGTTGGGAGATTATCGGCCCGCCCGAGACGCTCGAGCGCATGCACGCCGAAGAGCTCCGCCGCTACTTCGCGAGCCAGTACACGGCCGAGGATACGATCGTGATCGTGGCCGGCAATGTCGATCCGGCCACAGTTGCCGCGGCGGTTGGATCAGTATTTGGGGCCGTGCGCCGCGGTCGGCCGCACTCGCGTCCGCCGGTGGCGGAGGACCAGCGGGAGCCGGCGGTATCGGTGTTCCGGAAAGATACCGACCAGACG
>CAYJUX010000029.1:0-9137 GCA_964373475.1 uncultured Candidatus Saccharibacteria bacterium
GCAAGGGACCGGCGCTTTCATTTAAAAAACACCCCGCGGACAGTTCTGCGGGGTGCTTTTGTTACGAGCCGGAGGCGAGATTCGTCCCGCACACATTGCCTCGCAATGTAACGGGGTTGCTGTTTGTTGCCAAAACTTCTCCGTTGCTACTTGAAGTTTTGGACAAACAGGGAAAACTCCGCGACTTGTTTATCCCGATGTTCTCAAAATTTTGCAAAGCCACCTCCCGGGATCGAACCGGGGACCTTCACTTTACGAAAGTGCTGCTCTACCAGCTGAGCTAAGGTGGCAAAATTTTGCAGACCCAGTATAACGCATCTTCCTATATAAAAGAAGAGCGGCCACCGGCGCGTCGCCGGTGGCCGCAGGAGAGGGAGTTGCCTCCCTCGTGAGGGAAGTCCTTCGGGAGCATCCTCTTGGCTGGAAGAGAATGCATGCGGATGCAGAGGAGAACATCCTTCCCTCTGAACTTCCCTCACGTCCTGAACCAAAGCTTACCGGCTTCATTATAGCAAACTCGGAGATTTTTGCCAGCAGCTAGGGGGCCTCGGGCCCGCCCGCCTGCCCGTCCGGCAGGCGGGCCGGTCGGGCAGGCCTCAGCGCTTCCTTGGTATAGATATTCGTCGGGCTCCATAAGAGCCATCCGGCCGAACCGGCGTCTTCGGCCGCGTCTATCTGGGCCCGCACTTTTTTGGCGTCGTAATAGATGCCGCGGGCGGTATCCACGCCAAGGTCAAAATCCTGCAGCCATGGGCGGAGCTTGGCGATCTTCCCCGGTGGAGTCAATGGAAGCGATGCGGGCGACGAAGTCGCTGCGCTTTTATCATTTTTACCGTTTTTATCGATTTGACCGGTCGTGGTGGCGCGGCCGGCCAGAATATCGCCGGCAATGAGCAGGGAGCGGTGGACGATATCATACGGTTTTGACGGAGCAGTTCCGAAAGCGTCACTGGCTCGATAGGGATACCAAAGCGCGGGCAGGTTCCGGGCAGGGTCGGCCGCTACCTGGAATCCGCCATAGTAATGCGAGGGATAGACCATGAGCGAAATATAGTCAAAGTTTTCTCCGACATCGGCCAGGCGCTGGCCAATGCCGAGGTCGGCCTCCTGGAGCGCGACATAGCCGAAAAGATCGGCCGAGAGCATGAGGTCCGGACGATGGTCTTTTAATTTTTCGTGGAGATAACGGAAGAACGAGGCCAGCACGGCGTATTTGGGCTGGCCGGGGCGGTAGAGCGGATACACGGCATCGGCCAGATCGCCGTCTGAGGGGAAGCGGATATAGTCAAACTGGACCTCGTCAAACCCGGCGTCGCCTGCGGCCTTGGCCACCGCAAGCTGATAGGACCACACCTCGGGCGAAGACGGGTCCAGCCACGAGCCGCCGCGGTTGTCGCGCCAAATACCTCCGTTTTTCTTTTTCAAATACCAATCCGGACGGATTTTTTCCTGCGAACTATCCTTGAACACCACTTGGCGCGCGATGACCCAGACATTTTTCTCGTGGAGGATATTGATGAGCTCCCGTAACTGGTCAGTGATGATAACCCCCCCACGGGTTTCTTTCACATCAATGACCACGGCGTTCAGTTCCGTAATATCCAAGAGTTCCATGATGTCGCCACGGAGCTTGGTCGCGGCGCGGCCGCGGTCATTAGCCACGTCGGCGCTCATGTAGACGCCTTTGGCGTTAGCCGAGCGCGTCTCGGCTTCACGGATGCGCCGGGCCAGGTCTTTCGCCGTTCTTTCTGCCGAGTTTCCCGGGGGCGAATTTTGGATGAGTGTGCCCGGCCAAAAAGAGCCGGCCGCGACAAGCCCCATGAGGAGCAGCGCGATGCCGAGGAGGAACAGCGTGAGACGCATGGGGTCGTCAGGAGGCGTCTTGCGGCGCGACCGTGATCATCCCCTTTCTGCCGTCGAGCATGGTATCGTCCGAGCCGGTCCAGTCATGGACGGCGTTTAAAAGCGTATCGTAGGGATAGCGGTAGCCCTCGCCGTGGCGCGTGCCCGGGTCATTGACGATGAATTCCCGCGTCTCGTCGTCGTATCCTTTGACCACGAGCATGTGATAGGGCGGCGGGCTTAGGTAATCCGGATTCAACAGGAGCGCCCCGGCCACCGGCAGGATGACGATGTTGCCGGCCGCAAGCGCGCGGCGGATGTCATCAATAGCGGGGTCGGAGAAAATATTTACGCGCGGGTAGTGATAGTAATTGGTAATGAGTTTAACCGTCTCGCGGAGCGCCGTGTCATTGCTATAGCCGAAATAATAATTTTCAAACTCCACCAGCCGCAGGATCTCGGCATCGGCCTCGGCGGCGTTAAGGGTGTTTCCGCGCACCCATGCCATTGCCATGATGACGGATGCTTCCTCGCAGGCCTCGCCGTAGGGGTCTGACCAGTCGCCGTAGGGCGCCTGCGGGGTGAACGGCATGTCTAAGCGCACTGCCGCAGGGAGCGGGGATACGCGGGAAAGAGCCGGAGCAAAGCCGCGCTCTATGGGGATAGTTGCGGGCGCATCATCGCTGGCGCCTCTCGCAAGTATGGGCTCGCCGTGCAAGGCATGCTGGCCAACGGCCACGGCAATACCCATGCCCATAACGGCACTGATGAGGCAGAGGCCTTTGTTGACGGCTCTTTTTCTGCCGAATAGTTGACGCATGTTCGTTATCGTACGCTGGAAAACGCGTTTTTGGAACCCGGCGGTGCTCGCCGCACGCGCTCATGTTTCCTCAGAAAATTCATGTCAACAACTTTTGGACGGTCGTCATAAAATCGTTGACATGAACTGGATCGGCTTGTTGACGTTTGGCCCATTGCGATAGTTGCACCCTTCCGTCCTTTTTGCTAGCGTGATTTGGATGGATGTCCTGGAGCGACTATTTGATTCTCCCGTCCGCGCCAAGCTCTTAAAGCTTTTTTTAATGAATCCCGACGTGCAGTTCTCGGCCGGCGACGCCTCCCGGCAGCTGCAGGTGCGGCCGGTCCAGTTCGCGGCCGAGGCCCGGCGCTTAAAAGAGCTCGGCCTCATTCGGGCAAGTTCGGCCTGGACCCTCCCGCCCTTGGGGAAGAGCAAAGACAAGGGCAAACGGAAAGCCGAGACAAAACGGGTGAAAGTATTTGCCGCCAACAAGGGCTATCCTTTTTTTGATGAACTGCGGGCGCTCTGCCTGAAATCCGCGCCGCATGCCAAGGGCCCGCTGGCCGTCAAGATACGGCGTCTGGGCTCCATAAAGCTTGCTATCCTCGCCGGCATTTTCATTGACAGTCCGACCTCGCGCGTGGACCTTTTGGTGGTGGGCGATGGATTCCAAAAAACGCGCCTAAAGTCGCTCGTCCAGTGGTTTGAGTCCAAGATCGGCAAGGAATTGAACTACGTTGCCATGTCCACCACGGAATTCAAATACCGCATGGACATGTATGACCGCTTCGTCAGGGATATTCTGGAATCCCCCCACGAGACGATCATCAATAAGCTCGGGCTGTAGGGAGAGAATTGAGAAGTTAGAAAATAGAAAGTAGAATCTAGAATTTGGAATTTTTTGGCGCATAGCGAAGTGGGTCGAACGCAAAAGTCTTTGCGTTCGACGGGGCTGAAGCCAACAGCTTGGCTTCAGCGGGAAATTACGAGCGACAGCGAGTGACGGAATTTCCCCTGGGTTTCGCGAGGGGCGAAACTAGAGCACACCAAAGATGAGCGCAGGCGAAAATGCCCGGGAAGAACGTTCGCTTTTCACCCGCCTAAATTTCTGGACGGTTAGCTCAGCGGCAGAGCACTGCATTCACATTGCAGGGGCCGCAGGTTCGAATCCTGCACCGTCCATTGTCCGGAAATTTAGGCGGGCAAGCATGCGGAAGGGTCGAAGCCAAAGTTTTGGCTTTGACGGGTTTTGCGAGGAAGCCGCGATAAGCGGCTCCCGCAGCAGGAAACCCGGGAACGGAGGTTCAATCCCTCCAGTGCCCATTTGTAACGGGGCAGGCATTGCAGAGGCCGCAGGCCTGCCCCGCACTTAACGCGAAGCGTTATAGTGCGGGGTTCGAATCCTGCGCCGTCCACACAAATATAAAATATTTTTACTGGCGTTCCTTTGCTTGATTTTGTGTTTCGGAAGTGATAAAATTTTTTTCAGAAAACAACTTGATCGGTGGGTTAAAAGGAGGGCCGTATGAGTGTTCCCACGCGGGATGACATCCTCCCTATCGTGCTCGAGCCGTTCTCGGAGGAGGAGGGTCAACTCCTCACGACCTTGACCAAGAAATACAGCGAGCTTTCTCGGCTTTCCGAGCTTCGGCGGCTCGCGGGTACGGCGGCGTTCATCATATGGGCAGTTGCCGTGGTCTTCATGGTGACTAAGTGGGAGATCCCTGCTTCCGAGCTCGTGGTCGCGCAAATGGGCATCGGATTCCTGGTGAGCATTGGCGGTGGCATCGTTTTCGGGATTATGATCATCGCCCTCCTGGAATTATGCTACTGCCGCCATCGCCGTCGAGAGATCCGCGTCGAGCTCATCACCATCCGGGATGCTTCGCCGGAAACGTGGCCGAAGGTCTGCGATAAGCTCCGCCAGATCAAACGGGCGCGGGCGGCGGTGAGCCCCTACGACTGGCGGATCAATGGCTTGGTTGGAGAGATTACCTCGGCGGACATGCGCCGGGCAGCGGCCAGGACTTCTCCCATCACCCCCTGAACTGGCTGCCGCGGTGCGCGACGCACCGCGGCGTTTTCTTTTCGGATTTGATTTTGGTATAACACAAAACCAGTCCGGTGATCACCGGGCTGGTTTTCGTTTGCATCAAATCCGAAAAATGAGTAATTGTTTGCCTCCATGCATCCCCGCCGCACCTCGACTGAGTTCGGTCGAAGTCCAAGCGACGGGGTATTCTGGCAAACAATAAAAAGTCCCGCTTAAGTTTGATAGTATCCTAGGCGGGACGGGCGGCCATATTGACACGCCGTTGACGTTGGTAGCAACCGTAGCAGCGGCCGAGAGCTTGGATAACTTTCGTCTCCTTACACTCAGCGCACCTATCGACTTTGCTACGCTGGTAACACGCATGACAGATGGCCTTACCGAACTCGTTGTGCATTGCCACCGGTTTGACCTTGCCACACTCAAAACATCTCTCATGCGTGGAAGGGTCTCGGTAACGAGCCATCTGACCGCAGTTGTGACAGATGGCCTTGCCGGACTTGCAATTTCTGTGGACAGTTCTCTGCCGCCCGCAAACATCACAAATACCCTTCATGGTTACACCTCCTTTCGGTTGTTGATCTTGAGAAGAGTAAATTCGGACTATTTGATCTGACTACTTATCCTACATTATTAGTGGCCTTGCGTCGCGGCCAAAACAGAAAAAGATCCTCTGGAGTTTTTATCACCGTGACCGTTATTGAACAAAACCCGAGAAGACTTCCCGTCAGCATATCGGGAGGCGTATAGCGAGGAGATATGCGATATCAACGCCGATCTGTTGGGGCGCGGAATCGATCCACCTGATCCGTTTACTGCTCCAATCATTGCCGAGTAGGCAATCAGTATCTATGCTCAAGGAAGTAGAGGTAGAGAGCGGGGGAAACGGGGCAAGCCGATGACCTCGCTTGACAGCAGTCCTTCCACCTCCTAGGATGGGGGTACTAACGACCCCGCCCCTACCTCCCGGTAATGGCGGGTTTTCGCATCTATGCCCCTTGATCCCATCCTGCAAACCCATCGCGTTGTCGTCTTGATCGGCGGCAGCAACTTCTATCACTGAGCTCAAGAGATCGGGATTTCAACGTTCCTCCTTTTCGATTATCGAAAGTTCGCGGAGTGGCTCGCTGAGGGACGCCTCATCGTCGAATGCGTCTACTATACCGGCGTGATCAGTAAGCGTCCAAACGATCCGAAGAGCCAGGCGCTCGTTTCGGACCAGCAGCGGCTCTTCGCGCATCTCGAGTCGCCGGGACAGGGGTTTCAGGTCTTCCGGGGCCACATGATGAAGCAGCCGGGCCACTATCGGGAGAAGGGTGTGGACGTCAAACTGGCGGTTGATATCGTTCTGAAGGCAGTGAAGGATCACTGCGATACCGCGATCCTTGTCAGCTCCGATACCGATCTCGTTCCCGCGATCCAGGCAATCAAAGAGTTTGGGAAGCGCGTAGAATATGTTGGCTTCTCGCATCAGCCGAGCTTTGGACTCATCAAGGCAGCCGCTGATCGGCGCCTAATTCGGAAGCGGGATCTCGCCCAATTCTTGCCGCCGACTCTCTTTGAAGCTGCCGCCTAATCCATGCGAAAACCACGCTTTGCTAGTAAGAAGGCGCGCGCTGCTACCGGATGGTGGAAACATGCGCGGAGATTTGGCAAGCGTATGACCAATAAGAGTGAACGGTCAGGCGCAAAGCGAAAACTTGGTCAGGCATTACGGCCGTGAAACCGATCGCCTGATCAACACGGAAAGACGCGTCGATGGACTCTCACTACCAACGCTTGTTTTGAAAGAAGGTTCGAACTTTCTGCGCCACTGCCCACCAAAAACACAAAACCAGTCCGGTGATCACCGGGCTGGTTTTCGATTGGGCTCTCCTATCGCACTCCCATCTTGCGGTCCGCGCTCCGGAGCCATTTTGCTATGGCAGGGGCGCTCATCTTTCGCATATCGCGCGGGTGCTTGTGGACGGCGTGGTGCCACATCCGGGCTTCCACTTTATAGTGACTGGGATCGCTCGCCCTATAGCCGCAGGGGCAGGCCAGCGTCGGTATCTTCTGCTTTTTCATATCTTTAATTGTAGGCGGCTTGCTTTTGGAAAACAAGCATGATACCATTGGCGGTGTTATGTATACGCAAGTCCATAAGCCGACCGATCACATGGAGCCGCGCCTTCTCGGCGTTTCCTTTTGCATTGCCGGAAACGCCACGCGCTATTTCGCCCGGTCGGTTTTTAGCTTCATAGGAATTTAGCACATACCAGCTATCGCAGATATCTGCTAACCCCTCGAAATCGAAAAGACCGCCTCGGCGAGATAGGAGCCGAGGCGGTTTCTATTTCGGGCGGGCTGAATGGCCAGTCCGTTAAAATACAACGACCAGAGGAGGACCATACAATGGGACGGCTCTTTGATTACTCCTACCCCCTCTCCGAACTCTACGATGCGTGGCATCCGGACCGCTCCGCTCTCCCCAAAGCATGGGGCGACGATCGCGAGCTCTACGCCGAGCTCGCCGGCGAGCTCGGCCAGCCGGTGCTCGAACTCGGGATCGGTACCGGCCGCGTGGCGAGACATCTCGCTTGGCAGGGGTTTGATGTCGTCGGCCTTGATCTCTCCTCGGCGATGATCGCGCGCGCCCGGACGAACATGGGGGAGCTCTCTCCGGGCCTGAGGGGACGCATTACGATCGTGGAGGGTGACATGCGTTCCTTCGACCTTGGTACGACGTTCCCCCTTGCTATCTGTCCCTTCACCGCGTTCCAGCACCTCCTGACCGTGGAGGACCAGGTATCAGCGCTCCAGTGCGTCCGCGGGCACCTGTCATCGAGCGGGCATTTCGTGCTCGATCTTTTCGATCCGAGGCTGGAACTCTGCGCGCCGTCTGCTGGCGCAGTACCGCGCTCGCATCAGATCGTTCACCCCACTACCGGCCGTGCATGGCTCGTCGTCGAGGAATGCCGGCGGAATGTGCCGGAGGAGCAAGTCCTCCACGCCGACTGGCGCTTCGTCGAACTCGACGAGAGCGGCAAGGTACTCGCCCAGTTCCACGATCGGCTCACGCTCCGGTGGAGTTACCGCTTCGAGGTGCAACACCTCCTCGAGCGATGCGGTTTCACTGTCGTGAATCTCTGGAGCGACTACCGGCGGAGTTCCTTCGCGTACGGCCAGCGACAGGTCTGGCTGGTGCGGAAGGCATAACGCCGCACGGAACGACCGGCTCGGGCAAGCGCCAGAGCCGGTTTTATATTACTTCAGTCGGAGGTGCTTTCTTCGGTAAATTGCGTAAGTGTAGGCCATGCAGGTACGGAAACATTTTGAGCCACTCTTCAAATTGCATCCCCTTATTACCAAGGAGTTGGTTCTTGAAGAATGGCACGATTATGTTTTTCAAGGTGGGCATTTCTCGAATGATGAGCATCGCTTGATGCCGGCCATTATGGGTGTACTCGTATACCCTGTTTTGTATGCCGAAGTAGTCACGGATGCCTTCAAGGAGTTCCTTGTCGCGAACATGCATTTTTAGCGTCACCGCCGGTGTTCGCATCCCATCCCGGCGCCTGTCGTTAGTGAATGTCCCTTCGCCCTCAAATAGCCCCCGGATGTATTCTGGAGTAAGCAATCGCGCGATCTCTTCGCGGCGGTAAAAGGTTTTGTCTTCTGGAACGATTATCCTCCTCGCGGACATCAGTATGATGAATGTTAACCTGGTAACAAAATTATGGCATATGTTTGTCGCGAAATCAATTCGAATTATTCACAAATGTGGCTAAAAATATAGAAATTGGAGTAATTGGCGAGAAGGCGGCGGCTGATTTTATCGTGAAGCTCGGTTTTAAGATCCTCAGAACTAACTACCGCAAGCCATACGGCGAGATAGATATCATTGCGCAAAAGGATGGTGTTTTGCGTTTCGTAGAGGTAAAAACGAGCAATTATTATCCCAACTCAGTGTTCAGTCCGGAAATTCGCGTTAACTCAAGGAAAATACGCAGTCTCAAGAAGTTATGTGAGACATATCTCTTGGAAACTCGCGCCTCCATGGATCAGCCGTGGCAAATTGACGTAATTTCTGTTATTTTGGATGGTAGCGTTGTCCGGGGAATTAATTTCTTTGAAAACGCAGTGTTTGAGCGAAAATATTGAGATTTCACGACAAACATATTGATTTATTTCGTGGAAAATAGATATGTTTGTCGTGAAATCAATTCGATTTAAATGCAATATGTTTCACGCCAAATGTTTCACACTTTGTTTCACAGCAGTATTTAAGCCGTTTTTTAAAATTAGGTGTGAAACCCCGCACCAATCCCGCTTGTCGCGGGATGGTACGGGGCAAGCATGTGAAACATTTGCCGACAAACATTTCGCCTCCGCGGGTTTTGGACGGGCTGTAGTGTAACGGCAGCACGAGTCCTTTGGGAGGATTTAGTCTCGGTTCGAATCCGA
>CAYJUX010000030.1:0-8967 GCA_964373475.1 uncultured Candidatus Saccharibacteria bacterium
CCCTGCCGCTGCTTATGCTTCGGGGTTACGCAGATAACATACAGGCGGCCGCTTCGGCGGACGATCTTGCACTTCATGCACATTTTTTTAACCGAGGCGCGAACTTTCATGGTAGCGTGTTAGCTAGTTTTTTAGGGCGGCCTAAAAGCTAGAAAGCTAGCAGCTAATGCCTTCAAATCATTTCATCCTCAGCACGATCCGTCCCTTGGTATCGTCGTAGGGCGAAAGCTCAATGCGGACGCGATCGCCCGGCAGGACTTTTATGTGATGCACCCGCATCCGGCCCGAAAGATGGGCAAGGATTTCCCGCCCATCATCTAAACGCACCCGGAACAGGGTGCTCGGCAGGGCTTCTTGAACGATTCCTTCCTTGTAGATCCGCTCCGGGACGCTCATCTGGGGATACTTCGGGACTATAGCACGGGGTATTTGGCGTAGCAAGTCGGCTTTGACGTAGCAAGTCAGCTTTTTAGCTTTTAGCTTTTTAGGTTATTGGGGGATAGGTCTAGAAAGCTAAAAAGCTGATATCCTAGCCACCTACGCCGGCGGTTCTACGTCGATCTGAAGGCCACCCTCGCGGGCGGGGATGAACCACAGCCAAAGCGGGAAGCGCTTGATGCGGAAGGCCTCAATTTCCTCGCGCCCGCGAAGGTAGGCCTCCGCCTTTTTCGGCGTTGAGGCCTGTAGCACGGAAGCGATCGCGCTGTGGTCCGCCTCCCGCCAGAATGCGAGTTTGCCCGAGGCGGTCAGGCGCATTTCTTCCGCCCCCAGGCGGATATTATTGATCACCAGGTCGGGCTGCTCGGAGGCGGCTTTTGTCCGCGGCGCATCTTCGTCCGGCGGGAGGAGCAGGGCCGACAGCATTTCGTCAAGATGCGATCTTCGCAAGACCATGGCCCGGCCGCGCGCCTGCACGCTCACCGTGAATTGGTCATGCCGCGCTCCGGCCTTGGGCTGGTCTATGCGGGTGACGGCAAGCTCGCGCGCCCCGGCCGGCGAGAAAAAATCTGGATCCGAAGGAATTTTTTCCGCGAGCTCCTGCTTTAGCGCCTCAATGGCAGTCCGGGTCAACTCTTCGGAAGCGCGGCCCAGATCCTCCGGCTCCACAATGCGGGCCTCCCCAACGAATCCGCCGGTAAAGGCCTGTTCGGATCTTGCGGAAAATCCCTGGTATTTCGGCGTGCCGCGAAATCCGGGAAAACGGAATTCAGTGGCTTCAATATTCGAGGCCTCCCCCGCCTCCTCGGCGATCACCTCGGCGGATATGGAGGTGGGAACGATCTTGCCCTCGCTGACGCGGGCCCCCGGCACGATCACGCCGGAGCGCAGGCGGAAGATCTTCCCCGAGGGGTCCTGCAGCCGGGTGGTGGCGAGCAGTGCCTGGGGGGCGGAGCTGAAGGCGTTAGAGACCAGCACGGTGCCCCGGGCCCGTTCCTGCAGAAATTTTTTGCCGCTGGATCCAAAAGACGCGCTCACGCTTTTGTCCACGGCGACCTCAATAGCCGGGAGCCGGCGCGAGGAGGTCTGGGGCGCGGGGATGCCCGTATCGGCGATGAACTCCATCGCCGGTACGCTGATCACCTCCATCCTGGGGATTATTACTATTGAGAAGCGCGGGAAGGCGATCGTAGGGAGGGTGAACCCCGCCAGCACGGCCAGGCCAGCACCGGCGAGGAGGAGGCGCCGCCTGCGGCGCGATCTCCGATACGTGTCCGGCTCCCAGGTATGCACCGCGAGGAGCGGTTCCGGCTCTTCTTGCGGCATTGGCGGGGGGCTTGCCGGGGATGGCGGGGTGAATTCATCCTCCGCGGGAACGGCCGCTTGGATTTTTTCCCGGACCACCGCTTTCTCCGGGTGACCAAACCGGCCGCGGACCGCGGGCCGAACTGGGCGGGATGGGAGCGGGCTCGGGGCGCGTTCCGGCGGCGCGATATCCTGGACGAGCCGTTTTATGGGACGGCTAACCCGGCCCGCCGGAGCGGTGCCGGGTTCGGACTCCCTTTTTAGCCGGTCTAAATACCCCATGGGAAATCGCTATCTGCGTTCTGCTATTTGCTCTTTGCTATTTACCCTTCGCCAGCCGGTACACCAGCGCCCCGAGCGCTACTTCTTCGGGTCCCTGGATGCTGGGTCTCGTATTGTGGAGTAATGCGCCGGCGACGGTCTCACCGCCAAGGACCGTCACCTGCATCGCGCCGCGAGCGGGAAGACCATGTTCCCAAATTTTTGAGTCGAGCGCGGTCCGAGCGGCCTCGAGTCGCGCCCCGCCGCCGAAAAGGAAGATACGCTCGGGTATGGTGGTCCCGGATGCGAGGAGAAGATCTCTCAGCGCGCCGACCCACTCTTGGAGCGCGCCCTGGAGCGCTTCGCGGATCCTTACGGCGGTTTCTTCCGGGAGCACCCCGTATTCGAACCGCTTTTTTATCGCCTCACTTTTTTGGGGGTCAAGCCCGGTGTGGCGGCTAATGGCCCGCGTCACCGCATCCCCGCCGTACGGGAATTGGCCGGTGAAAAGAATGCGCTCATGGTCCACGATGGATACTTCCGTAGTTTTCGCTCCCACCTTTATGAGGAGCGCCTCGTGGCTATGGACGGCGCCAATAAGCGCTGAAGCGGTAGCCGCCTGGTCGGATATGGCGGTGAGGCGGAGTCCCCGCCAGTGGGAACGAAACTCAAGGAGCATCTGCCCATACGCATCCAGCACATAGGTGGTAAAGAATGCCATTTTGATGGTGCGGCCGCGGCGGGCGGGAGAAAGGGTCTCCAGCGCGCGCCCATCGAGCGTTATTCCAAGAGGCACAACGCTCGCGAGGAGATAGCATTGGCCGTCTGCCATCCGTGAGGAGCGCTCTTGTCGGAATGCCGAGAGCACAGCGGCCAGTTCCTCCCTCCGGACCGGCCTTTCGCCCCGCTCGCGGGCAATCTCTATGGCCTCAAGCGCATTCCGGGCGTGCTCTCCGCCGAGGCCGAGCAGTACTTCCTCCGGGCAGGAGCCGGTTTGCCGGATGCATGCGAGGAGGAGTTCGTGAAGATAGCGGCCGATGAAAGGGATACTATCCGGACCGTCCGCGCGGCGCGGCAGTTCAAAGGAGCGTTTTTCGAGCGCAATGCGCCGGCCTTCCCTCTCCCGAAAAAGAAAAGAGCGGATGGTGGTGTCTGAGCCCAAGTCAATGGCAAGAAAGTGCCCGGACCGAGCGCGATGAAAAAGGCGGGATGGACCGGCCATGGGGGAAGTATAGCACCGGGAATCTAGTATTGAGAATCTAGAAAAGGGCAAAAGGAATGGCTCCGCGTCCTATCTATATCAATGGTATATACCATTGATATAGATAGGATCGATGGAAAGCAGCAGAGGCGCAAAAGATTCAAGATTCTCGATTCTAGTCCACCGTTGCCCGGATCCGCCGCACCCCGGCGCTCGAGGACTCCTCCTTGGTTATCCGGAATTTTCCTATCGCGCCGGTGGAGGAAACATGCGGCCCGCCGCAGAGCTCGCGGGAGAAGGTCTCGCTGCCGTCGCCGATGGTGTAGACCTTCACCCGCTCCGGGTAATGTCCTTTATAGAAGAAGAGCGCTCCCGTGCGCTTGGCCTCGTCCAGCGGCATTTCCCGGGTGGACACGGGGAAATTTTTTTGGACGGCGTAGTTAACGAGTTCCTCTATCTCCTTTATCTCTTCGGTGGTCAGCTTTCGGGGGAAAAGGAAATCAAAGCGCGTCCGCTCGGCCGTAATATCCGAGCCGCGCTGTTCGATCGCGCCCCCGAGGATTTTGTGGAGCGAGGCATTTAATAGGTGCGTAGCGGTGTGCAGACGGGTTACGATCTTCAATTCGTCCTCGTCCCCGGCCTTCAATTCCCCGGTATCCAGTAATAACCCATGGCCGCCGAACTTCCGCTCCTGCCCGCTCCGGGAGACCTCCTGATGCCGGGCGAACTCCGCATCAAACTCCTCGCCCGAGAGGCCCGCGGCCCGTTCCCCGCCCAGCTCCTTTAAGATCTCAAATGGCAGGCCATAGGTCTCATACAGCTTGAACGCCGCCTGCGCATCAATGGCCGGTGCTTTCTCAAGTTCCCTCATGCCCCGCACCATGCTTTTTGAGAATTTTTCGCGCTCCACGGCGAATTCTTTCCGGATGGCCTCGCTTTCCGCCCGCAGTTCCGGATACGCGTCTCCGTACTGCTGAATGACCTCGTGGGCCAGGGCATCCAGCAAATGCGGGGGAAGCGCGTGGAGTTTTTCGTACACCATGACCCGGCGCAGGAGGCGCCGCAGCACATAGCCCGCCTCCTTGTTGGCAGGGCGGAGGCCATCGGCGAGGAGGAATACGAGCGCGCGCATATGGTCGGCGATGATGCGCTGAATACGGAGCGGCAGCTCAGCCGGCAGCAGTGCGGCCAATGGGGCGAAGAGGTCGGTCTCAAAAATATTTTTTTTGCCTTGGAGCACCATGGTCAGGCGCTCCAGGCCCATGCCGGTGTCCACGCCGTTTTGCTTCAGTTTCTCAAGGGACTTACCCGGCTTCTGATAGTACTCGTTGAAAACAATGTTCCAGATCTCCGTATCACGAACGTATATTTCCGTGGTCGGCCCGCAGGGCCCCTCCGACCCGGTCGGCCCCCAGAAGTTATCGGCGCGGCCCCGTTTTCTGATATCCGTTATGCCGAGTCCTCCCCAAATGCGCTCTGATCCCGCGTCCGCCGGAACCTCGCCATCCCCCTCAAAGACGGTAACGTACTGAATGGGAAGTTTGACGGCCGTAAAAAAATCATAAGCCAGGCGGATGGCTTCCTCCTTGAAGTATCCGCCGAAGGAAAAATTACCGAGCATCTCAAAAAAGGTGAGGTGCGACTCATCCCCTACCTCGTCAATGTCCGAGGTGCGAAAGCTTTTTTGCACCGAGGCCGCACTGCGGCACCCCAAGTCCTTTGCGGGGTCGGCCTCGCCGGTGTAGTAGGGTTTGAACTGCTGCATGCCGGCCGTGGTCAGGAGCACCGAGGGGTCATCGGGGATAAGGGAGGATGAGGGGACGACTTTATGTCCATGCTCAGCGAAAAAATCAAGAAACCGTTTGCGGATCTCCATAGATTCCATGAGAGCTATTAAACCAGGAAATGCGGCCCTTTTCAATCAAAAGGAAAAAGCCGCTCCCGGCGTAGGGAGCGACTGGCCATTCAGCTTTCCAGGAATGGCTTGAGATTCTTTGAGCGGAGCGGGTGCTTCAACTTGCGGAGCGCCTTTTGCTCGATCTGGCGGATGCGCTCGCGGGTGACGCCTTGGCGTCTCCCAACTTCCTCCAGCGTATTCGTATCGCCGTCAAGGCCAAAGCGGAGACCGAGTACTGTCTGCTCACGGGGTGTGAGCATGCCCATACTGCGCTCAAGTTGATGGCGGAGGTTCCGGGCGAGGAGTTTGGCCATCGGCGTTGGAGTTTCGGAGTCCTCCAGGAAGTCGCCGAGGACGCTTTCATCATCACCGACCGGATTGTCGAGTGAGAGCGGGTGAGCAATGTGGATGACGCGCTGCAGTTTTAACAGCTTCTCGGGAGGCACGCGGAGCTTGCGCGCGAGTTCCGCATCGGATGGCGGGCGCCCCAATTGACTGCTCAGGGCGTGCTTGGCCCGGGTGAGGCCCTGCAGTGCCTCGTTGGCGTGCACGGGCACGCGGATGACGCTTCCCTTGTCAGCGATGGCACGGGTGATGGCCTGGCGGACCCACCAGGTGGCGTAGGTGGAGAACTTGAAGCCGAGGCGGTAGTCAAACTTCCGCACGGCCCTCAGGAGGCCGATATTCCCCTCCGCGACGATGTCGGATAGTTCCAGGCCCCGACCGAGGTAGCGCCTGGCGATGGAGACCACGAGCCGCAGGTTGGCAGCAGCGAATTCATTGACCAGCTGCCGGAGCAATGACTCCTTTTGGGACAAGTCATTGGCCAGTGCGGGGAGCTTGTTGGGAAGCGCGCCGAGCCCGGCGCAAAGCGACGAAAGCTCGCGGCGGATCAGGGCACGGCGCGAGCGCGTTTGGGTGAGCTCTATGGCGTGATCAGCCGCGCGCAGGATCTCCTGGGTCAGGAACTGTTCGATCAGGTGAAAATCAACAAGGTCAAGCAGCTTGGCGACCTCCCGTTCGCCTGCCCGGCGGCAGTGTTCGGCACGCCGCACCCAGCGCCGCGCCGCAAAACTCATGGCCTGCTGCCGTTCGCGGCTTATCCGAAGGGCATGGGCGCCGGCCTTCTGGAGGACGAGGATCGCTTGCTTCTTCCTCGCGTCTGTTTCTGCTTCGGCATTGAGTTCCCCGTGGATCAGACTCCCGGGGCGCCGCCCCATTGCCTGGGCGAGTTTGACCGGGTCATGCAGTCGCCGAAGAGCCATTGGCACGCTGAGAATGGCGCGCCAGAAGGCCTGCTCGGCCGCATGGATCGCTTTGGCGCGGGTGAGTTCCTCCGCTGGCGTGAAAAGGGGTATACCCCCGATATCATTGAGGTACATGCGTATGGGATCCGGCCGGCGCGAGTCGCCGGGCGCGGAGTGGTCTCGGGCACCCTTGACTTCAGGATCCGATGGCCCGGTGCGGTCAAAACCGTTCATGGCGTCCACCTCCCCCCATTCTCAAAGAGCTGATGTTGACCCGGACGGTCTAAAAAGTGTAGCAGTTGGGCGCCGGCTAGGCAATGACGCCGCCGCCAAGCATCTCGCCGCCGCGATAGAACACCACGGATTGGCCGGCAGTAACGGCTCTCTGCGGCTCAGTGAAAGCGACGTGAACCAGGGGATTTGAATTTTGAATCATGGAGCCGCTTCCGATTCCTTCTCGTTCCATGATTCTTGATTCTTGATTCATGATTCTTTCAACCCGGCAGGGTTGAACTGGTTGGCGGTATCGTATCCGCGCCTCGCAGTGCAAAGGAAGCTTGGGGGCCGTGCCGCTGACCCAGCTCATATCGGTCGCGCTAAGCTCCTTTCGGAAAAGTTTCTCGTCATACGGCCCTTCGGCAACGGTGATGGTATTGGAGGCAAGGTCCTTGTCGGCGACGTAGTATGGAATACCTCCGCCGATGCCGAGGCCTTGGCGCTGGCCGATAGTGTAGAACTCCGCGCCCTCGTGCTCCCCTACGGCGTTCCCGGCCGCGGTGCGGACTTTCCCCTTGCGCTCCGGGATGTAATTCTTGAGGAATTCGCGCATGTTGAACTCGCCGATGAAGCATACCCCCTGCGAGTCGGGCTTTTCGGCATTGGGCAGGCCGAACTGCCGCGCCAGCGCCCGTACTTCGGACTTTTGATACTCCCCGATCGGAAATAGGCAGTGCCGAAGCCGGTCCTGGGTCAGCGTCCAGAGGAAATAACTCTGATCTTTATTGGCATCACGGGCGGCGATGAGTTTGTAATTTTGGATTTGGGATTTGGGATTTGTTTCGGATTTGGGATTTAGGATTTTGGATTTCCGCATCAAGCGGGCATAGTGGCCGGTGGCGATATAATCAGCGCCAAGAGCAAGTGCGTGCTGGAGAAATGCACCAAACTTGATGCGGCTGTTGCACATCACGTCGGGATTCGGGGTCTTTCCCGCTGCGTACTCGCGGATCATATAATCCACCACCGCTCGCCGGTACGCTTCCGAAAAATCCCATGTCTGGAACGGGATGCCGAGGTGGGCCGCGGCCCGCATGGCGTCAATGCGATCTTGGTGTTGTTGCTGACATACCGGATCCTGCTGGTAGCCGGTAGCTAGTGGCGGGGAGCTGCCCTGCGGGCTCCACATCTTCATATGGATGCCGACCACGTCAAAACCCTGCCTGCCGGCAGGCAGGCGCGCGTCTCCATACTTCAAGAGCGCCGCCGCCACCGAGGAATCTACTCCTCCGCTCATTGCGACAAAAACTCGTTGCGATTTCAGCCTCATAAATCAAAACACCCGGCCATGCCGGGTATGACTACTTAGTGAGTCCGACTTTCCGCTCCAATCGCTCAATCCGCTTATCGTGTTCACGGAGTAGCGTTTCCATATGGGCGACAGTCCGTGTTAAAGGTCCGAGGACCATTTTGATGTCATGAATATCAGCTCTGATGGCATCAAGGATGTCTGAAACGGTTTGAAAGCCTAATCGTACCTCCTGCTTCGTAGCCGTTTCGTCAAAACCCCGCTTTACCAGTTGCGCAAAATCCTCAATGTCGGCTTTTGTCGCCACCCGCGAAAATCCGCCTTTCACTATCCGCGCGAGTTGTTCCAAGGTAATTTTATTCGCCATATCGGTTTGTCGTCTCATTAATCTTCGAGGTAGAGCTCAATTGCTTCTTGGAGATTCCGCTTTGCTTCGCCA
This sequence comes from uncultured Candidatus Saccharibacteria bacterium, assembly GCA_964373475.1. Classification (GTDB taxonomy): domain Bacteria; phylum Patescibacteriota; class Minisyncoccia; order Sungbacterales; family SURF-37; genus JACQMJ01. The sequence continues at coordinate 8,314 of CAYJUX010000030.1, forward strand.
ATAGTTCGTCCCTGGCTCGTGACGCCCAATTCGAGGGAACGGGCGACATACCAGCGTCCCTCTTTTTGTATGACGACTGCCGATCGGTATGCGGTCATGAGGATAGTATACCAGTCGCAGGAGTGCCATTGCAACCTTGCCGATTCCGGTACAGATCACGCGGGGCGCATCTTCAGGATCGCCGCGGCAACGTCGTTCGGGCTCACGAAACCGTACACGAAGAAATCAGCCGCACCGAGTTCTTTGGCCCGCTTTCGGTCCGCCTCATCGCCGCGGTGGGAGAAGACGAACAGTGGCATCTCTCGGAGCCGGGGATCCTGCTTGATCCGCTCGATGAGCGCAAAACCACCCAGGTTCGGCATCTCAATGCCCGTGATGAGGTAGTCAGCGCGGTTTTGCTGGAGCCAAGTGAGGGCCTCGAGGCCATCGCCGCATTCGGCGACGTCAAACCCCTTGGCGCGCAGAGAAACGGCGAACGTAGCCCGGATATGCTGGTCGTCGTCAACGAGGAGGATGTGCATTGATGAATTCATATACGATGCTGAGTAGTGGATCCGGGCAGATACTGGGCACGGATGGAGTCGAACTATCCACCTCCTCTTTATCAGCTTGCCCGCCCAAATTTTCGGGTATGGGTACGCCAGGGATTGAACC
>CAYJUX010000031.1:0-8766 GCA_964373475.1 uncultured Candidatus Saccharibacteria bacterium
GGAGGACCAGCGGGAGCCGGCGGTATCGGTGTTCCGGAAAGATACCGACCAGACGCATCTCATCCTCGGCGTCCGGGCATTCGGGGCGCATGATCCTCGGCGCTTTGCCGCAAGCGTGCTGGCGCATATTCTCGGAGGATCAATGGCTTCGCGCATGTTTGAGGAAGTGCGTGAAAAGCGCGGGCTCGCCTATGCCATCTCAACGAGCTTTGACGACTATACGACTTACGGTTCGCTCGCGACCTACGCGGGCGTTGAACATCCGAATATTGCGGAGGCCATCCGAGTCATCCTCGGCGAATACGGGAGGATCGCCGCGGCGGATGTACCGGAATCTGAACTTACCCGCGCCAAGGAATCCATGAAGGGGCGCCTCGCGCTCTCACTCGAGGGCTCTCATCGCCTCGCGTTTTTTTTCGGCGGCGAGGAAGTGCTTACCGCCCAGCCGTTGACCGCGGAGGAGGTGTACCGTAAGATTGACGCAATCAGCGCGGCGGATGTGAGCCGCGTGGCCGCCGATGTCTTTCGCCGCGAGAACCTGAATCTCGCCATCATCGGACCGCACCCGGAGGCGGGGCCCTTTCAATCCCTCCTGGCCCTATGACCAATCTTCGCCTCACGCACATCGATATCACCTACCATTCCCTGTTCCGTATCGTTACGGTCGCCTTGCTGGTGGCCGGTTTATTCTATTTAAGTCAAATAGTGGCCGCGCTCATTTTTGCGGTGGTCATCGCATCAGGCATTGAGCCCGGCGTGAAATGGTTCCAGCGCTATCGCGTGCCGCGCATCCTGGCCGTTCTCATTATTTATATCACGGCGCTTTCGGTCATCGCCGGCGCAGTGTACCTCGTGGTACCGGCGCTGGCGGACGAGTTCTCGGCATTCCTGGATACCTTCCCCCGCTACCAGCGCATACTCTTATCCGAGCTCCGTTCGTTCCGCGACCTGCCGCTCCTCTCTTTCTTTTCGGAGGGCGCGGAGCAGGTTATTTTAAATCCGCCCTTTGACCTCCGCTCCGCTGGCTCCTCAGCGCTGGATATCATTGTCTCGCTTTTCGGCGGTGTGTTCTCGGTCGTCATTCTTTTCGTGGTGTCGTTCTATCTCGCCAGCCAGGAGAACGGTATTGAGCATTTTCTCCGCATGGTAACGCCGCTCCGCGATGAGGAATACGTGATAGACCTTTGGGAGCGTTCGCGCGCCAAGATCGGGCAGTGGTTCCGCGGGCAGATGCTCCTCGGCCTGGTCGTCGGTATCCTCGTTTTTATCGCCCTGACCATCCTCGGTATCCGCTATGCCCTTTTCCTGGCGCTCCTGGCTATGGTGTTTGAGCTCATTCCGGTCATCGGTCCCATTCTGGCGGCTGTGCCGGCGGTATTCTTCGGATTCCTTTCCTCGCCGTTCCTGGGGCTCACCGTGGCCGTGGTCTATGCCGTTATCCAGCAGCTGGAATCGCATGTGCTCGTGCCGCTCCTGATGCGGCGCGTCGTCGGCCTAAATCCGCTCATCGTGATCGTGGCCCTCCTCGTCGGCGCCAAGCTCGGCGGCATCCTCGGCATGTTCCTGGCCGTGCCGCTGGCCGCGGTGGTGGTGGAGTTCGTGTCTGATATAGATAAGAAAAAGCGAGGTCTTTTCCAGTTCTCGCACCACGAGGTCCATTGAACTCTCCGATAAAACCTGCTATAAAAAAGTGAGCCATCTGGCTCACTTTTTTGTTTCATGACCAACCCCGGAGAAAAATTCTATATCACCACGGCCATCCCGTACGTAAATGCCGAGCCCCATATCGGCCATGCTTTGGAATTTGTTCAGGCCGATGTCATCCGGCGTTATCATCGGTCTCTCGGGAAGGAAACGCTCCTGCTTTCCGGCAGTGATGATAATGCGCTGAAAAACGTTCAGGCCGCTCGGGAGGCCGGAGTAGACGTCCAATCGTTCATCGATGCCAATACGGAGCATTTCCGCAAGCTGGCCGCTGCGCTCGGCGTTCGGTTCGATGTGTTCCAGCGCGGATCGGACCGCGAGCGTCATTTCCCCTCCAGCCAGGAGTTGTGGCGCAGATGCGATGCGGCGGGGGATATTTATAAAAAACCCTATCAAGGGTTATATTGTGTCGGATGCGAGACGTTCTATGCTCCGGAAGAATTGACATCCGAGGGCGAGTGCCCGGAGCATCCGGGAAAGAAACTGGAGACCGTTCAAGAAGAAAACTATTTTTTCCGCCTTTCCCAGTACCAGGACCGCATCCTGGCCCTAGTCCGGTCGGGGGAGCTTACCATCATTCCCGAAAGCCGGCGGAATGAAGTGCTGGCGTTCCTGGCGCGGCCGCTGGAAGATATCAGCATATCCCGGACGAACGAGCGCGCGCGGAATTGGGGCGTTCCGGTGCCGGGCGATGACACCCAGCGCATCTATGTGTGGTTTGATGCTTTGAATATTTACCAATCCGGCGTCGGTTTCGGCTGGGACGAAGCAGAATACCGAAAATGGTGGCCGGCTGACGTGCACCTCATCGGCAAGGGCATTATCCGGTTCCATGCCGTGTATTGGCCGGCGTTTTTGCTTTCGGCTGGTCTCCCGCTGCCGCGTTCTCTTGCCGTGCATGGCTATCTCACGGTGGACGGGCAAAAGATGTCTAAAACCGTCGGTAATGTAGTTGATCCATTTACGCTCATTTCGCGCTACGGCGCCGATCCTCTGCGCTATTTTCTGCTGCGCGGGGTCCCGTTCGGCGAGGATGGCGATTTTTCCGCGGGTAAGTTCGCGGCTATTTATCACGGCGAGCTGGCCAACGGCCTCGGGAACCTGGTGGCCCGCGTGGCGGCGCTGGGGGAGCGGGTGAGTCCGCTGGTATTTGACGCGGATCGCGATGCCGAGGCGAACATCCGAACGGCAGTTGCCGAGGCAGAGACGGCCGTGGCTAGGGAACTCCCGGTATTTCGCTTCCATGAAGGGCTCGCGGCTCTTTGGCGGGTTATTGGCGCGGCGGACCGCTATATCAGCGCGGCCAAGCCCTGGGAGATCAAAGAAGAGGAACGGTTCCGGCGCATTATTGGCAACGCCTGCTATCTCATCACCTCCGTCGGGGCCCTGCTCGAGCCATTTTTGCCGGAAACGACGCGCCGGCTCACTGCACAGATACACTATCGCGATGGCGCGTTTGAAATAAAAAAGGGCGCGGTGTTGTTCCCGCGCCTGGACTAGAGTGCTCCCGGCTTCCGGAGGAAGAGCTTGCCGCAAACATCGCAGTGGGGTTGGCCGCGGTAGAGCACTCGCGATTCCTGCCATGCGAAGCTGATGGGGAAGAGCGAGTTCCTGACACAGCTGCGATGGGCTACTATGCGAGTCCGCTTTGAGCCGCTGAGTACTGAAGCCCATACGATATCTGTCTGGGCGGGGGCGTCTTGTCCCCGCGGAGGGATTGAGGGCGACGGAGGTGGTGCGGCGGGCTCAATCCTTTCCTCGGCCGGACGCTGGGGCAGCTGTAGTACCGGCAGATTCTCCGGTCCCATCAATCGCTGAAGGCAGATGCCGCAGTCCCGGTCTTGGAAGTCGAAATCGCTTGCGAGCGATCGCAGAACCGTGAAACGCGGCATGACTACGCATTCCCGGTGAGCAAGAGGAACGAGCTTCCTCTTTTCCCTATCCATCGCAACAACATACGGGCTTTCCCCCATTCGATTCCACCCCCTTTCAGGTGCTCTATGGGAGCTGAACGAGCGTTCGCAGTATATCCATCCATGGCAAAAATGCAACTTTGGCTTATCGATTCCCACGCCCATGTGCAGTTTCCGGCCTATGATGAGGACCGGGATATGGTGATCGGGCGGGCGCTGGAGAACGGCGTCGGCATGGTAAATATCGGGACCCAGTATTCAACCTCGGCTGATGCCATCCAGCTTGCCGAAAAGTACGATGCAGGCGTTTGGGCAACGGCCGGTTTCCACCCAAACCATCTTGACGCAAACGCGCATCACGATGCCCAGGAGCTTCGAGTGCGGAATCAAGAGGTCTTTGAAGCCGAAAAATTCCTTTCGCTCGCCCGCCACCCAAAGGTGGTCGCGGTGGGGGAATGCGGGCTTGACTACTATAGAATCATGAATCATGAATCAGGAATCAAGGAACGGCAGCGGGAGGTATTCAAAGGGCAGATAGAACTGGCGCTGGAGGTGGGTAAGCCCCTCGTTGTCCATTGCCGTAATGCATTCGGGGATTTGATCCCTATTCTTAATTCATACTTCATGATTCATGCTTCACGTCCGAACGGCGTGGTGCACTTTTTCTCCGGTTCGTGGGAGGACGCGCGGCAGCTCATTGATCTCGGCTTCTATCTCGGTTTTGGCGGCGTTATCACGTTTGCCCGCGATTACGACGAAGTGCTAATGAAAGCGCCTTTGGATCGTATCCTTTTGGAAACCGATGCGCCCTATGTGGCGCCTTTGCCGTATCGCGGCCAGCGAAATGAGCCCGCATATATCATTGAGACCGCCAAAAAAATGGCCGAACTCCGCGGTGTTTCGTCGGAGGAGATCGCGGCGCAAACTACGGTCAACGCGAAAAGGCTTTTCGGAGTAGAAAATGCCGCCTAGTAGGGTACTGGCGGCAGACGGGTGATGCCGCGCTCAAGCGCTGCTTCGGCGCAGCGATCGAGGAACGGCATGCGGAGGATGATGAGTTTCGCTTCTCCCTGGTTGAACTTTCCGATTTCAGCCTGGCGGATACGCGCATCCACCGCCCAGAGAAGCATGGTGTAGGCGGCATCGGCTATCTCTTTCTGGCTCTCCAGTCCGCTGAGCTCCTGGATGAACTCGAGCAGTTCGAGGCGATGGCGGCGGAAGGTGACCTCGAACGTTCTTTCCGGCGGGTGCGGTCCACTGATCAGGCGTTTCACTCTTTCCCACAAGGCTGCCATCCTCTTTGAGAAGCGCATGTTGCCTACGTTCCGACAGAGGCAGGGACGCGAAGGTTCTTCAAAGCGAGCGAGCTAACGAGCGCGTCGAGCGTCATGAGGTCGATGCCGGCGGCCGCTTCGAGATCCTCGAGGTCGGTTTTATCCCCCCTGCCGGCGCTCGTGTAGGACAGGGTGAGCGCGCGATCGAACGGCGGGGGCGTCTCGGAATGGGCCGGCAGGTCCTCCCATTGCTGGTTGATTTCTCCGCGGAACGCGAGTGACCGCCAGATCTGGGAATCGCCGAGGCTGTGGACCGCGAGCGGGTCGCCGCCGTCGAACCGGATGCGGATCTCGGCCTCGAGGAAGTGGCCGGACTGCCGGTGTTCGCTCTCGAAAGCTCCGACGAGGTGCTCATAGGCGAGGAGCTGCCCCTTCATCTGCCATGTCCCTGTTCCGTGGTCGCCGTATTTCTCTGAACAGCAAATCATTTCTAGCGCTCCTTTCCCGGGACAGCGTTGCCGGTAGGCGTGCTTTCTGGTACGCTATTTGCATATTTAGCAGGCTTTTGTCCAGAAGTCAAATAGATGCGCTACGATCCCAGGGCGATCGAATCCAAATGGCAAAAGCGCTGGCTCAAGGAAAAGACCTACGAGCCGGATTTTTTGCGCGCCCGGCGGCCGTTCTATAACCTCATGATGTTCCCCTATCCCTCGGCCGAGGGTCTGCATGTCGGGAACATGTACGCCTTCACCGGCGCGGACATCTTCGGCCGGTTCCAACGCATGCACGGGCAGGATGTATTTGAACCCATCGGCCTTGACGGCTTTGGCATTCACTCCGAGAACTACGCCTTGAAGCTCAACAAGCATCCGGCTGACCAGGCCAAGGTTTCGGAAAAGAATTTTTACCGCCAGCTCCAAATGCTCGGCAACAGCTTTGCCTGGGAGGAGCGTCTGGAAACCTACGACCCGGACTATTATCGCTGGACGCAGTGGATATTTACCGAAATGTTCCGGCGGGGCCTGGCCTACCGGAAGAAGTCACCGGTTAACTGGTGCCCGTCCTGCAAGACGGTGCTGGCTGATGAGCAGGTCATACAGAAATCCCAAATCCCAAATTCCAAATTCCAAACAAATTCCAAATCCCAAATTCCAAACCAAAAACATAAAGTGTCAGTCGGAGTATGTGAAAGATGCGAGACGCCGGTTCTAAAAAAAGACCTGGAGCAGTGGTTTTTCAGGATAACTCGCTATGCCGGGCGGCTGTTGAAAAATCTTGATAAAATTGACTGGTCGGAGCGGATAAAAATCGCCCAGCGGAATTGGATCGGGCGGTCGGAAGGAGCGGAAATAGAATTTAGAATTCAGAACCTAGGATCTAGAATCCGGGTGTTTACGACCAGGCCGGATACGCTCTTTGGTGCAACGTACATGGCGCTTGCGCCGGAGCATCCGCTTATTCAGAATCTAGAATCTGGAATTAAGAATCTAGAAGCGGTAAGGCGGTATATCCGGCGGGCAAAGGAAAAGAAAGAAGACGAGCGGATCGCGGCGGGGAAAGTAAAGACCGGCGTGGAGCTGAAGGGTGTCAAGGTCATCAACCCCGCGAACGGGAAAGCGATCCCAGTGTGGGTGGCTGACTACGTCCTCGGCAGCGTCGGCACTGGAGCTCTCTTCGGGGATGCGCATGATGAGCGTGACGTTGCGTTTGCCAAAAAGTACCGCATACCACTGAAGCCGACGTTGAGAACGGGTGATGGGGTGCGCGACGCAAGGATCAGAAAGCTACAGGAATGTTTTACGGGTGACGGTATTCTTTTCGATTCGGGGAAGTTTAGCGGTCTCCGGTCAGCCGAGGCACGTGTTGCTATCACTGCGTGGCTCGCGAAAAAGAATCAAGGGAAACGGACGATCCAATACCGCCTCCGCGACTGGCTGATCTCGCGCCAGCGCTATTGGGGACCGCCCATACCCATCATTTACTGTCGTAAATGCTGGGAAATCACAAATCACAAATCACAAATCACAAACAAATCCAAAACTCAAAATTCAAAACCACGGGAGGGCATTGATTATGCAGTTTTCGACGGGAAGGAGCACATCATCCATCCGGTACCCGCGAAGGATTTGCCGGTGAAGCTTCCCTATATAAAGAACTTCCGGCCGACGGGCACGGAAAAATCGCCCCTGGCCACGGTTGAGAAGTTCTACCGCGTGCGCTGCCCGAAGTGCCGCGCGGCCGCCCGACGCGAAACAGATGTTTCCGACACCTTTCTTGATTCGGCCTGGTACTATCTTCGTTATCCATCACTGCGAGCCAAGACCCGTCCGTGGGACAAAACCATTACCAAGAAATGGTTCCCGGTGGACATGTACATCGGCGGGGCGGAGCATGCCGTACTGCATCTTTTGTATGTGCGCTTTCTCGCGCTGGCATTCCACGATTGGGGCTTGACGCATTTTGAGGAACCATTCAAAAAGTTCCGCGCCCACGGCCTCCTGGTCAGCGGCGGGGCCAAGATGTCCAAGTCGCGAGGCAACGTGGTGAACCCCGATGAGTACGTCCGCGCCTACGGCGCTGATGCGCTCCGCATGTATCTCATGTTTTTGGGACCGTTTGAACAGGGCGGGGATTTTCGGGATACCGGCATTCGGGGCATTACGCGGTTTTTGGAGCGCGTGTGGCGGCTGGCGATGAATCAAGAATCAGGAATCAAGAATCATGAAGCCGAGCGTCGGAGCGAATTGGAACGAATTGCGCACCGGGCGATTCGGAAGATTACCGATGACATCGGGCATTTGCAGTATAATACTGCGATATCAGCGCTGATGGTGCTGCTAAACGCATTGGAGGGAAATCCGAACGCGGTGGCGCGCGAGCATATTTCGGTTTTCCTCCGACTGCTCGCGCCGTTCGCCCCGCATATGAGCGAGGAACTGTGGCGCTCGGCGCTCGGCGAGAAGGCGAGCATCCATAAGAGCCGCTGGCCGGAAGCGGATGATAAATTTTTGCGGAGCGGGCGCATGACCATCGTGATACAGGTGAACGGCAAGGTGCGCGACCGGATGGAGCTGGATGCCGGGACGAATGATGCGGCAGTGCGCGAGCTTGCGCTGGCCCGGCCGCAGGTCAAGGAATGGCTCCAAGGCCGGCCGGTTAAAAAGCTCATTTACGTGCCGAAACGCCTGGTGAGTATTGTGGTGTGATGGAAGTCCTGCATCTTACCGAGCGCAATCAGGAGGCGGTCGTGAAAAAGGCCTCCTCCCTCCTCAAGCGGGGCGGCGTCGTGGCCGTGCCGACGGATACGGTCTATGGCCTTCTCGCTGACGTGCTCCATGAGGCGGCGGTGCGAAAGGTGTTCCGCATCAAGAAGCGTTCGCACCTCAAAGCCATGCCGGTATTCGTCCGGGACATTGCCATGGCCAAGGCGTATGCCTATTTTGATCCGAAAGTAGGAAAGCTCCTGGGAGAGGTTTGGCCGGGCCGGACTACGGTCGTGCTCCAAAAGAAGGAGGCCATGCCCGATCTGGTTACCGGCGGCGAACGAACGGTGGGGATGCGGATCCCCGATCATCCCTTTCTTGCCGCCCTTCTCGCCGATTACCCAAACCCGCTTACCGGCACCTCGGCCAATCTTTCCGGCTCCGAGCCGGCATCGTCTGCGGTGGATGTGCAGCGCGTGTTCCGATTGCACATCCCGCGGCCAGACCTTTTGGTAGATGGGGGGATGCTAGCGGCCTCGCCTGCCTCCACCGTGCTCGATATCACTAACCCAGCCAATCCCAAGATCCTCCGCATGGGTGCCATTACGAAAGAAAAGCTTGATGAATTCCTGAAGCAGTGGGAGAAAAAGACATGAGAAATTTCAGTCACCT
>CAYJUX010000032.1:0-8752 GCA_964373475.1 uncultured Candidatus Saccharibacteria bacterium
ATTCATCCGCCCCGCAAGCGGGGCGGTATTCTGGCAGACGAAACAATAAAAAACACCCCGATGGGACTCATCGGGGGTGCGGCTGCTGATTGCCAGGGAATGGGCGGCCGGTAGGGCGGCGGCTGGCAACCGGCCAGGGCGAGGCCGGCGGCGAGGAGGATGAGCGCGACGCGCACGCGAGCCGCGCCCCCCATCAGCGCGCCGCCTTGACCAGCGCGGCGAGCTTCTCGGGGGTGGTGCCAAAGTCCTCGGGCTTGAGGCCGAGCTTGGTGAGGATGTCGATGATCGCCTCGCTGACCTCGACCGCGCCTTCGAGATCGCAGCGCTGGGCGGCCCGCGGCGTAGGGAGGGCTTGGATGAGCTTCTCTGCGGCAACCAGGCCCGCTCCCCGCCACAACTCCTCGAGGTCAAAAGGAGTGATTTTGAGATCCTCAACCGTGACGAACTGCCGGCCGGGTTTCTCTTGAAAGTAGCTCCGGAGGCGGTCGCCTGCTCTCCAGCGGAGGTAGGCGTAGCAGGGGGTGCTGACGAAGTAGGCCGCCCGGATACTTCGAGCCCATGGCGCCGCATCGCCGTAGCGATGGAGAACTAACGCCTCTTGGTCGCCGCGAAGAGCGGCCAGTTCCCGCTGGAAAAGCTTGAGGTCGAATTCACGCCCTTCCCGGCGGATCTCGGTTTCGGCGGCCGCCTTCTGCACTACATTCTCCCGCACCAGGATTCGGGCTCCCGGCGGGAAGTACCAAATTGCGATAGTGAGGAGAGCCGCCAAGCCGATGGTCCCGATGACGACTACCGGGAAAATGACTCCCTGTCGGCGTTTGCTCATACCTGCCCCTTTCCCTTTCAGTTTTCCCGTGGAACTGCCCTGGCATCAGTTGTGCCACAGCGCATCTATTTTTACAAGGAACTGCTGTCGTCCCCTGATTTTACCAGCACCTCTCTCGGCTTGGCCCCTTCGCCCGGGCCGATAACGCCGCGCTCTTCCAGAATATCAAGCAGCCGCGCGGCCCGGGCATACCCTATCCTGAGGCGGCGCTGGAGGTAGGAGGCCGAGGCCTTGCCGGCTTTCATGATGGTCTCCTTGGCCTCTTCATACAGCGGGTCCTCGCCTTCTTCCGGTTCACCGTCACCAGTCATGGCCGCGCTAAGGGCATGGGAGCCGGTTGAAAAAATTTCCTCCCCGGCCGGATCAGCCGGAGCATTCTCGGCTTGGTCAAGAATGAACTTCACAATGCGGTCCACTTCCCCTTCCGATATAAATCCGCCCTGGATGCGCCGCGGCTTGGCGGTGTCGCCCGCCAGGAACAGCATATCGCCGTTCCCTAAAAGCTTGTCCGCGCCGGCGGTATCCAGGATGGTCCGCGAATCAACCTGCGAGGCGACCTGAAAAGCCACGCGCGAGGTAATGTTGGCCTTGATAAGGCCGGTGATGACCTCTACCGACGGCCGCTGGGTGGCCACGATCAGGTGGATGCCTACGGCCCGCGCCATCTGCGCCAGGCGGATAATAGAGCCCTCCACTTCGCGCGGGAAGGACACCATGAGGTCGGCCAGCTCGTCCATGACAATAACCAGATAGGGCATGAACTCCGCATCGCTAGAACCGTTCTTCAAAATGCGCTCGTTGAAACCGGCAATATCCCGCGCGCCGGCCGCGGCCAATGTTTCGTAGCGGCGCTCCATTTCTTTTACCGCCCAGCGGAGCGCTGAAATGGTTTTCTTGGCGTCGGTGATGGGCGGGGCCAGAAGATGCGGAATGCCGGCGTAAGCGGCGAGCTCCACCCGCTTGGGGTCCACGATCAGGAATTTCAGCATGTCCGGGGGGTTCCGATACAAGAGCGCGATGAGCAGGGAATGGATGGCCACGCTCTTCCCCGAACCCGTGGCCCCGGCCACGAGCAAGTGCGGCATCTTGGCAAGATTGGCATAGACCGGCGCGCCGGCCACATCCCGGCCAAGGGCAAAAAGAAGCGCGGCCTCGGACTTCTGGAAAATATCGTTTTCCAATAAGCTCCGGAGGCCCACGAGCGCAATGGAACGATTGGGCACCTCCACGCCGACCAGGGACTTTCCGGGAATAGGCGCCTCAATGCGGATGGGGTGGGCGGCCAGAGCCAGCGAGAGATCATTTTGCAGGGCCGAGATGCGGGATATCTTCACGCCCTCGGCTGGCTTGAGGGTGTATTGGGTAACGGTCGGGCCGACCGACACCTCGCCCATCTCCACATCCACCCCGAAATTCAAAAGGGTGCGCTTGATGATATTGGCGTTGGCCCGGATATCGCCGGATGAAGGCGTGCCTTTGTCATCGCTCAAAAGAGCCAGCGGCGGAAGCGCGTAGGCCGAGCGCCGGCCCCGTTTCCTAGTCACCAAAAATTCCTCCCCATTTTCCGCGCTGGGTTTTACCACTCTATCCACCATCACCCCCGATGATGACGCCGGCTCGGGCTTGCCGGCCGCCCCTTTTATATTGGCTACCGCCTCGCTGATAGCGCCAAGCGCCTTGTCCACTTTCCCCGGCTCAGCATCCGGCTCCGTTTCCTCCTCCCCCGCTTCTCTGGGCCGCCACAAAGGAACGTTGGCCATGACCAGAATAGCCACCACGAACACGGCGCCTTCAATAACCAGCGCGGCCCAAAAATCAAAAATCCTCTCCAGCGGCCAGTTGGCGGCAAATCCGACCCAGCCGCCGGTTTTCTCTTTGAAAAAAAGCTCCACCAGCGAAAGGCCGGAAACAAAGAACAGCGCCCCGCCGATGAGGTTTGCCGTGAGCAAGCGCCGCCGGACGGCAAAGAGGAGCGAAGAACCGGTAACGAAAAATGTTATCGGCACGAGGAAATAGGCCCGGCCAACGGCCAGGGTCAGGCCTTGGAAGATCATCTTCCCGAGAAAACCCGCGCGGCCCCAATAGGCCAGCACAGTGATCAGCGCCAGGGCAAAGAGCGCCACGGCAAAAATGCTTTTCTTGGTTTGCGGCTCCAGGTCATCATGCCAGCGCTGCCGCGAATACCCGCGCTCTGGGGCGTCCCGTTCCCGCCGCCTGGTTCCCCGCTTATCGCGTGCCATAGGGAGTATTATACGGCGCTCCTGGAGATTAAAAAAACTACCCGCGCGAAGAAACGGGTAGAGTCAGCCGGTTTGGGAGCCGATGCGCTGATACAGGGTCTGACGCGAAACCTGGAGCACGCGCGCGGCTCTTGCCTTGGAGAACCCGCCGGCGATAAGCTCCCGGATCCGCTCGATGGTAACATCGGGACGAAGAAATTCGCCCGGTTTTCGCCCGCGCTTGCGCGCCGCGACAGCTTGGACAACGGGGTCGCGGGGCTCCCCGATCTCACCGGTAAGATGGCAGTACCACTGCCACGCGGTTTTCGGGCTGTCTATGCCGAATGCAGCCGCCACGCCCCGGAACGTTTCCTCGCAGCGTTGGATAAAACGCTCCGCGCCGCCTTCGCCGAAACGGGCCTCGAACTCCCGACGATAATCCGTCACAGATCTCGCCGGCCGGCATCGCTTTCGCCCAGATATACTCGGCATCTCCTCACCACCTCCCTAGGAACTTCTGAAAAACTATGATACCGCAAAATAGCGTCCAACGCAATTCAGCGCTAACGGCAACCGACACCGTACATAACGGCGAACTCATGCTCCGGCCGGCTATGGCTATGAAGCGAGATCCCATCGAGGTCTGAATAGCGCGTGTCCAGGACGCCCGCCCTGCCCGGCTGGATCTCGCCGTAGTTGGCGCCGGGGTCGCCCGGCGCATCGTGCGGGCTTACGCCTACCCGCAGCGGAACGTCGCTTTGATTCACCACCGTGATGAGACAGCCGAGATCGTCGCTCGACTGAATGGTTATGGAGCGCGGAGAAAATCCTTCGGCCGTATACCGAATGGGCCGATGATCCACCGTCCCTTCCTGAACACGGAAAACGCCGCCGCGTTCTTCGACGGGAGCAACCTTCGCCCCGTTGTTATCGAGCGGCGGGAGTGATTGCGGCAAGACCGGCGGAGGGACCGGCACGAATTTCAGCGCGAAATTTACGCCCACAACCAAAAGAACGGCAAAAATAGCCAGCCCGCCGAAGAACAGCAACGCTTTTTTGTTTTTTACGTCAAACTTCATAACTGATGCGAAAAACATTCATCTTAACGCGATCGTGGGTATATTTATTAAGATGATCTTCACCCAGGCAGTGAGACGCGATTCCTTGAGCAAACGATAAGCCCTTCGCCCTGCATGGCGGCAAGTACCGCTGTCAAACGCCGGTCCTGGATGCGGCGCTGCAGTTCCCGCCTGGCCATATTCCCCTGCCCGACTACTGCGGCCAGCACCCGGCCTCTCAGTTCGCGGCGCGAACCGGAAAATACGGGCGGGCGGCTATAGTGAGCGCTCTTACGGTTGGCGTTGGGAACGCGTTTCAATCCTTCGGCCCCGTAATCCATGAGCGCGTAGTACCACTCGCGGATGTTTTTCCGGGGCAGCGTGGCGGCGATTTTCTTAAGCAGCATCATATCCGATACGCCCATCCGGCCGGAGAAAAAGTGATGCAGGTATACGCGCCGGATATTGGTTTCTATGAATGCCGCGCTCTGCCCAAAAGCAAATGCGCCCACGGCGCCGGCGGTAGCGGCGCCAATACCCGGCAAACAACGGAGCGCGTCGGGATTTTCGGGAATACGGCCTGCGAACTTGCCGCGAACGATATGGGCCAGGCGCTTGAGGTAAAGCGCCCGCCGATTGTACCCCATCCCCTGCCAAACACGGAGGACGCTCGCCAGCCAAGCCCGGTCCAGGGCGCGAATATTCGGAAAGGCCGCAATGAACTCGGGATATTTTTTCAGAACGCGCGATACCTGCGTCTGCTGGAGCATAACTTCGGAAACGAGAATACGATAGGGGTCGCGGGTCTTGCGCCACGGCAGGCCGTGGCGGCCGTGCGTACGGTACCAAGCGCGGATACGTTTTTGGAAGCGCGATGAAGTCATGCGTCCATGCTACTGCAGGCGGGAGAGAGGGCAAGCAGTAGCGCTATCAGCTTCTTACGTCAACCTGATTGACCTCCCTATCTCCATTGCATAAACTGAATTGTCCCCTCACCTTCCTAGTTCCTCATTCCTAGCTTCTCTATCTCCATGTTCACCGTTGACCAAAAATTTCCCGATTTTTCCCTGCCGGCCTATTTCCCCGAGCGGGGCGAGGACGGCCGCGTGGCGCTGGCCGATTTTTCCGGCAAGTGGCTGGTGCTCTTCTGGTATCCGGCCGATTTCACCTTTGTCTGCCCCACGGAACTGGCCGACCTCGAGCGGCGGGCGAGCGAGTATCGGGCGCTGGGCGCGGAGATCGTGGGCGCATCCACGGACACAGTCTATACCCATAAGGGCTGGGTGGACCATGAGGAGCTGCTTTCAGGTCTGAAATATCCCCTTGCCGCGGATCACTCCGGCGCGTTCGCGCGCGAACTTGGCATCTATGACGAAGCAAGCGGCATGGCCCAGCGGGCGGCTTTCATCGTTGACCCGGACGGCGTGCTCCGGGCCGCGGACATCGTGGCCGACGCCATTGGCCGCTCCGCCGGCGAACTGCTCCGCAAGCTAAAAGCGCTGAAGTTCGTCCGCGACCACCCCGGCAAGGTCTGCCCGGCCTCGTGGGACGAGGGCAGTCCCACGCTCTCTCCCTCCATCAAGATCGCCGGAAAGGTCGGCGGGTCATTTGAGAAAACCGCCTCCTAAGGCGGGTTTTCGTACTGCTCCGCGGGACAACTGTGTAAAACCATGCTTTTCCTTGCTGGAATTTTGGCTATACTGGAACTATGCGATATGGCAAGTCCGGCGTAAGCCGGCCAAAGGTCGGTACCATTAAACGGACATAGTCAATACCGTGAACCCAAAGCAATTTTTACTCATCGGGGGCATTGTCCTCGTGCTCGTGGGTATCCTCGGATCCGTCGGCGTGCTCGGCCCGACCACTGACGCGAGCATCTTCGGCGCGGCATGGTGGTTTGATAGTGCGGAGAACTGGGCGCACCTCGTGCTCGGTATCGTGGCGCTTATCCTGGCCTATGCCGCCGGCTCCGCCGTCCAGCGGCCGGTCGTGATGCTCCTTGGCATCATCGGCGTGCTGGTCGGACTCTACAGCTTCTTCGGCTACCAAATGCTCCTCGGCGCGAACCTGGAAAATCCGCTGGACTCGATCCTCCACCTCGCGGTCGGCATCTGGGCTCTGGCGGCCTCGTGGAAAAGGCCCGCCATGGCAATGGGGGGAATGTAACGCCCAGCATCTCTTGGGGAAAAAACAAAGCCCCGGCAAGCCCGGGGCTTTGTGATACTCGGAGTTTGAAAAGAGGAACGTAGCCGAGTTGGCCAATTGGGTGCCATTCAGGATGATTGACGAGGAGAACGTGGTGAGACGGATGTCGAAAATGGAGGTGTGGGGACGGGCCGCCGATCCGGTAAAACTTATCCAACAGTACGGGGGTATCAGCTTATGGACTGCTGTGGTTGGAAAGACGGCTATTGAGGAAGCGCGGCGACGACGGCTTGGGAGAGAAGTGATGGAGCGAGGAAAGCGCGAGGCCGAGACGCAGGTGGCTCTTTTAGAGGAGAAGTATGCGGCTGAGTCAGCGGAGCTGAGGGATAGGGCTGCGGCGTTGGGGAGAACGGTCGTTTCGGGGGTGGCAGTCTACCCCGGAACGGCGGTGGCTGCCACTCTCGCAGAACGGGAGAGGGAAGCCATGAGCCAGGAGGAAGGTGGACGTAAATGGGGAAGTAATCTCGAGCGATTCTTGGCGGGTCAGGCGCAGTGGAGTCCACGCTTCATCGAAGGCGCAACCAGATGGGATATCGGATCCGTGGGGAGTTGGCGCACGCTGTTCGAGATCGTGAGGGAAGCGATCCGGGACCTTCCCACATTGCAGGTGGTTCTCGATGGCGGCACTGAAACTGAGCTGGCCGTCGTGAGAGACATCTTTGCAGCTGGGCTTCCGTCGAGTGGATTTACTGTCACCTATCGATGGGTGCCGCCAGTCCGCAGGATCCTTGGCGGAATTTCGCTTGAAGGGCAGAATGAGTGGCCACTCAAGCGCGAGTTTCAAGTAGTGTCGTCACGACAACCCGCTTTCCACGGATTCCTCAATGATATCGTCGTGCTGCTTCCACCCGAAGACACGGCGGAGCGTAAGGAACGATGGCGAGATTACCTTGAGGGGGCGTGGGTCAGCGTGGTTCTAGAAGGGAGGGCTGGAGAACAAGAGGGGCTGGTCAGTGCGCTTATCACAGCGATCGAGGAGCGATTGGCGGCAGGCAAGTATGCACCGTGGTTGTTTAGGGCGAACCGCAGCGGTGGTCTCGAGGTGGTGCCGTGTAGGCCGCATGGGGTGATCGCGATTCCCAAGGAGGTGCGGCAGCGGCTTGAAAGCACTTGAGCAGCTGCGACTACCGCTACCTGAAGGCGTAAGCCTGCTTCAAAGGAAGCAGGCTTTTTTGACCTAGTGAGAAGGGGTGATGGGGTGAGTCAGGCGGCGGACGAGGACCCCGGGAGGACGCCGGTCGGCGGCGCCGTGGTGGTCGTCGAAGGGATATCATCATGGACGGAGGAGCATTATTTCGAGGCGGTGGTCGGACTCATCAAGAGCGGTGACATTCGAGGACGCGGTGGCGTTTGTCGATTCGATGGTAGCTAAGGCCGCATTTCCAGAGGTGGCTTTGTGATACTATGAAAGAATGAAATTCCTCCTCTACCTCGCGCTTATTGGAGCGGCCGCATACGGAATAACCTATTATGTTCCCGCCGAAACCCGTCAGCAGGCGCTCGGCGCCATTGGCCTGGCCAGCTTTTTCCAGGAAACCCTGCCCACGTATCTTCGCGCCAAACTGACCATCCCCGAAAATCCGGTGGAAAAACGCCAGCGCCTGTTGGGCGAGCTTTCCCGCGCCATCGGAACCATTGACGAGGAACTTGAAGCGGTGGCGCCGTCGGCCGGCGCCCTACCCACGCCGGCGCCGGGAACATCCGCCAGGCCTAAAGCGGCTGATACGCCGAAGAGCCCACCGCCTGCGGAGATCCGGGAACGGGTAGAGAAAACCAGGGAACTCATCAACCAATCCGAAACCGTGCTCCAGGAACTGGAAAAGGCCAACCCCCAGCAGGGATTCATTGCCAAGGCAACAGAGCGGATACTGGACAAAATCCTTCCCCCGCCCCCGACGGCAAGAGCCACGGACGGCATTGGCGGGGACCCTGGCGGAAAACCGCTCTGCCCGCAATAACGCGAAGAAGCACGGTAGCGCGAAAAAGCACTCCAAAAATCATCTTAACAACTATCCGACGGTCGTCGGATAGTTGTTAAGATGAAAGTCCAGAATGAACATGGAGCTCCGCGCCGCATAAGCTTGACGGGAACTCCAGTTCACCCCTCCCCAGTTTTCCTAAGGGGGCCATTAGTAATTCGTTCTCAAGAGATGGGCAGTCATCCCGGCATATCCTTCCCGAGTCAAGCGGAAAACTGGTGAGGGGTTTATTGTTTGTCGCCATTCATCCCCGGAGACGTGGCGATCCCGCTTGCAGCGGGATACGCCTTGCGTCTGGACCGCTAGCGGCGGGGTATTCTGGACAAACAATAAGAAAAAAATATTTTGGTACCTATAAAAACGGTCGTTTTTATAGGTACCGGAATTAAAACCTACATCAGGAGGCGGAAAAATGACCTCCTCCCCGCACTCCGCTTCGCTGCGTGCGGGGTTTCCTTGTGCGTC
>CAYJUX010000033.1:0-8635 GCA_964373475.1 uncultured Candidatus Saccharibacteria bacterium
GTGGGGCTGCGCGTGGATTTCCTTAGCGCCGATACTTTTCGCGTTTTCGGCCGGGGGGAATTGCATGTCGCCATTCTACTGGAAAACATGCGCCGCGAGGGCTATGAGCTCCAGGTTTCCCAGCCGCAGGTCATTATCCGCGAAGAGGACGGCGTGAAGAGCGAGCCCTTTGAGGAGGTCATCGTGGATGCGCCCGCTCTTTCCCAAGGGGCCATTATTGAGCGACTGGGCGCGCGGGGTTTCGTGCTCCATGACATGCGGCCGGCCGGGGAGGGCATGCGCCTCACCTTTGAGGGCCCGACCCGCGGGCTCATGGGGTATAGGAACCAGTTCGTGGTAGATACCAAGGGCGAGGGCATACTCTCCTCGCGCGTGGTGGATTTTCGCCCCTATGCCGGGGAGATAAAAAAGCGGCTGGTGGGGTCCATGATATCCATGGCCGCGGGTGCTGCCCCGGCCTACGCGCTCTGGAACCTGCAGGAGCGCGGCACGCTCTACATCGGCCCGGGCACCGAGGTCTATGAGGGCATGGTGATAGGGAATACGGCCAAGGGCGAGGAGATGAGCGTGAACCCGACCAAGGGCAAACAGCTGACCAATGTCCGCGCCGCGGCGTCGGATGAGGCCATTACCCTGGTGCCGGCCTATGCACTGACCATTGAGCGGGGGCTGGAGGTGATGGCCGAGGATGAGTTTTTGGAAATAACGCCGTTAAGCGTCCGCCTGCGAAAGCAGGAACTCACCGAAAACGAACGCATCCGTAGGAAGCGCGGGAGAGGGAGTTGAGCTTCCTGTTTTTTGTCCACGATGTTAAAATAGTTCTAAGATCAGTGAGAGGAGGGATGAACGGTGAGGCGAGCGCTGGTCCTTGGTTCGGGAGGTCTTTCTGGCGGTTATGATGCCGGCGTGGTAGCTACGCTTTGCAGAGAACTGAAGCCGAGTTACTTCCATTCGATCTATGCATGTTCGGTGGGTGTGTACGCTGCAAGCTTTTTTGCGGCAAATCAGCCGCAGATCATCGAGGAGGTGTGGCGTAACCAGCTCCACGGGCTACGCCTTGTCAATCCGTTCAACGTGTTGCGGCGAAGGCCCATCCTCGATCTCGGGTATCTTCACGGCCTTTTCATAAGGCCCCCGTTCGCACTTGACACGTGCTCGATCATGTCCGGCTCCGTGCACCTTTGTTTCGTGGCAACTGACCGCACTACTGGCCAACCAAGCTACTTTTCGCCCCGGAGCAAGGAAGAGGTTCTACCACTCGCTCGTGCTTCTGCTGCAGTTCCGTTCATACATCCTGCCGTCATAGTTCGGGGACGGACCTACATCGATGGGTGCTTCGCCGATCCATTGCCAGTACAGAAGGCGCTTGAAGATGGACACGATGAAGTCATCGTGGTTTCTAATAAACCTTCCGGCCACCTTCGATCGATCCAGAAGTTGCGCCGACTGCACCATAGGCGATGGAGTCGTGTTGAAGAAATCCTGGCGGTCAGCCATCGCGTTAGGATCATACGTCCCAAAGCGGAACTCCCGCTTCGCTGGAATTTCGACAGCACCAAGTCGCGCTTGAATCAGGTTGTGGATCTCGGGATCCAAGATGCCCTCTCGTTTCTTTGTTGAGACGCGGGGGCACTTTTTCTCGGGCCAGTTCAAGAGTTTCAGTGCTCTTCTCAGCAGCGGACAGATTCGGAAAGCTCAATGGCGTGCGTCTACCTCATGCAGAGTTCCACCGCAGTACTGCAGTGTGAGGTCTACAAGACCACGAAGGCCTTCTGCGGGATCCCGAAGGAGACGACGAGGTAGGTTCATTACCATCCCTGTCCACGCCCGCCTGCCGAGCAGGTCTGGGTGCTTTTTATTGTTTGTCTCTAGAATACCCCGCAGCAAGCTGCGGGGTATTCTAGACAAGCAAATAACTTCGGCTGCACCAATTTTTTCCATTGTGGATAATGGCGGAGATTTTTATTGCTAGCGGGGGTACACTAAAAGACAATGGAGGGCATAGGAGCAGGAATAGCCGGGAACCGGTCCCGCGTTATCGCGGTTGCGGTGTTTGTTATTGCGTTGGCCGCGGCGGGTATTTGGTATTGGCAGCGGCCTGAGCCCGCGCCTCCGGCCGAGACGCCGGCGCAGGCCATTGGCGGCGAGCTCTTCGAGAAAGCCCAAAATCCCCTGAAAGATGAATTGCCCCAAACCAATCCCTTCAAGGCCGAGACCAATCCCTTCAAGAACACCGAGACGAATCCGTTTATCGGCACTTATGAGAACCCCTTTGACTGAAGGCCACGTTAGCATGTGGGCTGCGTTTGTGGCGGCCGTTTTCATCGTCGGCGCGGCCGTGGTGAGCGTCCAGGCCGGCGCTTCGAATGCGAGTGTCACCCTGAAGAAGGAAACCAGTGGCCTTTTCACGCTCACCATCAATGATCCGGACGGTATTCAGAGCTTCTCGCTCGTCCCCTCGGGCAAGGGGCCGTATGGCGGAGAAATAACAAAATGTCCGCGGACGTTCCAGAACACGAATGTCCTTTTTACCGATCCCTCCGACTTCACGCCGGTCATGCCGGCAACGGTAACCGACTGTCAAGGCAATACCGATGAACTGGAAATCCCGCCGCCCGATGGCGGCGCGACCCGGTCGAAGCGCCTAAAACCTCCGGTTCCGCCGCCGCCTCCGCTATCACCCGAGCCGACCCCGCCTCCGGCTACCGAGCGCGCGGCCGAGCCGGCTAGCCGGCCGGCGCGGAGCGAGGCCGAAACCGAGGCGGCCAAAGCCAAAATAAGCTATCCGGTCTCGGAACTCGGGAACTGCGGCAGTGAGGCGGCATGCCGCGCCTATTGTGAGGAACTTGCCCATATCAAGGCCTGCGTTGCCTTTGCTGAAACGCACAGCCTGATGACGGCTGCGGAGGCCGAGCAGGGGCGGCGATTTGCCGAAATCGGCGGTAAGGGTCCGGGCGGATGCACCAGCCGCGAGAGCTGTGCCGCCTACTGTGAGGATGTCTCGCGCATTGAGGAGTGCTTGAAGTTCGCGGAGGAGAATAATTTTCTTTCCGGCGACGAACTTCGGGAGGTGCGGGCCGTGGCCAAGGTGAAGCGCGAGGGTGTGGCATTCCCCGGCGGCTGTACCTCAAAGGCCGCCTGCGAGACCTACTGTCAGGAGGCGAACCATATTGAGGAGTGCCTTTCCTTTGCCGAGCGCTCCGGGCTCATCCCGCCCGAGGAGCTGGCAATGGCCAAAAAGTTCCTGCCGCTCATCCAGGCGGGAAAAACGCCCGGCGGCTGCACGCGCAAGGAAACCTGCGAGGCCTACTGCCAGCGGCCGGCGAACATGCGCGCGTGCCTGGCCTTTGCTGAAGAGCAGGGGCTGATACCAGCCGAGGAATTGGAAATGGCCAAAAAGTTCCTGCCGCTGATGGAGAAAGGCGAAACGCCGGGCGGTTGCCGCTCCAAAGAGACCTGCGAGGCCTACTGCGGCGAGGCCGGGCACATGGAGGAGTGCATTAGTTTTGGTGAAAAGACGGGTTTCATTTCCAAGGAGGATGCCGAACTTGCAAGAAGGAACGGCGGCATGGGCCCCGGTGGATGCCGCTCCAAAGCGCAGTGCGAGATCTATTGCGGCGATCCGGCGCATGTCGAGGAATGCGTTTCGTTTGCTGAACGCTCCGGTCTGATCAATGCAGAGGATGCCGAATTTGCACGGCAAGCCGGCGGTATGGGCCCCGGCGGATGCCGTTCGCGCGAGGAGTGCGAGAAGCTCTGCAGCGATCCGGCACACAGCGAGGAGTGCGTGAATTTTTCGGTCAGAGCCGGTCAGATAGAGCCGGAGGAGGCGGCTTTTGCTAAAACGCTGAATTGCCGTTCGCGCGAGGAGTGCATTATACTCTGTAAGCAACCGGAGAACGCCGAAAAATGCGCCGCACTCGCCGGAGGGTCGCCCCAAGGGAGCCCGGACCGCGGCCCGATACCCGATGGCGGAGCCGGGCCGGAAAGCATTCGCGGGGAAATTCAGCGCCAGATCCAGGAAGAAACTCAACGCCAGATCCAGGGCGAGACCCAGCAGAAGATCCAAGGCGAAACCCAACGCCAGATCCAGGAAGAAACGGAGCGCCGCATTCGGGAAGAGACCGAACGGCTCTCGCCTCCGGGAGGCATACCGCCCTCTGACCACAATATCCCGCCGCCCCCGACCACGGGCGGACCACAGCCCACATCTCGCCAGCCGTACGAATACAAAGCTGACTGTTCCCTCTTTGCCGCGGCGCCGCAGTGCTCCTTCGTTGGCCCGGTAGGTTCTCAAAACTACAACCTCTGCGTGCAGTGTTTTCCGGATCGAGCAGGACCCGCCCCAGTCACCCCGCCATCCTCCGCGGCGCCGGCATCGTTGTCCTTCGGCTTGCTCATCGCGCCTTTCTTAGAACTTTTGCGCTAAGGGGCTAAGCCGGATCGCGGCCGTCGCTTTTTTTTGCACCATTGAAAAATTGAGGAAATCGCGAGCTGCCGCCGCAGAGGATCCCTCTGCGGCGGCGTTGCGTTTCGAGCTCGCCCGTGCTATGTTCGGAGCCGGAAAGGAGGAGGCCATGACCGAGGCTTGGCAAGTTCGTTCTTACAAACAGCAGGAGTTCGTTGGGGAGCTTGTCCGGGAGGTACGAGTCCGAGCTGATGAGACGGCATGCGAGGTCTACATCGCCGAGTTCCTCATCGCTCTCATCCGCTACATCGCCGCCGCGCATGGCAATGACCTGGCCATCGCGCCCACGGACTCAAGCCGGCAGTTCGCCGAGATGGTACCGCGGATCGAGCGCTTCTGCCGCGTGGACTCGGAGCGGGGCTACATCGCCCACCGCCTCTTTCAAGGACTGGAGTCCGCGCTTAGCTCTTGGGCTCAGCGTGGCTACCTCTCCGACCAGATAGACCAGCCGAAGAATGTCTTCGGCGCGCCCTCGGCTATGTCGGAGATCGACGGCTAAGAGACCCCCAGGCGTCCGAACCCCGGCCGCCACAGGCGATCCTCGCTTCAGCGGGCCGCCTGTTTTCTTTTCAGTTGCACCCTTTATTTTTTCGGGATAGGGTGAGCGCAAATGCGACCCACTTTTTCCAATGAGGAATTCGATGACCTCGTTGCCGCGGGCCTCAATGCCGTGCCGGAAAAATTCCTGAAGCGGCTTTCCAATGTGGCTATGGTGGTGGAGGATGAGCCGACGCCTGCCCAGCGGCAAAAATTGAAACTGCGCCGCGACCATGAGCTCTTCGGCCTCTATGAGGGCATTCCGCAGACCGCGCGGGGCGGCAGTTACCATTGGGTCCTGCCGGACAAGATAACCATTTTCCGGCGCCCGATACTGGAACATGCCGCATCAACGGATGAAGTAAAAAAGATGGTGCGCGATACCGTGTGGCATGAGCTCGCGCACCACTTTGGTATTGATGAGCGTGAGGTGCGGCGGCGGGAACGGAAGCGGCGATAGTGCTGACAGGGGCTCCTTTCTCCCCTATAATAGAAGCGTGGTCCGGAATGTTCTGAAATTCCTTACCGGGGGGCTGGCCATCGTCGCCATTGGGGCGAGCCTTTTATATTTCACGCAGTATCTGGGCGAACTTGTGGACAGTTCGTACCCCTCCGAGTACGGGAGAGCCGGACGATGAACTATGGGAAAAATAGAAAAAACGGAGGAGGAGTGGCGCCGTGAGCTTACGCCTGAACAGTACCGCGTAGTGCGGCAGGGGGCGACGGAGGCGGCGTTTTCCGGCCAGTACGCCGATACGAAAGATAAAGGCGTGTATCGCTGTGCGGCCTGCGGGGCCGAACTTTTTTCCTCGGATACTAAATTTGATTCCGGAACGGGTTGGCCGTCTTTCACTAACCCCACGCATCGCGAGCATATAGCACTTCGCGAGGACCTTTCCGGCGGTATGCGGCGGGTGGAGGTGCTTTGCCAGCGCTGCGGTTCGCACCTGGGACATGTATTTGATGACGGGCCGATCGAGAAAGGCGGCAAGCGGTATTGCATTAATTCCTGTGCCCTGGATCTTAAAAAATCCGATAATTCATAGCCATGCCCATGCTTGAATTGCCAGAATTGCTCGTGATGCTCCTCGGTATTTTTGGATTCGGCCTCGCGCTCTATATCCATCATAAGAAATCGGGCCGCCAGAAAATGGTGTGCTACATCGGGCAGGATTGCGATGCCGTAGTGCATAGCGAATATTCGCGTTTTTTGGGCATCCCCATTGAATTTCTCGGCATGGGCTACTATGCCGCCGTGGCCGCGGCGTATTTCGTATTCCTGGTTTCCCCGCATCTTGCCACGATGCCGGTCATGTTTTGGGCGCTGGCCATCACGACGGCCGCGGTTCTTTTTTCCCTGTACCTTACTTTCATCCAGGGCTTTGTGCTCCGTGAGTGGTGCGAATGGTGCCTCGTCTCGGCCTTCCTCTCGACCATTATCTTCGTATTGGCGTTTCGGGGATTGCCCGTGGGGATATTTGATTTCCTCGCCGCCATGAAAATTCCCATCGTACTGCTCCACGGTATTGCCGCGGCGGTCGGCGTAGGCGCGGCAACCGTAGTTGATGTCCTCTTTTTTAAATTCTTAAAAGACCTCCGTATCTCGGAGGAGGAAGCCGATATTCTAAAATCGGTATCGCAGGTCATCTGGCTCGCGCTCGGCGTGCTCATGGTTACTGGTCTTGCGCTCTGGTTGCCGGCGGCCGAAGAGCTCAATCAGTCCGCGAAGTTCCTCGTAAAAATGCTCGTTGTGGCCGTCATTATCGTAAATGGATCGCTTTTGAATCTTTGGATCGCGCCGCGCCTCATCCATATCTCTTTCGGCCAGCGCCATATCCATATTCCTGGCGAGCTCCGGCACATCCGCCGCCTGGCTTTTGCCCTGGGCGCGGTTTCCCTCACCTCCTGGTACAGCGCGTTTATTTTGGGCTCCCTCCGGGGCATCGCGCTCGGTTTTTGGCCGCTGCTCGGTATTTACATCTTCGCCGTTGGTGCGGCCGTGCTCGTGAGCCAGATCGCGGACCGCTCGCTGGCTAGGGAGGTCTAATTTTTCACCCGCGCTCGCTATGCAGGAAATTCTTTTTATTGATAAGCCAAAGGGGCTTTCCTCCTTTGATGTTATCCGGCATTTGCGGGTGCGCCTGGGCGTGCGAAAGATGGGGCACTCAGGAACGCTCGATCCTATGGCGTCGGGCCTCCTTATCGTCGGTATCGGGAAAGGGACAAAACGCCTTACCGAATTCATCGGCCTCTCCAAGACCTATCGCATGCAGGTGCTCCTCGGGAAACGGACTACTACCGGCGATCTTGAGGGCAAAGTTTTGGAGGAACGCGCGGTGGGGAAGGCGGACAAAAGAAAAATAGAGGCAGTACTCGCAGCAATGGTCGGCGAGGTTGAGTTGCCCATTCCCATGTATTCGGCCGTAAAGCACCGGGGCAAGGCCCTCTACCGCTATGCCCGCCAGGGGATAGCAGTGCCGGTGAAAATGCGCAGGACCCGCATCCGCCGATTGCAATTGCATGGCCTACGCCATGAGGAGGATGGCTGGGTCTTGGATATTGAATTGGAAGCCGATAAGGGAACATATGCCCGCGCCGTGGCCGAGGACATCGGCTTGCGACTCGGGGTTCCGGCGACGCTGGCTGGCCTGCGGAGAATAAAGGTAGGGGAATTCGATGTGGGGGAGGCCGTGGCGCTTGGGGCGGTCCGGCCTTAATGGCTTTTGCCCTCGGGCGCTGAGGGTGTAGGATGTTCTCATGAAAACCCAATACCTCATTGGCGCCTTTGCGGCGCTCTCCCTGGCCGCGCCAGCCCTCGCCCTGGAGCCCGAGCTCTCTATTTCCTCCAAGGGGGAAGTGCGCATCGTAAACGCCGTCATCGCCAATCGCCACTCCACGAATCTCATTTCCGTGCTCGTCTGGGGGCTGAAGTGGGTCGTCCCCATTGATACGGAGACGAAAGTGCAGGACGCCGGCGGAAAGAATATTGCATTCTCCGAAGTACTGGACGGTCATCGCCTGGAGATCGTCGGCCCGGTGGTTATCGGCGACATACGCCGTCCCGGCTGGCTCGACACGCGGCTTCTCCGCGATCTTTCCTTGGGGACGCCTGTGGCCAGCCCGCCACCTCTCGCGGTTGCTCCCGCTCCATTGCCTGCTCCCGCGCCGTTGCCTGTGCCTGCGCCCCAGCCCGCGGCCATCGCCGCCGCGCTCACGCCGCCTCCGCCAGCGCCGGCGGCAAGCGCGCCCTCGGACGGGAAGCGCCTTTTGACCCAGAATCTCCGCTCCGGCATGCGCGGTAGCGAAGTTATTATCCTGCAGGAATTCCTGCAGAAAAACGACTGGGGTATTCCCAACGATGGGGCGGTCACGGGATTTTTCGGCAAGGTGACGGTCAATGCCGTGAAAAAATTCCAGGCGGTGAACGGCCTTTCGCCCGAGGGCGAGGTCGGGCCGAAGACCCGCGCCCTTATTAATAAGCTCCTTTCCGAAGAGCCGTAATCTCTGGAGCAGGCCGACGAGTTCCGCGTGCCGGCGCGGTTCCGGTTATTTGTTTGTCCAGAATACCCCGCAGCTTGGACTTCGACCGAGCGTTCGACCGAGCTCACGCCGAGGGCTCAGTCGAGGTCC
>CAYJUX010000034.1:0-8172 GCA_964373475.1 uncultured Candidatus Saccharibacteria bacterium
CGAACGCTTTTCTTTTTCAGGAACTAATAATCACGAACCAAAACCTAAAACTTAAAACTTATAACTAATAACTTATCAACTACCCCGCTCCCACCACCCGCTCGACTTCGGGCAGGTCGGTTATACCGGTAAGCACTTTCAAAATGCCGTCCTGGCGCATGGATATCTGACCCTGGACTTTAGCCGCGGCCTTTATTTCCACCTCTGATGGTTCCTTGAACATCAGCTGCTCAACGGTGTCATCCACGAGTATTATTTCAAAAACTCCGACGCGCCCTTTGTATCCCGTGCTGTTGCATGCCGGGCATCCCGCCGCCTTCCATAGGGAGAGCGGTTCTTTCATTGGGGGCTTTACGGCCTGCGGCGGCATGGCCGAAAGATCGGCTTCCAGGGTTTTTCGTTCTTCCGGCGTAGCCGTGTATTCCTGTCGGCATTCCGAGCAGAGCTTTCGGATCAGGCGCTGGGCCATGGCGACATTGATGGCCGGCGCCATAATGGCCGGGTCCACGCCCAGATCCAAGAGCCGCGGGATAGTGCCGGCGGCGTCATTGGTATGGAGGGTTGAAAAAACAAGATGCCCGGTCAGCGCGGCGTGCATCGCGGTTTTCGCCGTTTCCAGGTCCCGGATCTCGCCGACTAAAATAATATCCGGGTCCTGGCGGAGAATGGAGCGGAGGCCGGAGGCAAAGTCGTATCCCGATGCCGGCTCGACCTGCGTCTGCTCAATGCCGGTCAGGCGGTATTCTATGGGGTCTTCCAGGGTGATTATTTTCACCCCGGGTTTATGGGCCTCACGGATGAAGGCATAGAGCGTCGTGGTCTTACCCGACCCGGTCGGGCCGGTCGTCAGGATCATGCCGTTGGGCTTGGCGAGCTCCCGGGCCATGGCGCTTTCCGTCCACGGCTGCATGCCGAGGTCCCGGAACGTGATGGCAATGGCCTTGGGGTTTAATACCCGGAGCACGATGTTCTCGCCGTACGGCCCGGGCAGGGTGGAGGAGCGCACTTCCATATCCGTGCCGTCTATCTTTATGGTGAAGCGCCCGTCCTGTCCGCGGGTCTGGATGTTCAGTTTTATCTCCGATATCAGTTTGATGCGCGAGAGGAGGAATTTGTAACTGGCCGGCGGGAGCTGGGCGATGTCGGAGAGCACGCCGTCCATGCGGTAGCGGAGGCGGACCAGGTCGGCCTGCGGTTCAAAGTGAATGTCCGATGCATCTATTTTGAGGGCGCCGGCCAGGATAATTTCCAGGATGTCCGTGGCGCGCTTGGTCTCGACGTTCTTCAGGAGTGCGGCGATGTCGCCGACGCTTTTTACCTTGGCGCGGAATTCTCCGAGGCGTTCGGATGAAACCTCTACCTCCCCGGTGATGGCGCGCGCTCTCCGGGCGATATTGGCATAGGCCGTCCAGACCTTTTCCAAGCTGGCGCGGGAAACCAAAAAGAGGTCGGCGCTGTAGCGCTGGCGCTGGAGGTCTTGGAGTATTGCTTTTGTTTTTGGCAGGTCAGGGCTCTTTAGCGCGACCTCCAGGCGCTTGCCGGTCTTTTGGATCACCGCTATCTCCCCGGCGCGCGCGTCCTCCTCCCTGATCAGGGCCAGCGCATCCACGTTCACGGGTATGGTTGAAAGGTCGGCATAGGGCAGGTGATACTTTTCCGAAAGCATCTTGACAATGTCTTCCTCCTCCTTGCGGCGGAGTTTGGTGAGATGCTCTTCCTGTTTTTCCTCCTCAAAGGTGACCATAGGCATTCTTGAATATGCGAATTCGTATATTCGCGCTGGATCCGTCCCGCTTCTCGCGGGATCCGTGATCACTCTTAAGTTCATTCTACCGCATCAGGAGGGGGGAGCAATCGGCGGAGGTGCTCCTCGGCGGCGGCAAAAGAGGGGAACGAGCCCTCCAGCATTTGGCGGGAGCGTTCCCGCTCAACTCTGCTCTCCCAGAGAGCCCGCACGGCGCTATCCGCGGGGTCCTGCCATAGGAGTATATAGACCGCTGCCCGGGGGATCGCCTTTCGGATCCGTTCCAGCACGCGCGGGGCGTCCGCAGGGACGGCGGCGGTCTTGGTGAAGTCCTCGGCGGTGAGGAGCGTCCAGAGCGTTCCGGACCCTTCTTCAAGGCGGGAGCGGGCCAGCGCCCTCCCGGCCAGCCGTATTTCGGCCAGCGACGGCCGGGACAGGGAAAGTTTTTCCAGTGCATCGGGCGCGGCGCCAAGCCCCCTCAGTTCGCCGGCCAGCCGGAAGGCCGAGGCGCTCGTTCGCAACGGCTGGAACTCATCGGTCGCGGCGGCAAGCGCGGCAAAAAGGGCGCTTGACCGTTCTGGGTCGCTGGTGGGTACGGCCAATGCAGATAGGAGGTCGTGGGTAAGTTCGGCCAGCGTGGGCGGCTCCGACGAGCCGGCGTCCGGCAGGAGGTTCAGTTCCCCGTAGCGCTGGTTGGCGGGCGATACGTCAATGTTGAGGATAGGTTTTTGGTGCAAGAGTTCGGGCGCGCGGCGGATGCTGGCGGCCAGCGCCTCCAGAGACGGCGCGCCCAGGGTAATGACCAGGTCGTAGCGCAGTTCGCCCCAGCGAAATTCCACATCCTCACGGCGGATGCGTCCGGTGGGCGAGAGAATGATATCCAGTCGGTTCTCGGCGCGCTCGTATTTCAATTCCTTGATCGGGGAGCGGGTAAGGTCAAAAGAGATGATGAACTCGCGGAGCGGCTCCTCGTCGCCGGCGGGCATATCCCATGCCACGAGCGAGCGCTCGCTCGCAGCGGCGAATACGCTTGTTACTTTTCCGATGGCCCGGAGGCCGGAGATGAGGGCGGCCGCCGCCCCGATGACATCCAGGGCTGGGGTTTCGGGCAGGACCACGGCGAGCGTTTGGCTGGCGGCAATGCGCTTGGCCGCATCCGCCGGCGAGACGCCCTTTTGGGCGGGGATGGGACTTTGCATATTGCCCCATTGGTAGCGCGGCCGGGCGGAGAGTCAATCCGCATTGTGTATAAGCGAGGATAGCTCGGTTTTCTTGACTTTATTAAATTTTAGCTTTATACTATTATCACTGACTTTTTTGCAGTCCCGCAGTACGAGATAGCGCTAATGAGGAAAAGGAGGGGACCATGGGGCGGAGGTTAGTTTTGTTCGTTGCCATCGTATGTCTGGTGCCACTTCTGGCTTCCTGCGCTGGTCCAGCCGGCCAGCGGGCGACTCAGGGCGGGTTCATCGGTGCGGGCCTGGGTGCCGCTGCCGGCTATATCGTCGGCGGTGGCCGTGGTGCCGCTGTCGGTGCGTTGGCCGGGGCAGCTGTCGGTGCGTTGGCCGGCGGTGGCATCGGAGCGGCCGAGGCTAGGAATATCTACTCCGAACCTCAGCCGCTCCCTTGGCTCGTCGGTGATGGGGGAACGCCCCCCAAAAGCATCCGCATCATGAGTCGGAGTGGATCATGGGGGTACGGGATGGACGTGGCCCTCCCGGTACTCGAGGATCAGTTCAAGCGCCGCGGTGCCATCGTGGTGCGGAATCCCGGACCGCAGTACTATCCATCATCGCCGGGACAGCCGGAGAGTATCGCGACCGACTTCGTCGCCGAGTTCCATGTGGTGAACCAGGGCGGGGCGGTTCGCGTGGACATCACAGTACTCGACCGTGCCACGCAGGTGCGGGCCATCGGTAGCCACCGTGTGTATTACCACTACGGTCACGGTGGCGGCGACCAGGCCGAGGCGCTCCGCCTCGCGGCCCGGAACGCCGTGTGGGATCTGAAGTAGATCCCACACGAGTAGATACCCCCCGAAAGGATTGCCGTCAGCAGAACGGTACCTTTCGGGGGGTTTTTCATACCCGATGGTTCTGCTACCGTTACTGCATGCTGAAATTGGTGTCTAGGAGCGCCGCGGAAACAAAGGTATTTGCCCGCCGCACCATCCACAAGCTCACCAGAGCCGGTCATCGGCCCCTCGTGATCGCCCTTTCGGGGGAGCTCGGGTCCGGCAAGACCACATTTATCCAGGGCCTCGCGGCCGCGCTCGGCATCCGCGCCAAGCTCCAGAGCCCGACCTTTGTCCTTATGAAGCGCTATCGCCTGCCGCGCGCGGGGCAGGGGCGGCCGTATCGCCATCTCGTGCACGCGGATGCCTACCGCCTGAATTCGTCTGTTGATGCCCGGCGCGCTGGCCTTAGTGCGGCATTCGGCGATGCGGATGACATTGTTGTTATTGAATGGGCGGAGCGGATACGGAAGCTCGTTCCCAAGCGTGCAGTATGGATCCGGTTTACCCATGGCCGGAGATTTTCGGAACGTGTGATCGAGCTTGTCAAGCGAGTTCAGTGAATTAAGCGAGTTAAGCAGGGAGTTTGCTTAATTTACTTAACTTGCTTAACTCGCTTAATTCACTTAATTAACTTAATTCACTCGACCTATCACATGAAACGCCTCGTCCTCATTGATTCCCACGCCATCATCCACCGGGCATTCCACGCGCTCCCGCCGCTGACCAACGCGGCGGGGGAACCGGTACAGGCGGTCTATGGATTTGCCTCCATTCTTTTAAAATTGCTCCGCGAGCTGAAGCCGGACTACGCGGTGGCAACGTTCGATCACAAAGGGCCGACGTTCCGGCATATCGCTTTTGAGCGCTATAAGGCCACGCGCGTGAAGGCGCCCGATGCGCTCTATCAGCAGATACCGCTGGTGAAAGAGCTGGTAACCGCGTTCGGCATACCGCTCGTGGAGAAAGCCGGGTATGAAGCCGACGACCTTATCGGCACGATCGCCGCCGCGGTGCGGAAGCACCACCCCGGCATTGAGATCATCATTGCCACCGGCGATCTGGATACGCTCCAGCTGGTGGATGAGCGGACGAAGGTTTTTACCATGCGTAAGGGCGTTACCGATACGGTGCTCTACGATACGGCCGCGGTTCGCGAGCGCTACGGCCTTGCCCCGCGCGAGCTCACTGATTACAAGGGCCTCCGCGGCGACCCGTCCGATAACATTCCCGGCGTGAAGGGCATTGGGGAGAAAACCGCAGCTGAGTTACTGGCCCGCCACGGCTCCATTGAACAGCTCTACCGGGCGCTGAAAAATGGCGAAGTCCTGGCCAAGCCGGGCATCATCGCCGCGCTGAAAGCGCATGAGGCCGATGCGCTTTTTTCAAAAACCCTCGCCACGATAGACCGTAATGTTCCCATAAACTTTGTGCTCGCATCGGCCCGGGTGCGGCGGTCCGGAACGGTGCGGGAATCGAGCCGGGCCATGCTGGAACGGTTGGGGTTTGCAAGCTTACTGAAGCGGATGGGCGAGGGCGGTAAAATCCCTCCGGCTCGGCCGCCGGCGCCCTCCGATGAAAAGAGGGACTCCCCGCGGCTCGCCCACTCAAGAACACTCCCCGGTATTCGCCGGCGCGGTCCCGTAGTTCTCCTCGTTGATCAAGAGCGGTCCCGGTTCCTGGTCGCGCTTTCCGAAAAACAGGTCTTTGCAGTGCCGATCGCCGCGGCGGCGGACAGGGATGCCATGTCGTGGCTCCGCCAAAATCCGCCCACATACCTTTTCGGGGCAAAGGAGGCGGTCCATCTCGGTCTGCCGTTTGACCCGGCGTGCATGCGCGATCTTCAGCTCATGTGGTATCTTTTTGAACCGGGCCGCCGCACCTATGAACCCGACGCGCTTATTGCCCGGGAGCTCCCCAATATCCCGCCCCCGGCCGATATGGCCGAGACCGCCGGCCGCCTCTTTGGCATGGCTCGGGCGATCGAGGCCAGGGTGAAGCGGGAAGAGCTTTGGGGCGTGTATGAAAATATTGAAGCGCCTCTCCCGCCTATCCTCGCGGCCATGGAGGAGCGCGGCATCGGTTTTAACGCCAAGCCCCTAAAAACCCTTTCAAAAAAAATGGCCGCGCAACTCAGCGCGCTGGAGGAGAAGATCCACGCGGCCGCCGGTGAGGCGTTCAATATCAATTCGCCCCGCCAGCTGGGGACGGTTCTTTTTGAGAAGCTGGGTCTTGAAGCAAGGGGCATCCGCAGGACCGAGAAGTCCGGCGCGCTTTCCACGAATGAGACGGAACTGGCAAAGCTCCGGCATCTGCATCCCATCATTGGCGATGTGCTCCGTTACCGTGAACTCTATAAATTAAAATCCACCTATGTGGACGCCCTGCCGGACATCGCCGGCCGGGACCGGCGCATCCATACCACCTGGAACCAGATGGGCACGGCCACGGGGCGCATTTCCTCCTCCAATCCGAATCTGCAGAACATTCCCATTCGGAGCGCGTTCGGCAAAGATATCCGGAAGGCCTTCACCGCGGGAAAGGGAAATCTCCTCGTGGCGTTTGACTACTCGCAGCTTGAACTCCGCATTGCCGCGGACATGGCGGGGGATGAGAAAATGACCGACGCCTTTCACCGCGGGCTGGATATCCATCGCCTGACCGCGGCCGAGGTGAATAATATACCACTGGAAAAGGTAACTCCCGAACTGCGCCAGCACGCCAAGACCTTGAATTTCGGCGTGCTCTACGGCATGGGGGCGCGGGCATTTGCCGAGTCGGCCGGCGTGAGCCGCGATGAGGCCGAGCATTTCATTGAGGAGTACTTCCGCGATTTTCAAGGCATTGCCCGCTTCATCGCGCGGACGAAAGCGGAGGCGCACGAGGCGGGCCTCACCAAGACCGCCTTCGGGCGAAAACGGTTCTTCCCCGATCTGGCCATGACCAATTTCCGGCTGCAGCGCGAGGCCGAGCGCATGGCGGTGAACCATCCCATTCAGGGGACCGAAGCGGATATCATGAAAAAGGCCATGCTCGGGGTAGCGGCCTTTATCCGGCAGGCGGGGTTTTCATCTGACGTATGGATGCTTTTACAGATCCATGACGAGCTGATGTTTGAAATAAAGAAGGAGCGCATTGATGCGGCAGTTCCCGAGATACGCCGCATCATGGAAAGTATCTGGACCGGCACGGTGCCGATGAAAGTTGAGGTCAAGCAGGGCGCGAATTGGGGCACACTAGAATAAATGAAAAAATTAAATATCAAAGATAAAAATGTTCGTTGCCGCCTTTCGGCGGCTTCCAAAGTTTTTCATTTTTCGTTTTGATTTTTTATTTTCCTTATGATCTATTTCCTCTCCGGTCCCGATACGTATTCCAGCCGGAAAAAAATCGGCGACATTATCAGTGCCTTCCAAAAAAAGGCCGGGGACGGCGCGGCCGGCGGCGTTACAAAAGCTGATGTTGCCGAGGATC
The DNA here is from genome assembly GCA_964373475.1 of uncultured Candidatus Saccharibacteria bacterium. Lineage (GTDB taxonomy): Bacteria > Patescibacteriota > Minisyncoccia > Sungbacterales > SURF-37 > JACQMJ01. The sequence continues at coordinate 7,233 of CAYJUX010000034.1, forward strand.
CGGACGCCGTATTTTCCGTTGGCCGTACGGCCTCGCTATTCTCCAAAAAGGAGCTGGTGGTGATCGAGCAGGCCTCGGCCCTTGGCGCGCCCGGCGCGGCCCATATTGAGAGCCAGCTGGAGCGCTGGGCTGCTGACCCCGCACTGACCATAGTTTTCTGGGAGGGCGGGGCCGGTATAAAAAAGCATTCGCTCCTGACAAAAATCCAAAAAGCGGCGTTCAAGTCGCAGGAGTTCCCAATACTTTCTTCCGCCCTCCTGGGTCGGTGGCTGGAGCGGGAGGCGGCCGGCCGTGGTTTAAAGATCCAGGCCGAAGAAAAGCAGGTCCTCATGCAGACATTCGGCTCCGATCTCTGGGCCCTTTCGGGCGAGCTTGAAAAGATGCGCCATGGCTGGTCGCCCCGCGTGGCCAGCCGTACTGCTCCCCAGGTCTGGGACTTTACGGACGCGTTCCTGCAAAACAGGCGGCGCTCATTTTTGCCGCTCATGCGTCTTATTGAGGCCGGCTTTGAGCCGATTCAGTTGCTGGCCGCGCTTGGCGGCGCGCTCCGGACCATGGCGCTCATCGCGAAGGGGATAGAGAGCGGAAAGTTGAAAGCGCTGACCGCGCGGCTGCATCCGTTCGTGGTGCAAAAAAATATGGAGCCAGCCCGCCGCATGGGACCCGTCATCCTGAAGGAACGGTTCACCGCTGTGGTAGACGCTGATGTTGCCTTAAAAACCGGACGCCTGCCATCACCCTTGCCGCTCACCAAGCTTACGCTCCAGTAGTCGTTCAAGTTCGCGGACGGCCAGCTATCCAGTTCGTGGACCGCGGAATATCCGTGCAATGTATACAGAGGTCGGATCAAGACCCCTGATCAAGACCTTTGTTTTGATCAAGGCCTTTGTATTAATGTATTAATACATTAATACAAAGGATACAACGCAGGGGATATGCC
>CAYJUX010000035.1:0-6411 GCA_964373475.1 uncultured Candidatus Saccharibacteria bacterium
CTGCCATTCATCCGCACCGCAAGCGGTGCGGTATTCTGGCAGACGAACAAATAAAAACGGCGCTCGCGGGGCGAGCGCCGAATGGACCACCGCCGCTCATTCTCGGCGGGTTTCGACGCGGTTGACTCTCGCGCGAAAATCGGTCAGGAACTCGGCGAAGGGCCGCCCACCCGCGAGCATCTTGGTGAATTGACCGCGATAATTCCCGATCAGGCTGACGCCTTCGAGGTTCATGTCATAGATCTTCCAGGCATCCCCGGCGGCATGCATGCGCCACAGCACCTCGTACTCGCTGCCTTTGGCCGTGAGGAATTTCGTCATCACTTCGGCGAAGTCGCCCTCGATCCTGGACTTGCCGTAGGTCACGCGCACTTCCTTGCTGGCCTCAGCCAGTAGGGTCCGCGTCAGATAACGCTCTTCCAGAACCCGGATGAAAAGCCGCTCGAACTCAGCCTGCTCGGCCTTCGTAGCGCGGGCACGGTGATGGCCGAGCGCCCGCTTGGCCATCTCCGGGAAATCGTGGTACGGCCCCACTTCTCTCTGGAGCCGGAGCACTTTCCCGCTCTCGTCGAGCGAACTTCCCAGGATCTGGAGCACGCGGTCGATACAGGCCTGTAACGTCTCAAGCGGGGAAAGCGCCGGCGCCGCCGCGGCGGTTCCTGGCGATCCCATCAAGAGCACGGAAAGCAGTCCGCCGAGCGAAACCCACAGCGCCATCCGAGCTGCCTCTCTCACCATAAATGCCTCCCCGCAGGCGAAGTTCTAGCTTCTCTGATTATAGAGGTCTGCGGTCTCCCCGTATAGCCATCAGCGTCGATGGGATTGGCGCCACTTCCCTATCGCCCCATGGTTGCCCGACAGGAGCACCTTTGGGACGCGGTAGCGCTTTCCTTTCCAGCGGAGCACCTCCGGCCGCGTATAGTGAGGATATTCCAACGGTGCGGTCTTGGATGCCTCCTGTTTCAAAAGCCGGTCCCAATGCGACTCCTCGCTAAGCGACTCCAGGCGGATCACGCCGGGGACAAGGCGACTCACGGCCGAGACAATGACCATGGCGGCCGCATCGCCATCGGTCAGCACATAGGGACCGATGGATACTTCCTCGGCCTTCAGGACGTGGCGCACACGCTCATCAATGCCCTCGTAGCGGCCGCTGATGAGCACGAGCCGGTCATAGCGCTTGGCCCAGTCATAAGCCATTTTCTGGGAAAATTGCTTCCCCTTCGCCGACAGCACTATGATTTTAGTTTTAAGTTTGTAAGTTTTTAAGTTCTTAAGTTTTCGGTGCAAACTTATAAACTGATAACTTATCAACTTATCAACTGCGCGCAGGATTGGCTCGGCCGCGAGTACCATCCCCGCTCCCCCGCCATAGGGTTTATTATCGATGGTCCGGTGCCTATCCTTCACGAAATTTCGCGGGTTAAAAAAACGGACCGAGATCAGGTGTTTCGCCATGGCGCGTTTGAGAATGGAGACGCCAAGATAGGAGGCAAAGGCCTCGGGGAACGGGGTGATGATATCAAAGCGCATATTGCAAATCGTACCAAATAGTGTAGTATTTGTCGCAGCCGAGAAGCGGTAGAGAGATCCCTGTGGGGGTAAGATCAATGCCGGTCTACACCGTCGAGCGAGCGCACTGCTGGAACTGTGACCAGGAAACTAGAGTCACTAAATTCCCGGGCGCGGTGAAGCCGCCCACGGGCGGGACTTGGCCGGAGTATCAGTGCAGCGCCTGCGGCTAGCGCGCGGGGGTGTTCTTTATCAATGACGTCGCCCACTTGGGCGATGGTAATCGACTCCCGGACACGGTCTGAACACAATTGCGCCGCAGAGCCAGGCAGGTCTGCCGGCGCATTTTTTTTAATCGAAAAACCGCCCAAGGGCGGTCTCTCGAATATTTGGATTTTTAGAGCTTCAGGTCGTCAATGACCTGGTCAACGGACGTTGCCCGTTCCATGCGCGGGCCCTTGCCGCCTTCGGGCTCTTCTATCTTCAGGTTGACCCGGGCGTTATTCTTCATGCCCACGACCCGCAGGAGCGAGCGCACGGCCTTGGCCGTGTTGCCGTTCCGGCCGATTATTTTGCCCATATCGGGCGCGGATACCTTCAGCGTGAGGAGCACCCCCATCTCGTCTACCTTGCGATCCACTTCCACCTTGTCGGGTTCATCCACCAGCGACTTCACCACATACTCCAGGAATTCTGCGTCCGCGTAATCTTTAGCCATTTCGTGCTTGGCACCGAGCCGCCCCGAAGACCCCGAAACTTTTTTCGCGATCTATCCCGACGATCGGCCGGCGATACAGTAATGTTCACGACAGTTCGACCTTGCCGTTATCTGATGCTGCAAGCGTAGCGCGCTGGATCGGCTCCGTCAATTCCCCGCCGGGGCGGCAACGGGCGCACTCTTCCCCCGGGGAATCTTTTTTCCCGTGGCCACGCCCCGGCGCACCAGGAGATTCCAGACCGTGGGGCTGGGCTTGGCGCCCTGGGAAAGCCAATAGGTAATACGCTCGCCCTTCAGGCGGGCTTCTTTGGTCTTGGGATGGTACGAACCCAATATTTCGATCTCGCCGGACTTGGGCTTGGAGCGCTTCTCGGTGAGAACGACCCGGAATGCCGGATCATTTTTACGGCCAATGCGTTGCAAACGAATGGTTAACATAAGGATAAAGTCCTAAACCCTAAGCACTAAACCCGAAATAAACTCAAAACCAGAAATCCCAAATTGGAAACACGTTTGGGCTTTGAAATTTGGTCATTAGGATTTGTCTAGAATTTAGGATTTCGGGTTTAGGACTTCCGCCTGTGGTATCCCGTCCCGGCCGGGATCAATCTCCCGATAATGACATTCTCCTTTAGCCCGGTCAACCGGTCCTCTTTGGCCTCTATGGCGGCATTGATGAGCACCCGCGCGGTCTCCTGGAAGGAAGCGGCCGAGAGGAAGCTTGAGGTGGTGAGCGCCACTTTGGTCACGCCAAAAAGCAGCTGGACCGCGGTGGCCGGCTTCTTGCCCTCGCGGAGCATAGCGCGGTTTATCTCGCGGAACTTCGGCTTCTCCACGACCTCGCCGCCCGTAAACGCGGTATCGCCGGCCTCTTTCACGCGCACGCGCGAAAACATCTGCCGGACAATGACCTCAATATGCTTATCGTGGATGGGCGCGCCCTGGAGCGCGTAGATCTTCTGCACCTCTTTGATGATGTAGCGCTGGGTCAGCTCGGCTCCGGCTATCTTGAAAAGTTCCTTGAGATCCGCGTGCCCCTCGGAAAGCAGGTCCCCTTTTTTTATCTTGGAGCCAACTTCAACCAGGAGGCCGGTCGCCGGCGGGATGCGAAATTCCTTCACCGCGGGGTCACCGCTTTGGACCGGAGCCGCTTTGGGTCTGACGCGGCTTTTTTTGACCGGCGCCTCGGCGGCCTGGAGATCTTCCAGCGATAATTCAACGGCGACCCGGATAATTTTTTCCCGGTTCACTTCCGAAATTTCCTCCACGGTCCCGTCCACATCGGAGAGCATGGCCTGCCCCTTGGGCGGGCGCACTTCAAAAATTTCCTCCACGCGGGGGAGGCCGGTGGTGATGTCTCCGGCGCCGGCTACGCCGCCGGTGTGGAAGGTACGCATGGTGAGCTGGGTACCCGGTTCGCCAATGGACTGGGCGGCTACGATGCCCACGGCCTCGCCAAATTCAACCAGTTTGTCCCGACCCAGGTCCAGGCCATAACAGCGGCGGCAAATACCGCCGATGGACCTACAGGTCAGGGGCGAGCGCACGACGACCGTATCCACGCCCGGGGCATGCTCAATGCGCTGGGCGATCTCGCGGCTGATGAGCTCGCCCGAAGGGATAATAACCTCTCCGCCGTCCCGAACATCCAGCGCGGCGATACGGCTGAACAGCCGGAGCCCGAACGGCCGGCCTATCTCGTCGGAGTCCCTGCGCTCTACCCAGACGCCGCGCTTGGTTCCGCAGTCCTCCTCGGAGACAATGACGTCCTGCGATACGTCCACCAGACGGCGGGTCAGATATCCGGCCACCGCCGTTTTCAGCGCGGTATCGGCCGTACCCTTCCGGGCGCCATGGGTAGAAATGAAATACTCCAGCACATTCAGGCCCTCCTTGTACGAGGAAAGTACCGGCAGCTCAATGATCTTTCCGGCCGGGTTAATAACCAGGCCCTTCATACCGGACATCTGCATGATGGCCAGCCACGTGCCCCGCGCTTTGGAGGTGACCATGGTCGTAACCGGTCCCGTCGGATCCAGGGCCTGCGGGACCACATCCTTCACCTTATTCATCACGCCCCGCCATACCTCGATCACGCGGTCGTAGCGCTCCCGCTCGGTCAGGAGGCCGCGCTGGTAATAATCCACGATGACCGCTATTTCCCGCTCGGCATCCAGGACCCATTGGGTCTTCTCCGGAGGGGTCTTGAGGTCGTCCATGCCCCAGGAGAGGCCGGACATGGTGGCGTAATGGAATCCGAACTGCTTTAAGGCGTCCAGGATCTCGGGCGCTTTGGCGATGCCGTAGCGCTGGATGATATTGGCCACGATCTCTTCGACATCGCGATGCGTCACCTCTTTATTGAGGAAGGGATGATCCGCCGGGAGCACGCGGTTGAACAGCAGCCGACCGACCGTGGTTTCTATGAGCTTCGGCGCGTTGGCGCCCTCGCCTTCTTTTTCCATAATGCGGACTTTTATCCGGGCGCGGATATCCGTCACATCGCACTCGTAGGCCAGGATGGCCTCCTTCTCATCCGAAAATATCATCCCCTCGCCCTTGCTCCCGGGCTCCAGCGTGGTCGCCCAATACGCGCCCAAGATCATATCCTTGGTCGGCGCCACGATGGGGTCGCCATTGGCGGGCTTCAGGAGATTGACAGCGGCCAGCATTATTTCGCGGGCCTCCTTCTGGGCCTCGTCCGTCAGCGGCACGTGCACGGCCATCTGGTCGCCGTCAAAGTCAGCGTTAAAGGGCGGGCAGGCCATGGGATGGAGCTGAATGGCCTTGCCCTCTATCAGCACGGGCTGGAATGCCTGGATGCCGAGGCGGTGGAGGGTCGGGGCGCGGTTCAAGAGCACCAGGCGCCCCTCATCAATGACCTCCTCCAGGAGCGCCCACACCTCCGGCGAACGATCCTCGATCATGCGTCCGGCGCCGCGGATGTTATGCGCCAGCTCCCGCTCAATGAGTTTCCGGATGACGAAGGGCTTGAAAAGCTCCAGGGCCATCTCCTTGGGGAGGCCGCACTGGTTCAGCCGCAGTTCCGGGCCGACGACGATGACCGAGCGGCCGGAGTAGTCCACGCGCTTGCCCAAAAGATTCTGCCGGAAACGCCCCTGCTTGCCCTTCAGCATGTCGGCCAGGGCCTTTAGGGGGCGGCGCTGTATCTGCGAGGACACCGCGGCCTGGCCCCGCCGGGTGGAATTATCAATGAGCGCATCCACCGCTTCCTGGAGCATGCGTTTTTCGTTCCGGGTGATGACCTCGGGCGCGCGTAATTCAAAGAGGCGCTTCAAGCGGTTGTTGCGGTTGATGACGCGGCGGTAGAGGTCGTTCAGGTCCGAGGAGGCGTAGCGGCCGCCGTCCAGCGGCACCATTGGCCGGAGGTCGGGTGGGATGACCGGGAGCGTGGTCAGGAACATCCATTCCGGGCGGATGCGGTGCTTGGCCATGGCCCGTACCACTTTCAGGCGCTTCAAATATTTCTTTTTCAGCACGGGCGCGGCCACCTCCAGCTCGTTCTCCAGATTCTTTTGCAATTTATCCAGATCCACGGACGCCAGAATGACGCGAATGGTCTCGGCGCCGATGCCGGCCGAAAACACATCCCCGTATTTCAAAGACAAACGGTGATACTCCACCTCGGAGAGCACGCGCAGGAGCTTCAGCGTGCGGAGCTCATCCTTGGCTTTTTCCTTGGCCGATTTCAGTTTTTCCAGTTCCGGGGGCGTGGCCTTGGCCGCTTTCATTTTGAATTCGCGCTCTATCTCTCCGAGGGCTTGCTTACGCTTATCCTCGTGCACCGTGGTCACGATGTAGCCGGCAAAGTAGATGACTTTCTCCAGGTCATTGACCGAGAGATCCAAAATAATGCCGATCTTGGAAGGCACGCCGCGGAGGAACCAAATGTGCGAGACCGGCGCGGCGAGCTTGATGTGCCCCATGCGCTCCCGGCGCACGATGGAACGCGTCACCTCCACCCCGCACTTGTCGCACACGATGCCCTTATAGCGGATGCGGCGATACTTGCCGCAGTAGCATTCGTAGTCCTTGGTCGGCCCGAAAATGCGCTCATCAAAGAGGCCGTCCCGCTCCGGCTTGGCCGTGCGGTAGTTGATGGTCTCGGGCTTGGTTATTTCCCCATGCGACCAGGCCAAAATCTCCTCGGGCGAGGCGAG
>CAYJUX010000035.1:6511-8121 GCA_964373475.1 uncultured Candidatus Saccharibacteria bacterium
CGAAGGAGGCGGCGCCGTTCTCATCCCCTCGTCCCCGCCCTTGAGATCCACCGCAAGGGCCAGCCCCTTCAGCTCATTCACCAGCACGTGGAATGAAGCCGGGATATTGGGGGCCTTTATGCGCTCGCCGGAAATGATGGCCTCGTAGGTGGCGGCTCGCCCCTGTACGTCATCGGATTTGATGGTCAGCATCTCCTGCAGGGTGTGCGCCGCGCCGTAGCCCTCCAGCGCCCAGACCTCCATCTCCCCGAAGCGTTGGCCGCCGAACTGGGCCTTGCCGCCCAGCGGCTGCTGGGTGATGAGCGAATAGGGGCCAATGGAGCGCATGTGGATCTTGTCCTCTACCAAGTGATTCAGCTTCATGATGTAGGCCACGCCGACCGTCGCGCGATTCCGGAATTTTTCGCCGGTCAGCCCGTCATGGAGTTCGACTTTTCCATCCTCCGGAAAATCAGCTTTCTTCAACTCCCCCTTTATTTCGTCCTCTCCCACGCCGGCCAAAGACGGCGAGATGGCCTGATAGCCCATGAGGCGCGCGGCCATGCCGAGGTGCGCCTCCAGGATCTGCCCGAGATTCATGCGCGACGCGACGCCGAGGGGATTTAAAATAATATCCACCGGCCGGCCATCGGCCAGATACGGCATATCTTCCTCCGGCAGGATGCGGGCGATGACGCCCTTGTTGCCGTGGCGGCCGGCAAGCTTGTCGCCGACCTGCACTTTTCTCAACTGCGCCACTTCCACCTGCACCTGCTTGATGACCATGGATTCCAGTTTGTCGCCCTGCGCGCGCGAGAACACCTTAATGCCGATGACGCGGCCGCGCTTGCCGTGCGGGAGCGTGAGCGATGTATCGCGGACATCCCGCGCTTTTTCCCCGAATATGGCGCGCAGGAGCCGTTCCTCCGGCGTCAGCTCGGTCTCGCCCTTGGGCGAGGTCTTGCCGACGAGGATATCGCCGGAATGGACTTCAGCGCCGATACGGATAACGCCTTCCTCATCCAGATTCTTCAGCTTCTCTTCCGAAACATTGGGAATATCATAGGTCGTCTCCTCGGGACCGAGCTTGGTGTCGCGCACGGCAATGGAGTGGTCCTCAATATGCAGCGAGGTAAAAATATCGTTTTTCACCAGGCGCTCCGAAATAATGATGGCGTCCTCATAGTTCCAGCCATGCCACGAGAGGAAGGCCACGGTCAGATTCTGGCCGAGCGCCAGTTCCCCTGAATCGGTGGAAGCCGAATCGGCCAGCACCTCGGCTTTCTTCACCTTGTCTCCCTTAGCAACGAGGGGCCGCTGGCGAATGGCGGTGAAGGCGTTGGTGCGCAGGAACGAATTCAAGGGATAGGAAATGGTCTGACCTTTTTTGGTTCTTAGCTCTATCTGGCGGGCATCGGCTCGCACGATCTCCCCATCGTCACCGGCAATGACCAGCCGGCCGGAGTCCCGCGCCGCGCGCCCCTCGCGCCCGGTCGCCACCAGCGGGCGGTCGGCGCGGATGCAGGGCACGGCCTGCCTCTGCATGTTTGAACCCATCATGGCGCGGTTGGCATCATCGTTCTCCAAGAAGGGAATGAGCGAAGTGGCGATGGAAATGGCCTGCTGGGGCG
>CAYJUX010000036.1:0-8043 GCA_964373475.1 uncultured Candidatus Saccharibacteria bacterium
GGTCATAGCGCTATCGTTGTTCCCGCGCCGGCTCTCGTGCGCGGAGCTCCATGTTTATTTTTTTTCATCTCCTGAATCACACAAAACTGATCCCACCCAGCTAAGCTGGGTCCATACATTCCGCATACCTGCCTACCGGTAGGTAGGTATTCTCGATCGGAAAGGGCGGTTATCCTCCTCCGCCGGAGCCCCGGTGGACAGGCAATAATCTCTTGGTCGGGGAGCATGACGGGACACGCACCGCCCAAAGCGGTGCTTGTCCCTTTTATGGCGAGCTTGTCGAATCCATTATTGGTGGGCTTTTTCGGCGGTTTCCTGCCTGCCGGCAAGGCAGGGAATATTTTGTTTTGATGTATTTTCTCTCCCATAAGCTCGCCCACTCGGTCAAAGATGATTTTAAAGGCTTTATGATAAGAAACCTCGATATTTTTGCCATTGCGCCCCGTGGCCCCAAGAAGTAAGGGAAGGAGATCGATGGCGGAGCGAAAGTGCCAGTTAATCTGTTGGTCTTAATGCGCCTCGGCTTGCAAAGCCATATAAGCTCAAAATTCTTAGACGAACCGGCTTCTTCGCGGCCGCCTACCTCCGCCGCTTAGTCCGCCAGGCGCAGTCTTGTTACCATGAATGGTATGGACGGTTTTATCACTTCTCTTATTGTTATAGGGTACCGCTTTTTTGTACCTTTCATTATTCTGCGCTACCCCCTGGCCGGTATTTTCTTAGCGATAGCGGCAGACGCTTCAGATGCGATGATATTCGAAGCAACCGGTTGGGGGCTTTTTGGAGGCGGCGCAAATTATTCTTACTGGGATAAAGCGCTGGACATTTGGTATTTATTTTTTGCATGGCTCGCCGCAAGAAAATTTTGGACGGAGCCGCTTGCTCTGAAGACCGCAAATGTTCTGTTTGGGTGGCGAGCCGCAGGAATAGTCGCATTTTTTCTCTGGCCACAGCGCATCATCTTTGTATTCGCGCCGAGTATTTTCGAGAATTTCTATATTCTTTGGACAATCATCAGAAAATGGCACCCGGGCTGGACTTTAACTGGGAAGCGGTGGGTTCTCATTATTTCCATTGCGGCTGTTCCTAAAATCATCCAGGAGACTGTAATGCATTGGCTGTTTGAAAATCAGACGTGGTATTTTTTCCGTATGTATGTCTTTTGGTGGCTTTATCAGTAGTTTCAAATGGAAGAAGCTAAATTGGATGATACGAGTTCTCCGCCTCGGGACTTCGCCCCTCGGCGGGCAAATCGGCAAGAATTTTCCACGACTTTTTGGGTTCAAAGCAAATCGCTTGCGAGCGCAAAATGCAGGAAAGAAAGGTAGCGAATGGCACCAGGGAATGGCCAATTGAAAATATGACGGGTTTGGTCTTCTGCATTGGACGATTTGATTCTTTCTCACCAACCAGCCAATACAAGTTGACCAGCCAATCGGGCATGCTGTTCTTTTGCTCCTGATTTTGGTACTGCTAAAGCAGGAAAGGAGGGGATGGCAATGAGCGAAACGCTGTTCGGACGGCTCTTTCCCAAACGGAAACCCATCATCGCGATGATTCACGTTTTCGAGGGCGAGCGGCAGCGACAGATTGACCAGGCCCTCGAAGACCTCGAACGGCTTCAGCCCTACGTGGACGGCGTGCTGACGGAGAACTACGGCTGGGGCTATGCGAACGCGAACCACGCCACCGAGAAGACAGGGGAACGACTCTACGAGATTACCGCTGCCGTCGTGAAGCAGGCGACGATTCCGGTTGGCGTGAACGTGCTACCAAATGACTACTGGCAGGCGTTCAACATCGCACTGCAGGCGCAGTGCCGCTTCATCCAGATGGATCACGTCACCGGCGAGTTCGATGGCTGCGAGTCCGTTGATCCTGACGACTTCCTTTGGACACGGAAGTGCTACCGCGACATCGCGGTCTTCGGCGGCATCCACCCCAAGTACTACGAGCTCTTCGAACCAACCTGCTCGCTCGCCGAGTGCGCGAAGAAGGCGATGGCGCTCGCTGATAGCGTCATCGTCACCGGACAGGTCACCGGAGACGCCGCAACACTGGACGACCTTCGCATCGCGCGGGACGGACTCGTCGCGCACCCTCTCATCGTGGGAAGCGGGCTCGCCCCCGAGAACGTGCAGGCGCAACTCGCTATCGCTGACGGTGCCATCGTCGGTACCACCCTCAAGGATGCTGGCGTGCGTCCCGGTTCGCGTATCAACGTCCAGCGAGTGCAGCGACTAATGAAAGAAGTCGCTAAACTCCGCTAGGAGGTAAATGGGTGTACGTAGGAAAACCTGCGTACACTCTGTTTTTATATAAACCCCAATACGCCTGCCTCTTCTTCGATCCGTCTCCAATCCACAGTTCTAAACACGCCCAACAGGAGGAGCTAAATTGGACGATAGCCGCGGCTTTGGGCTAAAGAGATCTCTCGAAAAATTGGTTGAGGCGGAGGGAGAAATCAAACGGGAGTTCGCCGTGGAGGCCCTTCTCGAAGAAATAAAACTCGGCGCGAGGATTGGCGCGTAAGCTTTCTTTAAGACGTTTTGCATGCGTGAAGGAGATTTGCTCGTCTTCTCTTCCGTGGATGATGAGTACGGGAATGGCGAGTCCCCGCGCGGCGTCTTCCGGCGCGGCAGAGGCGGGGGACGCGCCAAAAAGGATCGTTGCCCAAAGCTCCATTAAAAAAACAAGGGGGTACTTCAGCGGGCCGAGGGTGCCATAGGCCTCATGGGCAATGCGGCGGTGGCTCGAGAAAGCGGCGTAGGTGGCCACGGCGTCTATGCGGGGATCCTCGGCCGCCGCCAGGATCGCCGTCGCCCCGCCGAGTGAGAAGCCGAAGACGCCGATAGTTACCGCGCCCCTTGTTTTCAGAAAGTCCAGCGCGGCTTTGATGTCGCGGCGCTCCTTTAACCCCAGCGTGCTAAAAGCTCCTCCGCTTTTCCCGAAGTAGCGAAGATCCAAGAGCAGGAGCGAGAAATAGGGTGCCAAGGGAGCGGCGAGGGAGAGCATATCGGATTTTTCGGCGGGATAGCCGTGGAGGAAGATGACCGTACGTTTCGTCTCACCAGGGATCCACCAAGCCGAGAGCGCGGTCCCGTCGGGAGCGGTGAGCGTGATCTCTTCGGCGTGCAGGCCGAACGACTCGGGTTTTCTCCCTACGTCAATCCTCGGAGGACGGATGGCGAGGAAAAACGATAAGAGCGACACCAAAATAAAGCCGCCGAGAAAGAGGGAGAAATAGAGCATGGTCTTCTTCATTGGTTTTACTATACCGCATTTGAGAGGTCCTCATTACGCCCAGAGCAGCCGCCTCATTTTGGTCCCATCAGAAGTTCTGGTTCGGCTTTGCTCACGCCAGCCAAGCGTGCCTTATTTTGCGCTTGCAAAAACAGAAGAACGGACCTACGTATAAGCCAGAATCCCGGTAAAGGAGCGAACGATGAAAGTCCAGGTCTTTGAAGGAGAGGGTGGGGATTTCCTCGGTTTTGGCGACCTCGTCAGCAATGTGACGGTCTATGCCATCGCCAAGCCCGACGGCAGTATGGTCAGTCTGCAGAACGCCGAAGAGCAGCCGTTCGACGATGTTGTCGCCGCGCACGGCGGCGAGCTCCTGATCATCGAGGACAACCCCAAAATCGTCCTCGACAGCGGCCGCGTGGTCTACGGTTGCCAGGTGTGGTGGCGCGAAGCTGATGTAAATTGAACGGAGGAGAGACAATGGCGCAGAAACGCTGGCGGGTGGAAGAGTTCACGCATAAACTCGGTCTCGGCCTGCCGCAGTTCCGCGAGACGGTACAGCGCCAAGTGCTGGAGTTCCTCAACAGGGAGAACCTCGCGCCCCAGGACTGCTGCATCACCTGGCACACCGAGCCCTACGGCCAGGACGAGACGGAAACCCTCATCGTGGCGCAGGTCTACTACCGCAGGTAGAGGAGGATGGCATGACACTGCGCTTCTCGAGTCCCGAGGAGACGTTGCGCGCGATGGAGCTTGCGAAGCGGCCATACCGGCCGCCCGAGATCATTGAGCAACAAAGGCGGATCGAAGAGGAGACTCGAACCCTCGAGCTGCGAGAGTGCGCCGGCGAACCGGTCACCGCAGAAGACATTCAGAGGATAGTGGGGATGAAGCTCGAACTCGACCGACTCTATACCCTTTGGATTAAGGGGAAACTGGGAAGCGGCAGTAGCGCATCCTGAGTCACGCCTTCTGACCGCCCGGCTCGCGCGCCGCGGCGGTTTTCTTTCGCAGCAGTACCATCATCGATTTGTCCCCATTCCCGCGAAGCCGTACCATCAAAGTGATGGAACTCCGCAGGAACGGCATTGCCATCGGCGCAGTCATTCTGGTCGCCGCACTTATTCTTATTTCGATCACAAACCCCCAGGGAGGCAGCGGGGAAAAAAGAGCCCTGGCAAGGAATGAGGGCGCTCGCGATTGCGGAGGCCTCGCCTCGCCGGCGCTCGACATTTGCGTGATGGATTCCATCGAGGCGGTCATCGCGGAGCGTGGGATAGCGGGCGGCCTCGACTTTTTCCTGGCGCACTACCAAAAGATGGGGGAATGCCACCAGCTCGCGCATCGCGTGGGCGAGGCCTCCTATGAGGCATATGCGAGCGGCGAGCGCGTATCCTTCGGCCCCGGAACGGCCTTTTGCGGCTGGGGATTCTGGCACGGGTTCGCTACCCGATTCTCCCGAGCGACCGGGGGGAATTATGGCGCTGCCCAAAAATTCTGCGCGGATATTGATAGCTATGGGGTCGCGGGCATAGACAGCTGTTTCCATGGCATCGGCATTGGCCTGGTCCCGGACCCTCCCCAGCCCCGCATGTGGGGCGACCCCGTTGCCGTAGCCGATCAGGCGGCTGATAACTGCGACATGGCCAAACACAAGAGGAAGGACTATATGGACTGCCTTGCCGGCGCATTCCACGGCGTATTTGATTACATGAAAAAGCAGCAGTATGGCCTGCGATTTAAAACTGAAGAGCCGTTCCAGGTATGCCAGGCCCAGGAGAGCAGGGAGCGAAAAAACGCCTGCTATTCACAGATAATGCCGCTGGCCACCTCGTTCTCCGGCGATAGCATTGAAGAATTCCTGCAAGGCCTTTTAGATGCTGACCGGAACTGGATAGCAATGCAGCCGGAATGGGAGCCGTACGTTACCTTGATCGCTACCACCTACCCTCCGTTCGTAAAGGGCAGGGATTTATATTCGCCGCAAACCCTCGTGACCAAGTGCCGCCAATTCCCCGGCCAATTTCAGATCTTCTGCATCAGGGGCATGGCAAGGGGGCATTTCGCCACGGGAAGCATGGCGGACGGCGAATACCGCGCGGCAAAAAAATTCTGTAACGCGCCCGGCCTCACTGACATGGAAAGGACTGAGTGCGTCAAAGCCGTGGTACGCGCCGGCTATGAATTCTATACGCCCCAAGATGCCATACGCGTCTGCGGGGAAATAGTGGGCGGCGCGGACGCGCTTTGCGAAGAAGCGGCTGCCAAACGGCCATGAGAGCGCTCATGATAATTCTCCTGCTGGTCGTGCTCGCGCTCGCGGCGGCGCTTTTCTCCCGTGCGCCGCTCGACAGCGATGGGAGCTACCGCCAAGTTATTAAAAATTCCGGACTTGGTCTTGGGCCGAGCTACGGCGGCGTGAGCTGGGGGGACTACAACAGCGACGGCTATTTGGACCTCCTGGCGCGGGAGGGCAACAGATACCGGCTCTACCGCTCCAACCGCGATGAAACATTCACCGACGTTACGGAAAAGGCGGGACTGGGCGCAACCGGTCAGGCCTCGAGCGCCACCTTCGGCGATTATGATAACGATGGCTGCCCCGACGTTTTTTTCGCGAATGGATTCAGCGGCAACCAGGGAACACCTGCCAAACTCTACCGTTCAAACTGCGACGGCACATTTACGGACGCCAGTGAACGGGCCGGTATAAAGGAGGCCTATCATACGACGGGCGTGGCATGGGGCGACTACGATAATGATGGATTCCTCGACATATACGTCGCCACCTACGGCATCCTGCACTTCGCGAAGACCGAAACGTCCTGGACGATCACCGGCTGGACCTATGAGCCGAATATCCTCTACCGCAATAACGGCGACGGCACGTTCACCAACACTGCCGCGACCGCCGGCGTAAAAGGACTTGCCGCCTGCGGCGCCTATACGTCGGCCTCGCATGAGCCCCGCACCGATCCCGCTTTCAGCGGGATGGCACGGGGCAAGCCGGGAACGCCGCCGGCCGAAGTCCGGAGCGGCACGCTCCCGTACGCGGGATTAAAAAACAACTGGCAGCCGGTATGGCTTGACTATGACAACGACGGCTGGCTCGATCTCTACATCAGCCATGAAACGGCCATCAATGTTCTCTACCGGTCGAACGGCGACGGCACCTTCACTGACGCCACCGAACGGGCTGGACTCTGCCGCGTCCATAGCACCCACGGCGTGGCGGTCGGGGACTATGACAATGATGGCGATCCCGACATTTTCGCCGCTGGCAGCCGCCGGAACATTCTCTGGCAGAACAACGGGAACGGCACATTCGCGGAGGTTTCGGAGGAAAGCGGCGTGGCCAACTTCGGCCGCCTGGGGTGGAGCGCCGGATTTTTTGACTATGACAACGACGGCTGGCTCGATCTCTATGTGGTCAACGGCGCGACCGAGAACGCTTCGTTCAAGAATGACTACCCCAAGCGTCATGACAGCTTATTCAGGAACAACGGGAACGGCCACTTCACCGATGTCGCGGCGGAGGAGGGCCTATCCGGCAATGATGCCAAAACATTCGGCGCCTACGGGGACTTCAATAACGACGGCTTCCCGGATGTGTTTGTCGCGAGTGATCCGACGAATGACCCGCCGGCCATGGATCGCCTCTACCAAAATGTCCCGAACGGGAACCACTGGCTGACAGTCAAACTGGAGGGAACGAGGAGCAACCGGCAGGGCATTGGCGCAAAGATTACCGTAGAAACGGAGAACGGAAAGCAGTCAAGAGAAGTCATCTCCGGTTCGTCCCTCCTCTCGCAAAACAGCATCTGGCAGACCTTCGGCCTCGGGGATACCCGGCGGGTCAAGACGCTCACCGTCCGCTGGCCGAGCGGCATTGTCGAGACGCTTTCGGACGTGAGCGCCGACCAAATACTCCGCATACGGGAGGAGGGCGAGTAGAGCGATCGCCCCATCGCCCCGGCCCGCGCGCCGCGGCGGTTTTTTCTTTCCCTATGGCTAATTCCGTAAAGAAAGACCGGCCCGACGCTCTCGGACCGGTTTTGTGCTGGGTATGGCGCTCGACCTCGCAGCTCGGCTCCGGATGCGGGGGCGATGGCCGCGCTCAAGGGTCGGGGAAAGGGAACAGGAGGTATTCGCCGCTCCCGAGGCGCATGATGGTGTGAAATCCCTCCTCCTCCCCCGAGTAGATGATGAGGAAGAGTATCGCCCGGCCGCCATCAACGGGCGGCCCCGCGCGAAGCTCGCAGGGGAGGACATCCATGAGCCGCGGCGCCTCGCGAAAACACTGCCCCTGCATCACCACCGGCAGATTGCCGAGGAACTGCAGATCCGGAGGGAAGGTGGCGCCCGCCCCTCCCCCCGCGTTGGCGCTGGGAATTGCCGCCGCACCAACCAGGCAGAGGAGCGATAGCATGAGCGCGCTCGCCGGATACGACATCACCGCCACCTCCCCGCTGTCAGGCGCAGTTTTCTCCCTCGCACTTCGGTGGGCCATACGCCCAGAGGCGATACACCCAGAGAACCTCCCGGCGGCCATCTGGCAAAACCCGCCATACCTTCATGAGCCGATGGTTATGGTGGAAGGCGAAGTAGTAGCTCGCGTCACCCGGATTGAAAAACACCGCGCATACGCCGACAAGACCGCCGTCAATATCGGTGCAGCGGGCGTTCCGGACATGATCGAACTGGTTGAGATAGTTGATCTCCGGCGGGTAATGGCCCGCCGCGGCAGTGCCAGGGAACACCACGGCCAGGAACAGCATCAGGGTCGGCCATCGCCGCATG
>CAYJUX010000037.1:0-2145 GCA_964373475.1 uncultured Candidatus Saccharibacteria bacterium
GCTTCCCCGACTCTTCGCCCGCGCGCACCATACTGAGATAAAAACGGGAGAATATATCAGGATGGCGCCCCATGGCCTGGGAGAGCGAAGACCCTCCGGAGACATCTTCCACGATCTGCCCGATGGAATCCTGGAGACCCATGCTCTCGGTTTCCGCCGCCAGCGTACGGAGG
Source organism: uncultured Candidatus Saccharibacteria bacterium (assembly GCA_964373475.1). GTDB lineage: Bacteria > Patescibacteriota > Minisyncoccia > Sungbacterales > SURF-37 > JACQMJ01. The sequence continues at coordinate 174 of CAYJUX010000037.1, forward strand.
GACTGCATAACGGGTACCTTGGCCTCAAAGAGCGTGGAGAGCTGGCGCGAAAAGATCACCAGGTCGCGCTGCTTCACCCGATCAAAAAATTTTATCTTTTGGGAAAGGAGCGGCGTTTGCCCGGCGGGACGGATCTCGGTGACGATGAGGTTGGAGCGCTGCAGCGTTTCGATCGCCACCTCCATACTCCGCGCCTCCACGATGCCGGAACGCGCTTCCCCCTGGGCAGTCCTGGCTTTGTAGTTAAACTGCATTTCTTTACGGATTACGGATCGGTACGGATATACGGATTTAGCGGCGCATGAATGAAGCAAGTTCGGATGGATTCAACGAGTAAACGGAGGCCTCCTCCAGCGTGATCTCGCCCTTCCGCACGAGGTCCACCAGCGAACGGTTCAAGCTGACCATGCCCTGGTCCGAACTCGTTTCAATGACCAGGTCGATCTCATGGGTCTTGCCCTCGCGAATGAGGTTCTTGATGGCGGGCGTGGCGATGAGCACCTCTACGGCCGGGATAAGGCCGCCGGAAGAGCGGGGGATGAGCCGCTGGGAGACAATGCCAATGAGGGTGGAGGACAACTGCGAACGGATCTGGGACTGCTGATGCGCGCCGAAGTTGTCAATAATGCGGTCAATGGTCTGGGCGGCGTTATTCGTATGGAGCGATGAGATGATCAGATGCCCGGTTTCCGCAGCGGTAACGGCGGTGGCCATGGTTTCGGCGTCGCGCATTTCGCCGATCATGGCCACGTCCACGTCCTCACGGAACATTGACTTCAGGGCGCGATGGAAGCTCTCGGTGTCCATGCCCACCTCGCGCTGGTCTACGATGGCACGGTCCGAAGTGAAAAGGTATTCAATGGGATCTTCAATGGTGATCACGTGGTCGGTGCGCGTGTGATTGATGTGGTCCACCATGGCCGCAAGCGTGGTGGTCTTGCCGTGCCCCGTCGGACCGACGACGAGAAAAAATCCTTGGGGCCGCGCCGAGAACTCTGCCAGGATGGGCGGTAGGTTTAACTCCTCGAATGTGCGAATGGCCGTGGGGATGAACCGCAGGGCCGCGCCCATGAAGCCCCGCTGGAAAAAAACGTTCACCCGGAAACGGGCGCGGTCACGATAGGCATAGGAAAAATCCAACTCGCGCTCGCTTAAAAATCGCTCGCGCTGCTCTTTGGTCAGCATGGTAAAAACTAATTCCTGCACGGTGTCGGCGGTCAGGGTCGGGTATTTGGTAAGCTCCACTAAACCGCCGGATATGCGGACGGTCGGACGGCGCCCGGCCGTCAAATGGAGGTCGGAAGCGTTCTCCTTGAGTACCAGCTGCAACAGTTCCTCGAATTGTTCTGCCATGGTATTGGACCAAGGCCGAAGGACTACGGACAAAGGCCTCGCTGCGCGCTTTTGTCCCTTGCCCTGCAGCTTTCGGCTCTATTTAGGGGCCAGCCGTATGCTGGCCAGCGCTTTTCCCCGGGATGGAATTCGTCTCCAAATAGTACGTCAGCGTGTACGTAAATCCGTCCGTTGACGTGTATTGGTATCGGAAATTGCCGATATTTTGCGGGTCAAGCGGCGTGATCGACAAGGCCCCGGCAGCGACCAGCGTACTGGATACCGCATCACTGCCGGTAAAATAGACGCCATTGGCATCGGTCACTGGATAGGTGCTGGCGCTCGTCGCGTAAATGGATAGGGCGTCCTGAAGGGTTTTAATGTCCTTTTCCCGCTTGACATCGCGGCTTTTGGCGCGGGCTTCGGAAAAAAGCGCAAAACCAAGGGCGGTGAGGAGCCCGATAATGGCCAGGACCACCAGGAGTTCTATGATGGTAAAACCACCGCTCCCGCGAGAAATCCCAAATTCCAAATTCCAAATTCCAAATTGTGATTTGGTGCGTGTGATTTGGATTTTTTTCATACTCCTATATTACTTCCAATAATACCCTGATGCCAATGGCCCCCGCCAGCACTTTTG
>CAYJUX010000037.1:2155-8022 GCA_964373475.1 uncultured Candidatus Saccharibacteria bacterium
GAGCCCGATAATGGCCAGGACCACCAGGAGTTCGATGATGGTAAACCCACGCGTACCACCGGTACGCGCTAATGCAAATCTACGAATGCGATGCGAATGCCGCGAATGCGGCAAACGGGCACTCGACATTTGTAGATTCGCATGCGATTCGTAGATTGGCATTACGTTTATATTACTTCCAATAATTCCCTGATGCCAATGGCCCCCGCCAGCACTTTTGCCACGCCGTCCTGCTTCATGGTTACCATCCCCTGGCGTCTCGCCTCGGTCTGGATCTTCGACTCGGAAGGACCGGCCAGAATGATCTCCTCCAGTTCGCGCGTCATCTCAAATACTTCAAAGAGCCCGATCCGTCCGCGGCTGCCCTTGGGGCATGTGGCCGAAACGGCGCCCTCGTAGATCTCCCCGGTGTTCAGCGCTTGAAACTCCTTTTTTGACTCGGCCGGCAATTGAGCCAGCTCCCCATCAATGATCTCCCGCGCGCGGCCGTCTATTTTTACCGCAGTCCGCGAATCAGCGCACAGGCGCCGCGAGAGCCGTTGGGCCATGGCCAGCACGAGCGTGGATGGCAGGAGAAAAGGGTCCACACCCATATCAATGAGGCGGGGAATGATGCCGATGGCGTTATTGGTGTGGAGCGTCGTCAGCACGAGGTGTCCGGTCAAGGCGGCGTGCACCGCAAGGGCCGCTGTTTCCTTGTCGCGGATCTCGCCGACCATGATGATGTCCGGGTCCTGGCGGAGGATCTGGCGGAGCCCGGAGGCAAAATCATACCCTATCTCCGGGCGCACCTGGGATTGGTTGACGCCGGCGATGAAATATTCTACCGGGTCTTCCAATGATACGACATTGCGCGCTTCCTCGTTCAAAATGTTCATAATGGCGTAGAGCGTCGTAGATTTTCCGGATCCGGTGGGGCCGCTGATGACGATCATGCCGTAGGGCTTTTTAATGGCCTCGCCGAGCACCCGTAAATTCCGGCCGCCGAGGCCGAGGTCCGGAAGCGTCTTGATGCCGGCCTCGGGATCCAGGATGCGGAGTGCCACTTTTTCCCCGTTGGCGGTCGGGAAGGTGGATACGCGCACATCAATGAACTTATTCTGCACGCGGGCGCGAAATCGGCCATCCTGGGGCACGCGGGTCTCATCGATCTTCAGATTGGACATGATCTTAATACGAGAGAGGACGGCTGCATGCACGTCGGCGGGCAAAAGTAAGCTCGTGTAGAGCATGCCGTCCACCCGGAATCGCACCCGCAATTTCGCCTCTCCGGGCTCGATGTGGATGTCCGAAGCCCGGCCCTCCACGGCATGGCGCAAAATAACGGCGACCATCTTCGTGATCGGCGCCTCCTCCACGATCTTCTCCACCTCTTTGTCCGACTTGCCGACCACGTTCTTAGCCGTCTCCAGCTCGATCTCCTCTTCGAATTCCGAAAGGGCCTGGGTCACCTCACCGCCCAAGCTCTTATATTCGCCCAGCACCGCCTTCAGATCCGATGGGGTGATAAGGTAGATCCGAAAAGGAATGTTCAGGCGCGAGGCGATGAATTTCAGCGCCTCCTGGGCATTGACGTCATCCGGATTCACCATGCCGATCTCCAGCATCCCGTCGGCCTCATCAATGGGCGCGAACTGGTAAAACTTCGCCGATTCCTCCGGGATGTTCTTCAGCGTTTCAAACTGCACTTTTTTCCCCTCCAGGAATCGCACCGGCATATTCAAAAGCTCGCTCTTGGCCATGACCAGATCGCGCTCGGAAAGACCCAGCGCATAGAGCACGGTATCCAGCGGCTGCTTCTCGGCGCGGGCTTGCCGGCGGGCTTCCGCCGCCTGCCCGCTGGAAAGCTGTCCTTTCAGGACCAGGATGTCGGTCAGGGTTCGCATGCCCGGTAGTAGAACTTTGAACGAAGATTAATAATTACCCAGAGTGTTTCCCCGCGCTCGCCTTCCCCCGAACGCTTATCCTATCCGTCCGCCGTGGCCGCCGCCGGAAATCGCATCTTGCCTCAATAGTCCCCAGTACGGGGAGCTTAATCCAGATCCCCCCGGACGCCGGCGGCCTGTTCGAAGTTTCACTACCGGGCATGAGCATTCCCGAATACGCGGATCACGCACGATCCCGCTTTCAGCGGGACGAATTCGTCCCGCTCAAAGCGGGATCCGGGATCACTCCCCTCAAAGCGGGTTGAAGGGATTGGTGCGGCCAGCCCGAATATCGCCGCTCCCCACCGGGGGCGGGCCGCCGGTCGGGCTTGGCAGGGTCCGTTCCAAAGAACGGAATAAAGGGTCGGCGAAGATACTCAAATCCGGTTTCAAATTCTGCAGTTGCTTATACTGGCTCAGCCGCCCGCTCGCGCCCTCCCCGACCGTGGGAACCGCCGGAGCAGTGCCCCGCATGTAGCGCAACCAAATAAATCCGCCGGTCAGGAGAAGGAGTATCAAGAAAACGACGAGAATGTTCTGGCGCATAGAATATTTACCGATGACGGATTTTTACCGATATACGGATCCGTATATCCGTATTGATGTAGCAGTTCGCGGGGCATCATCGGCGATAGTAGATACGCCCTTTCAGGGTTACGGTTGTTTCCTTGCCCTGTCCGCTCGCGAAATTGATCTCATCCGCATCGAATATGCGTACATTGTGCTCCAAAGCCATGAGGAAATCCCGAAAATTTTCATAATTCCCCCGCAAACTCAAATTCACGGGAATGACGCCGTAATGCCGGAGCGGCGCGCCAAGACCTCCTCCCGCACTACCCTTGTCGCCCGAGAATTCCACTTGGCTGAGCGCAAGAGAATTCCTTCGCGCCAGTTCTTCAAAATCCGTAAGCACCGCGGTGGTCCTCAATCCTACCGGAGCAATGCTCTCCAGCTTGGTAAGGTCGGCCTCGGCTATGGTGTTGTACTCCGCGATGAGCGCGTCGCGATTCGCGGCCAGCGTGGCCAGCTCCTCATGGAGGGACTCGAGCTCTCCAATGGCCGCGCGCGTCCCGCCGACTTTTCCCCACTGGGGCAGGACCAGGAACATCGCGATCGCGGTAGTGGCGCCGAGGAGTATAATGGCGGCGGCAAGTCGGGACATAGCTATTGGCCTGTTCCCTGGAGCAGGCTCGGTTTAAAAATAACCGCGAGCCGGAAGTTCACGAGCCCTCGCTCTCCGACCGAAAGGCCCCCGAAATCGACCTTCTCGACCTGCGGATGGGTCTCAAAGAGTCCCACCTGTTCGGCCACGCTCCGATACGAATTGGCCACGCCGGAAAGTTCTATCTTTTTGGCATCCCGGCTCAAACCCATGGAACTAAAGCCCACGAATGGGTGCGTAACCGACTGCAGAAGCAGGAAGGCATTGGAGGCGAAGACGTGCCCCGAAAGGAGCTCGCGCGCCACGCTGATACCCGAACTGAGATCGGATATCTGAGCCAAGAGCTCCGGCCGAAGATCCTCTTCTTGGCCCCGAACCTGCTCCTGCCAATCGGCATAGGTAACTTCAAGCGAGCGCTGGTAAAAGAAAAGGCCGCCGGCCGCTACCGCGGACGCGATGAACGCCACGAGTGCCAGTTGAAAGAGCCATGCGCCGCTCTGGGCCGCGATGCGGGAAGGGAACGCGCCTGCTTCTTTGGATATGAAAGGGGAGGCCAGTTCAACCATGAAATAAACTTAAAACTGAAAATTCAAAACTGTGGTGCGCCGCAAAGCGGCGACTTCCTAACTTTTGCCTTTTGCCTTTTGACTTTTGCATTCATCTAGGTAGTGGCTATCTGCCGCAGCGCGAGCCCCACGGCAACCGAAAAATTCGGCGCGATGTCTTTTAAAACCGGTTGGAGGAAAGCGGGGAAAATAGTCCGGGCGAAGGGATTGGCGACCGCGGTCTCGAGCCCGAAGTGCTTCGCCACATGATCCACCAGCCCCTTTAAGGAGGCGCCGCCCCCGGTAATAACGATCTTCTCCACTTTCCGCTTGGCGGTACGATGGTAGTTGGTGAGCGTGCGCTCAATGTCGGCCAGCGTGCTGTCCACGATGGGGCTGATCACGCCGGCCGTTTCGCGCTCCTCCGGCCTTTCCGAAAGCCCGACTTGGCGCTTCATCTCCTCGGCCCGCTCCCGCGTGACACCCATGCCCCGGGCGAGCGCATTGGTTATCTCCTGCGCGCCACGGCCGAAGTTATGGTTCATGCGGATCTGCCGCCGGTCCACGACCGTTACCGTCGTGACGAGCGCGCCCCAATGGATAATAGCCGTAACGCCGCGATCCGTGCCGAGGAGAGCGCGAATAATGCTGAAACTCTCCACCTCCACGGCCGCGAGCTCCAGGCTGAGCATCTCGGCGATGCGCCGGTATTTGACAATGACCTCATTCGGAACGGCCACCAGGAGCACCGATGAACGCTTTGCGGCCTCATCCGTTTCCAGCACCTGCCAATCCAGCGCTACCTCCGCAATAGGGACGGGAATGTACTTTTTCGCCTCAAAGGGAACGGCCGAGCGGATCTCCGCCATTTGCAGGAGCGGGAGATTGATGACGGTAATGAAGCTGGCAGTAGCGGGAATGCCGAATACGGCGCGCTGGGTCGTGACATTGGACTCGCGGAGCACATCGGTCAGGAGATTGGCGACATTCTGATCGCTATGGCTCAAAAAACTTCCCCCGCCGCCGCTTTCACTTTGAAAATAGCGCGCCGTCTTCAATTCGCCGTACGTTTCCAGGATGGCGCGCTCGCGTTCCTTCTTTAATTGTACTACTTTTACCGAGTCGCTGCCAATATCAATACCGACGAAACTCGCCGGGCCGAGCGCCAGATCAAGGCGGAATTTCGGGAACTGGATTTTCTTCAAAAAAGAAATATCAACCAAGGAAAGTAGCTAAAATAAAGCGTTTTCTTCTGATTTCGCTCGACGCCAGTATAGCATGGGTGCCGGCCCTCGCGTTCCGGCTTATACACATTTGGGCCGGTAGAGGCGCCTTCGGGGAAAATGTGGATAGAATAGGAGAATGCACGCGCTGGCGAGGGTAAAAAACTGGCTCCTTGACCTTATTTTCCCCAAGTTTTGCGTTGGCTGCCGCGTGGAGGGAACGTTTCTCTGCGCTCCCTGCCGGACCGAACTTTCGCCGTCCGCGCCCTCCTGCCCGGTATGCTCCCGGCGGAACTTCACCGGCATTCTCTGCGGCCCCTGTGCCGCGGATACGCATCTGCGGCGATTCCTGGCGCCATTTTCCTATCGCCATCCCCTGGTCCGCGAGCTTATCCATACCTATAAATATACCGGCGTGCGGGAACTGGCGCCGCTCCTGGCCGGAGAGATCGTATCATTCCTGGATTCCTACGCCATCCGGCCGGCCGGACCGGCCTTGTTAGCGCCCATCCCCTTGCACCGGGCCCGAGAGCGCAAACGCGGCTTTAACCAGGCGCGCCTCCTTGCCAATGCCCTGGGCGAGCGGCTCTCCCTGCCGGTCGTGCCCATCCTTCGCCGCAGCCGCGCCACCGAGCCGCAGACACGCCTTAATTCCCATGATGAGCGCCGCCGCAATATCGCGAATGCGTTCCGCGTGGTTGGTCCCGAGGCCATCGCCGGACAAACTATTATCCTGGTGGATGATGTTTCCACATCCGGCGCAACCCTGGCCGAAGCCGCGCGGGTCATTCGGGAAGTCGGATGCAAAACCGTCTGGGCTATCGTGGTTGCCAAAGGATGAAAAAATTGTTATTCTTGATGGGATTTTGGTGAAGTGGCTGAGCGGTTAAAACGCAAAGGTCTTTGCGTTTTAAGGACGCACTTTGAATGAATGCCCAAACCGGAGAGGTGGCTGAGTGGGCATAAAGCAAATGTCTTTGCTTTATGAGGGCGCACAATAAATTTTCCCCAA
>CAYJUX010000038.1:0-7841 GCA_964373475.1 uncultured Candidatus Saccharibacteria bacterium
AACCAAAGCGCATCGCAAATTAGTGTCATTCGTGAACATTGGTGTATTGGTGTCCTGGTTAAGTTATCCACAGTTGCCCCAATACCTGATTTTTCTATAATTTAAGCAATGAAGCTGATGGTGAAAGGAGTGAATCTCACTATCACGCCGAGCCTGCGCCGCTACGCGGATGAGAAGCTCGTGCGAACGGTGAACAAGCTTCTTTCCCGTCATCCGGCCTACGAGTCGGGGATCATTGAGCTGGAGCTCATTCACGGCACGCGCCATCATAAGAAGGGCATGGTGTGGGAAGCGGTCATGAACCTCGCGCTTTCCGGCAAGCACATTTGGAAGCGCGCGTTCGGGGAGGACATCCACACTGCCATTGACGATCTGGAAGATCATTTAAAGCGGGAATTAACCAAATACAAAGAGCGCTCACGCTCGCGAGAGTTTCGCGGAGCGCGCCAAGCGAAAAAGGAACTGCACTTCGCCCGCTCGGCGCGACTCTACCGCAAAGGACGGATCCGGCAAGAGGGGAATTAGAGCGCACAACGGTTCGTTGAAGAAACATCGCCCCGCGCGCCGGGGCAGGGGACAAGTGAAAACCACGAATTTCGGACTCCATCTCACCATTGATGGCTATTTATGCAATGCGCGCGCCCTTGATGATCTCGCGCTCATCACGCGCTCCCTGGAAGAACTTCCCGACCGCATGGGGATGAAGCGGCTGATGCCGCCCTATGTGGTGCATGCATCAGCGAGCCAAAAAAAGGACCCCGGCGGCTATTCGGGATTCGTCATGATCCAGGAGTCGCATATTTCCGTTCATACATTCCCAGCCCGCCGCTTTGTTTCCTTTGACGTCTACTCGTGTCGGAATTTTTATACTCCTCCGGTCATCGCCTACCTAAAGCGCACCTACGGCATCCGTAAGATAGAAAAGAATATCGTTGTTCGCGGTAAAGAATACCCGCTGGCTGATCTCGTATGACGAAGCGCTCCCTCCACATCCTCGCGGATTTTCACGGCTGCGCCGGGCCCCAGGAATTCCTGACTGAGAAGGCCAAAGTTCGCGCAAAGACCCTGGCCGTGGTGCGGCGGGCCGGCTTTAAGATCGTGGCATCGCGCTTCCATAAGTTTTCCGAGACGAGCGCGGGCGGGGGCGGGATCACGGGCATCATCATTGTCTCGGAGTCGCACGTGTCGCTCCATACCTGGCCGGAACGGGATTTTTTGAACCTGGATGTTTTCTTCTGCAACTACAGCCGCAATAACACGAGAAAAGCCCGCGCCGTATTCGCCGAGTTCAAGAAGCTCTACCATCCCAAGCGCGTGCGTATCCGCGAGGTGTGGCGGGATTAGTAGGAGTACTCCCTCCGCGCGAGATCCAGCGGGATCCAACGACGGGAGATCAGCCGCCGGGATTAGCAGAGACAATTAGCAGGGGAAATTAACATAAGAAGTTGGCAGGAGAAATGGGCAGGTGGAATTGGCAGACGGGGTTAGTGGAGGGGATCCGTAGCTAGGAAGCTAAGTAGTTAGGAAGCTAAGTAGTTAGGAAGCTAGGAGCGGGTACTCCGTTTCATTTATTTCGCGACCGTGAACAGTTTGAAACGCATGGCTACCGCCGCTTACCGTACATGGCGAAGATAGAATACCATGCCAAGGGAAAATCAGTGTTTCTTTCTCACGCCGAGGCGCTCCTATTGCTGATGGAGGAGTGGGGCGTAGAAATTATTGACGCATTCCTGCCCCGCAAGTATCCCGAGACGCATTTGACGCGCCGCATTCTCGGTTTGGATACGCTGCGACCGAGTCCGGTTCGGCTGGCGAAGCATCGGCTTATCCAGCAGGGTCTCGTGGCAAAAATTAGTGCGGGATCGTATCGGATCACTCCGCAGGGGCAGACAGCTATAGGCAGAATGCGGGAGTTGATCCGCCGACGCCCGCCCGTTTGGGACGGCAAATGGCGGATCGTCGCGTTTGATATACCGGAAAAAATAAAAAAGTACCGGGATGCGCTCCGCTACGCGTTGGCAACGGCGGATTATCGGCGGTTACAGGACAGCGTCTGGGTAGGGAAGTATCCGCTTGCCGGCGAGGTGCTTGAACTTATTGATGAATGCCATATCGGGAAGTACGTCTGCGTATTTCTCAGCGATACGGTCGATAAGGAAGAGGAGATCGCACGGCTCTTCTCCGCCGATCCATGAGCGACAAACTATGGCTGCGTTTCAATTAGTTCGCGACCGCGAACAGTTTGAAACGAGGTATAAGCCCTTGCCGGGAGCCGGTGCAAGCCCTTACCGGGAGCGCTCTATCCCTGCGGCTTTCCTTTATGCGGTTTTCGCGTTACACTAGCAGGGTTTCATGGCTTTTTTCTCCAAAATTCTCGGTGATGCCAATGAGCGCTTTTTGAAGTCGCTCGCCCCGCTCGTGGAGCGGATAAACATACTGGAGCCGGAGCTTGAGAAGCTCTCGGCTGAGGCGCTGAAAGCAAAGACCGCCGAGTTCAAGGAGCGTATTCAAAAAGGCGAGCCGCTGGATGACCTTTTGCCCGAGGCGTTTGCCGCGGTACGCGAGGCCGCCAAGCGCGCCATCGGCCAGCGGCATTTCGACGTCCAGCTTATCGGCGGCATCGTGCTCCACCAGGGCAAGATAGCCGAGATGAGGACCGGCGAGGGTAAAACGCTCGTGGCCACCCTGCCGCTCTACTTGAACGCGCTTCTTGGCAAGGGCTGTCATTTGGTAACGCCCAATGACTATCTTTCCCGGGTCGGCGGCGGCTGGATGGGGCCTATTTATGATGCGCTCGGCATGACGGTCGGCGTCATTGCCCACGACCTTTCGGGCATATATGAGCCCGCCTATACCGAGGCGCCCTCGCACGGCGACCCGCGGCTGGATCACTGGCGGCCCTGTACCCGGCGCGAGGCCTACCACGCCGACATTACCTACGGCACGAATAACGAATTTGGCTTTGATTACCTCCGCGACAACATGGCCTACGAGCTCGGCCAGATGGCCCAGCGCGAGCACCAGTTTGCCATCGTGGACGAGGTGGACTCCATTTTAATAGACGAGGCGCGGACCCCGCTCATTATCTCCGCGCCGGATGCCGAATCGGCCGAATATTATCAGACATTCGCCGGGATCGTGCCCCAGTTGAAGGGAAACACGGATTACAATATAGACGAGAAATTAAAAGCCGTGACCATCACCGAGGAAGGCATTGAGCGGGTGGAGAAGCTTTTGGGGGTAAAAAATATCTACGAGGAAAAGGGGTTTCGCTATGTGCGCTACCTGGAACAGGCCCTCCGCGCGCAGGCCCTGTTCCAGCGCGACCGCGACTATGTGGTCAAGGACGGACAGGTCATTATCGTGGACGAATTTACCGGCCGCCTCATGCCCGGGCGCCGGTGGTCCGAAGGCCTCCATCAATCCATTGAGGCCAAGGAGGGAGTAGAGGTCCAGAGGGAATCGCGCACACTTGCCGTCATCACTTTCCAGAACTATTTTCGCCTGTACCAGAAACTTTCCGGCATGACCGGCACGGCGGCCACGAATGCTGAGGAGTTCCATAAGGTCTATAAAATGGAAGTGGTCATCATCCCGACCAACCGGCCGCTCACCAGAAAAGACCTGTCGGACTTTGTGTTCCGCACTGAGCAGGGGAAGTTCCTGGCCGCGGCGCGGGAGATAAAGCGGCGTCACGAGCAAGGCCAGCCCGTGCTCGTCGGCACGGTCTCCATTGAGAAAAACGAGCGCCTGGCCGCCTATCTGGAAAAGGAAGGCGTTCCCTACCAGATGCTGAACGCCAAAAACCATGAGCAGGAAGCCATGGTCATCGCCCAGGCCGGCCGCAAGGGCGCGGTTACCATTGCCACCAACATGGCTGGCCGCGGCGTGGACATCATCCTCGGGGGGACTCCCCCGGATCCCGAGGAGGCAAGAGGGGTTCGGGACCGCGCCGGTCTTTTCGTCTTGGGCACCGAGCGCCATGAGGCCCGGCGCATTGATAACCAGCTCCGCGGCCGTTCCGGCCGGCAGGGCGATCCGGGCGAGACGCAGTTTTTTCTCTCACTGGAGGATGACCTCATGCGCATCTTCGGTTCCGAGCGCATTAAGACCATGATGGAATCCTTCGGTATTCCCGAGGACCAGCCCATTGAGAACCGGCTGGTATCGCGTTCCATTGAAGCCGCCCAGGGCAAGATAGAGGGCTTCCATTTTGACGCCCGGAAACACATTCTGGAGTTTGACGACGTGATGAACCGTCAGCGCGATTACATCTATCGCATGCGTAAGGACGTGCTTGCCGTATCGGCCGAGGGCGCATCAGCCGGGCAGGGATTGGTGCGGCGGCTTGGCGACATGCTTGCCGAAGAAGTCAGCTATATTGTCCGTTCCCACACCGCATCCAGCGCTCCGTCCGAATGGAATATTGAGGAGATTTCCGAGAATATGCGGGCTATCGCGGATGCTCCTGCCGATCTGCATGGGGAACTTTTAAAAATTGTATCCGGAGAGACACGGGCTGATGACCAGCGCGCGGCAATAGGGCGGTACCTCGTTGAAATGTTGAAGCAGATACTGGAGGAGCGGAATCGGGCCGTCGGCGAGGCGGCCATGGCCGATCTGGCCCGCATCATCATGCTCCAGTCCATAGACGCGCTCTGGATGGACCATCTTGACCAGATGGAGCATTTGCGGGACTCGGTGCGCCTGCGCGCCTATGGCCAGAGGGACCCGCTGGTGGAGTATAAGAATGAGGGCTTGCGGCTGTTCAAGGAACTGCAGGGCGCCATCCGCTCGCAGATAGTGAGTACGATATTCAAGGTAGCGCCCCGCCAAACTTTTGCCGAACAAAACTTAGGCGGGCTAGCTATGCCCCAGGCGGCGCGGACTCCGGCCCTGGTATTCCGATCAGCCAAGGATGAGCAGGGGGGGAGTAATGTTCCGGCCGCTACTTATAACCCAACGCCGAAAAAGCAGCAGGTGGGGAGGAATGAGCCCTGCCCGTGCGGATCGGGAAGGAAATACAAGCGCTGTCACGGCGCGTGACAGCGCTTCAATATGAAAAATCCGCGTGGTATTTACAGAAGTCAACAAGTAACAAAAGTGTCACGGAAGATAAAAGAAATGCCGCACTCTATCCTTGATAGAATACGGCGGGATGGACGCGGGACTGACTGATCCTGTCGGATAGCACAACCCGCGGGGTACGCCTCGGTCCTCCGAGAGCGTACAACCCCGCGACTTCATGAGGATAGGACCCTCCATCGCGGATTGCAATCATTGTAGCGTGGTTTGATATATGATGTCAAGTCGTGCGGCAATGGAAAGAAACATAAAAGTGCCATGGGAAGTAACGGCAGCCGTGGTAATGTAGGAGGCATGCAGAGGGAAGACCGCCAGGATCAAACCGCGCCGCAAGCCCATCAGGATGCGATATTTAGGCGCATGAGCGCGGATGATAAGCTCGCCGTCGGGTCGGGCTTGTGGCGGCTTGCCAGAGAACTCGTGGGGGCGAAAATCAGTGGCCATGGAACCAATCGATCCCCGGCATCTCCTCGTCGAGATCGCCAAGATTCTTGAGCGGCTCGGCATTCCCTACCTCATCACGGGGGGCATTGCCGTGCTCGTGTGGGGGCGGCCGCGGTTCACCGCGGATATTGATATCGTCGTCGAGCTAAAGGCCGGCCAGATTGCCGCGCTCGCTGAGGCGATCCGTGGGCTTGGTTCGGCAGGGTATCTCGATTCTGCCCAAATGGAGCGCGCCATCGCTCGAGAGGGCGAGTTCAATTTTATAGATGGCACGACTGGTGTGAAGGTGGACTTCTGGATACTGAAAGGTGGCGACGCCTTCGACCGTTCGCGGCTCGAGCGTCGCGTAGCCAAAGAAGTCCTCGGTCAGAAGGTGTACTTTACCTCGCCGGAAGATTTGATTCTCATCAAGCTCCTCTGGCACCAGGCCTCGCCGTCGAGCCGCCAGCTCGAGGACGTGGAGTCAATTTTCAAGATCTCCGGCGATGAGCTGGATCGGGTCTACCTCCGCGAGTGGGGGGAATGCCTCGGAGTCCAGAAACATCTCCGGCCCTTCATCGATCAGAGAGGGTAATGGTGGGCCGCAGCGACCCCTGCCCATGCGGAGCGGCGCATCCCGATGGCCGCCCGGTGAAGTATAAACATTGCCATGGGAAAAACGCTTAGAATGTTTTTCAGCGAAGCGGAGTCCCCCGCCAATATATTGGTGGGGGACGGGTCAGGAAAGAAATATAAAAAGTGCCATGGGAAGTAACGGGAATGAACGAAGTTGATCGACTGGCTGAGGTAGTCTGGAACTACCATTTGCTTCACCATCAGCTTGAGAGAGCGGATTTAATTCTCGTTCTCGGTAGTCATGATATTCGAGTTGCCGAGCATGCGGTGAAGCTGTTTTTGGAAGGATGGGCTCCACTGATTCTGTTTTCAGGAACGGGATACGAGCATAAGGAGGACTTGCTTTCGTTGTCCTGGCGGAAATGGGGTAGGGCAGAAGCAGAAGTTTTTGCCGACCAGGCGCGAGAGATGGGAGTACCCAACGAGAAAATTCTTATTGAGAATAGATCCAAGAACACAGGCGAAAATATCGAGTTTGCAAGAGCCCTATTGGGAGAGAGGGATATACATCCCCAAAAAATCATTCTTGTGCAGAAGCCGTATATGGAACGGCGAGCGTATGCTACCTTCAAAAAGAGGTGGCCCCAACCCGAGATTATGGTTTCTTCTCCACCGCTCCCCTTTTCGCAGTATCCAACACCTGATATACCAAAGGACGTTGTTATCAATCTGTTGGTCGGCGATCTTCAGCGAATCATAGAATATCCAGCGAAAGGGTATCAGATTCCGCAAGAAGTGCCCCAGGACGTGTTAGCAGCTTATGAACGACTTCGAGAGTTAGGTTTTACCGAGCATGCGGTATAGTGCTTCGATTCCTAATTGAACTATGAGTAAAGAAGAAGAAACGATTGACGGTTTCCGTAGAGTCCACGGTCAAATGGTGGAGCTGGCAAATAGATTTCCCACGGATCAGCGCGAAGCCGTACTCTTTGACCGATGGAGCTTGAAGGACATACTCGCGCATCTATCCGCCTGGAACCATGTTGATGCAGAACATACGGAACTGGTGCGGGACGGGAAGGAATTCGAATGGATTTCCGATTGGGATGCTTTTAACGAGCGAGAAGTTTCAAAACGGAAGCACTTGCCCTGGGGCGCCATCCTAGCGGAACTCGTTTCTTCGGCGGATTACATTGTGAGGGTATTCCAGAATCTGTCTCTTGCCGTTTGGGATAAGCCGTGCGGTCCTCGAAATAAAAGCACGCCACGGGGCTGGCTATTGGCTGAAGTCAGGCACTACCGTGACACCCACAACCCTGAAGTATTTCGCAAACTAAAAGCTCTCGAAGGAGAGCACGCTGATGGGAGGAGTATCAGCGTTTGATGGCGGCGAGTAAAAGTCATGGATTACTCTGGAAATGATTTCTATTGCGATGTAGCTCTGAAGGGCTTAGTCTCCCTGGAAAAGGAATACGAAAGCCAGAACGTTTTAGCATACAAGCATACCCGACCTTTTTGGCCAGTGCATATTGTGGTAGTACCTAAGAAACATATTCCGTCCTTTACGACACTTACCGCAGAAGATGCCTCAATCTTGTCAGAGGTTATTGAAGTTCTGAAGAGCATCGCCGCAAGAGTTGAAAAAGAGCATGGAGCGGCGAGGATCTTAACCAATTTAGGTGAGTATCAAGATAGCAAGCATTTACACTTCCATATAAGTTCGGGGGAGCCGGTCAGATAAGTGCTTTCCATTTGTA
>CAYJUX010000039.1:0-7580 GCA_964373475.1 uncultured Candidatus Saccharibacteria bacterium
GCGTATAAATGAACGGCGCGAAGACCGAGGTGGCCGAGGCGACGATGAGCATTCCCAATATTACGAGAAAGAGCACGATGGGCAGAAGCCAGCGGCGCTTCTTAGAGGCAAAATACGTAAAAATTTCTCTAAGCACTTTCCAATACATGGTAACAGAGGGCGTTCGGTTTTAGCTTTCTCGCTTCCTAGGATGCGCCTAAAAAGCTAGGAAGCTAATAAGCTAAAATCCCTGCTTACAACCCCATGCTATCAGGCCGTTTGTTTTTTTCAAACGGCTCCCAGTAGCTCTCCCCCGACAGCCGGCGGTTCAAGGGGTCATGCCCAACGATGCGGAGGATGAGCGATACCGGCGTGAGGATGAGATAGAAGAACGCGATGAGGATAGCGCGCGATACCAGCCAGCCGATGGGCAGGGTCAGGGCCATGAGCGCTCGCCAGACCGGTTCAATGGCGCCGGGGAGCATAATGGCGAGCGCAGCGATAATAACACCGGCGGCGGTTCCGCCAAACGCATCGGCGCCCTTGATCGTTCGCGCGGCGATGACAACGAGCGCTCCCGAGAGGACACCGAAGAGCCGGAGGGAATTCGGGCGGGGGTGGAGTGAACGGAGAGTTTCTCTAATTTCTCGTAACATTTGTTTAGGTTTTAGCTTCTTAGCTTTCTAGCTTTTTAGTTTGTGCACCTTTCATTTTAAGGAGCTAGGAAACTAACGCCTAAAAAGCTAATCAATCGCTTTCTATAGTTTTTTTCCAATCCTCCTTCTCTTTCCATTCCGGCTGGTCTTTTTTCGAAATGAGGAAACTGCCCATGGCGAGGTAATCCATGTTGGTGCGCATGAAACAGCGATAGGCGTCCTCGGGCGAGCATACGATGGGCTCGCCGCGGACGTTGAAGGAGGTGTTGATAATGACCGGGCATCCGGTTTTCTCGTAAAATTTTTGGATAAGGCCGTGGTACAGGGGATGCGTACCCGGCGATACGGTCTGGATGCGCGCCGAATGGTCCACGTGCGTCACGGCCGGAATGGTGCTCCGCTGTTGGCGCAAAAGTTCGAGACCCTCGGCGTTCGGATCCGCCATGGGCTTCCTCTGCCGCTCGGCTACGGGGAAGGTAAGGAGCATGTAGGGGCTTTTGACCGCGCCCGAGAAATATTCGGCCGCGTGCTCCTCCAGCACAGAAGGTGCGAAGGGCCGGAAGGATTCGCGGAACTTGATCTTTACGTTCATGGTTGTCTGCATCTCGGGATTTCGCGGGTCAGCGATGATGCTCCGCGCCCCGAGTGCCCGCGGCCCGAACTCCATCCGGCCCTGGAACCAACCGATGACGCTGCCTGATGCCATGAGGCCGGCCACGCTATCGAGGAGTTCTTCGCGGGCAAGTTTTCGGTAGGGTGCCCTGCGGCTATCGAGGAACGATTGTACCTCCGCGTCCGAATAGGCCGGGCCGAGGAGCGCGCCTGCCATGTCATCGGCCGCATGCGGCGTGCGCGGTTTCCCGAGGTATTGGTACCATGTCCAGAGCGCGGCGCCGAGCGCTCCGCCGGCATCGGTCGCCGCCGGCTGTATCCAGATGCGATCCACGATTTTTTCCCGAAGCAGGCGGCCGTTGGCCACACAGTTCAAGGCCACGCCGCCGGCCATAACCAGGTCGCGGATGCCGGTTTCTTTGACGACGTGGCGCGTAATGGCAAGGACGGCCTCCTCGGTCACGAGCTGGAGGGATGCGGCAAGGTCCATGTCGCGCTGGGTGAGAAGGGATTCTGGCGGGCGCGGGGGCGCGTCGAAGAGGCGATGGAAGCGCTCGTTGGTCATGGTGAACCCCGCGCCGTAGCCGAAGTAGTCCATGTTCAGGCGGAAGGAGCCGTTGGGCTTTATATCGATGAGGTGCGTCCGGATGAGGTCGGCATAGCGGGGCTTGCCGTAGGGCGCGAGGCCCATGACTTTATATTCGCCGGAATTGACCTTGAAGCCGGTGTAGTAGGTGAAGGCCGAATAGAGCATGCCGAGGGAGTGCGGAAAATTGATGGCCTTTTTTAGAACCATGCGACTGCCCTCGCCGACGCCGTAGGCGGTGGTATTCCATTCGCCGACGGCGTCCAGCGTCAGAATTGCCGCGCGCTCGAAGGGCGACGGGAAAAAAGCCGATGCGGCATGCGACTCGTGGTGGGTGGGGTAGATGATCGTGCCGGCAAAGCCGGGCAGGTTCCTCCGGATCGTGCCCTCCACCCAGAGGCGGTCCTTCAGCCAGAGCGGCATGGCCGCGAGGAACCGGCCGATGCCCGCTGGCGCGTAGGCGATGGAGGTCTGGAGGATGCGGTCAAACTTCACCACCGGCTTTTCGTAGAATGCGACCACGCCAATATCGGCCGGCGTAATGCCGGCCTCGCCGAGGCAGTAGGCGATGGCTGCTGACGGCCATTCCGGGTCGTGTTTTTTTCGGGTGAAGCGCTCTTCCTGGGCGGCGGCAATAATAACACCGTCCCTGACCAGGCAGGCCGCGCTATCGTGGTAGAAGCAGGAGACGCCGAGGATGTTCATAATCTCTTGCAGAACACCGCAACCGAAAGGCCGCGGCTGAATGCAAGCCCTGAGCGAGCCCAGCCCTTACGAAGTGAGGGCTGGGCGAAGCGAAGGAGATTATATAGACCGCGGACTGCGGCGCACCGTTCGCAAGGCGGACTTTCGTGTTGCGCCGCAGGACCCAGAGTGCGATCCCGCTAGAAGCGGGACCACGGCCGTTTGCCCTGCCGGCAGGCAGGGAAGGCCGTGCGGTGTCTATAATTTACCCGCGCGTGTATGATATCCGTGTTGCCTTGCCGGTGCAATACGATATCAAACGCATGAAGCGTATTTTCACGATCATGGGGGAGATGGCCGCGACGATCCTTGTGGTCGCGGTGCTTTTGGAAATTTCTCTCCGCCTCTTCCCCGCGCTCATCCCTTCTTCCCTTCTCCTGAATTTCCAAAAAGACCTCCGCGAGGAAGTAGCCCATCGCAAGGGATTGCCTTCGGCCAGCGACACAAGGTTTATTGAGCGCACCGACGGCGGCCCGCCGCTCCGCGTGTATCGCCCGGAGCGGGAGATCTCCTTCCCCTTTGACGCCGAAGACCGCGATGCGGTGAGCCGCACTCTCATGGACGGGCAGGGATTTTGTAATCCCAAGGGCTCCTATGACCATCCGTCCATAGACATCATCGCCATTGGTGATTCTTTTACCTGGTGCGTAGGCGTGGCGCCGGAAGATACCTGGGTCGGTCGCCTCGCCGCTATGAGTGGTTTGGGCGCGTACAGTCTCGGCGTCGGCGGTATCGGCCCCTACGAAGGGCTTCAGCTCCTTGAGCGTTTTGGGCTCGCAAAATCGCCACAGGTGGTCGTCATGAATGTCTACGGCGGGAATGACCTCCGCGGCGCTGTCCAGTTCCATGAGTACCGGCAAAAACTTTCCCTGCGCGAGGGGCGGGCGCACCTCGTGGACGCCTGTGTCGGGCTGCCAGGCCCCGTTTGCGTCATCTACCGCACGCTGAAGGAGGGGCCGATCGGGAGGAATAGCTACGCCTTCAATCTTATTTCGAACGCCACGCGCGACAGCATCCTCCGGGTCCGCCGCGCGCTTGCTCCGGAAGAATCAAAAGAGGAGCCGAGTTTCCGCTACCGCGTGCGGCTCGGGAGCGGGGAGGTCCTGTTCAATCGCGGCAATGCCGATCTTGACGACCTTGAGTACGCGCGGCGCCTGGAGAGCGGCGACATTTCCCTTGATGCGTTTGGTGAGGCGCTGGAGCGCTTCGTAGCGCTCGGCCGCGAGCACGGCTTCCGGCCGGTGGTCAGCTTCACGCCTGCGGCCTACGCCGCCTACGCTGATCGGGTTACATTCGAAGATCCTCCCGCCGGGGAGCTCATCCAGCGGTTCAGTGATGGGGAGCGGGCTTACTTCGCTTCCCGTGCCGCCGCGCTCGGCTACGCATTTGTGGATTTCACCCCCGCACTCCGGCAGGCGGCGGGGGCGGGCGGGGAACCGCTCTATTTCCCATCCAATGTCCATCTCACCAAAGCCGGCCATGCCGTTATTGCCGGAGTCCTGGCCCGCCTGAATTTTGTTCGGTAAAACTTGGGCGGGCTCGCCGGAGCGCTCGGGAGCTCCCGTACCCGTGGGGATGTTCCGTAAAACAATAGCCCCGTCGGAAGGGTATTACTAGCGTATTCCGTTGAGATGCTCCAGCTAAGACACCGCGCCAAGACCGCTGCCCGGAGAACGGGAATCCTTCCCCCGAAAGCCAAACGCAAGGTCTGTTTTGTCATTACCAATCGCATTCACTACGCCCGTCAGCAGATCCTTTTTGACCAGCTGAAGGGCGATCCGGATATTGAGTTGCAGCTCATCGTCGGGGGCTCGGCCCTTTTGGAAAAACACGGCGACGTTATGTCGCGCCTGGGGGAGAAAGGATTCGTTATCCACGAGCAGATGCTGAACCTCATTGAGGGCGGCAATCACGCGGCCATGGCCAAGACCGCCGGCCTGGCCGTGCTGGAGCTCGCCAATACCTTTCAAAAATTGGATCCGGATATTGTGCTCATCCGCGGCGACCGCTTTGAACAGCTGGCCGCGGCCATGACCGCGGCCTACCTCAATAAGACCGTGGCCCACATAGAGGGCGGCGATGTTACGGGCACGATCGACGAGAGCGTGCGCCACGCCATCACCAAGCTCGCCCACATTCATTTCGTGACCAACGAGGACTCGCACCGGCGGGTGCTCCAGATGGGCGAGAATCCGGCTTATGTTTTTAACGTCGGCTCGCCGGATATTGAATTTGCCGCGCATGTGGACCGTCGCGTCAGGCCCGAGAGCGTCAATGCGATCGGCGTCGGCGGCGCGATCGATTTTTCCAAGCCCTACGTCATGGTCATCCAGCACCCGGTAACGAGCGAGGCCGATAATATGGCGCATGCCCTTCAAACCCTCCAGGCCGTATCCGACCTCGGCGTGCAGGCGCTCTGGTTCTGGCCCAATCCCGATGCCGGCACGGACGATATTTCGGGCGGCATCCGGCGCTTCCGCGAGAAGACACCCACGCCGCAGATACGTTTCGTCATTGATCTTGATCCCTGGGACTTCATCACGCTGTTGAAGCACGCAAAGTGCCTCGTCGGGAATTCTTCATCCGGTCTGAAGGAGGCCTCCTTCTTCGGCGTGCCAGTCGTGAACATCGGCACCCGCCAGCAGGGCCGCTTCGGGGTGCTGCGCGGCGAACACATCCGTGATGTCGGCTACGACGCGGCGGCCATCACGCAGGCGATCTCCGAGCAGATAGCGCACGGTCCCTATTCGCCATCGCGTGCCTTTTCCAAACCCGAGACCTCCAAGCGCATCCGGAGCATTTTGAAATCCGTACCGCTCTACACGCAGAAGCGCTTTCACGACACAGCGCTCGCGTAACTTCGTATGCGTATCCTCGGCATTATTCCGGCGCGCGGCGGCTCCAAATCCGTGCCGCGAAAGAACATCAAAGACCTTGGGGGCAAGCCCCTCATCGCCTGGACTATTGAGGCCGCAAAGGCCTCGGGCGTTTTTGACCGCCTTATCCTCACGACTGATGACGCTGAGATCGCTGAAGTAGGGAAGCGCTACGGCGCCGAAGTGCCCTTCATGCGGCCGCCGGAACTTGCCGAGGATACGACGCCCACGCTTCCTGTGCTCCAGCACGCGCTTACCTGGCTCAAGGAGCGGGAGAGTTATCAGCCGGATGCGGCCATGCTCCTCCAGCCGACTACGCCCTTTCGTTCAGCCGAGCATATCAGGGGCGCGGTGGAACTTTTTGAAAAAACCGGAGCAGATTCGGTCGTGAGCGTGGTTGAGATACCGGGTAACTACAACCCACACTGGGCCTTCAAAGTGGACAATGATTTTCACGCCACGCTCTATCTCGGCGGTGCCATTAAGACGCGCATCAAGCGCAGGCAGGACTTGCCCAAGGCCTATGCCCCGAACGGGATGATCTATCTCTTCCGGCCGAAGTTCCTCTTTGATCCTGTTGACCCGAACTTTTACGGCGACGATGTTCGCGCCTACGAAGTGGAGGAGAAGGCAAGCATCAACATTGACAGCCCGGAGGATTGGGTGCTGGCCGAGCTCGCGGCGGAGCGCCTTAGGGACTAGCTGCCGGACGCGTTTCACATTGTTCGCGGTCGCGAACAATGTGAAACGCGTTAAACGGTTGTTTTCGGTGCGCATGGCTCGTTCACTATTTGGAGCGTCGGGTTGACAACCCTGGCACCGCTGTGCTACGTATTTCCCTGTCTTGGATAAGGGAATCGTTCGCAGAGTTCGAATGGCCGAATGACTGGATAGGGGAAAAGGGAGGAGTGAATATATGCATTCGCCTTTCACCGCAGGGATTCTCGGTTACGGTGAGCGCGGAGAAACGTTGGCCAAGATCATCCGCGAGTATGTCCCGGACATTCGGCTCGTTGCGGCCGCGGATCCCGCCGAGGCCAGGCGGAAAAAGGCCGTGAGGAGCGGCCTGGCCGGATACGCGAGCGCGGAAGATCTTTTCAAGAGGGTCCGTCCCCAGATCGTCGTCATCGCCACTAACCCGCCCCAGCACTGCGAGCAGGTGCTGATGGCCGCGGAGTACGGATGCCACATTTTTTGCGAGAAGCCGCTCGCGCTCTCGCCAGAAGAGGCCGACCGGATGGTCACGGCCGTGCACAAGGCGGGCGTGGTCTCGACCGTGGATTTCGAGACGGTGTTCGCGGGCTCGTTCGGCGTGCTCAAAACTCAGCTCCATCAGGAGGGCTTCGGCAAGCTGCTGCGCATCGACGCGACCGACAAGGGCCGGCCGCCGGCCTACGACATCGAGACCTGCATGCCCCATTTCCTCCACCTCATGATGGTACTGACCGGATCGGCGCCGGTGGAGGTGTTCGGCCGTATCATGGTGGATGGAAGGAAGGCGACCCTCGGCGACGTCGTGCCGATCAATGAGCTCTATCCGCAGGGTCGGACGCACGACATCGGCATGCGCGCCGACACCATCGAGGCCTCCTACCTCTTCGCCAACGGTCTCACCGCTCGCTTCTTCTTGAGCCGGCTCGATGAGCAGTACGTCGTCGCGGCCGGCAGGATCGCAAAGCCGGGCAGTGAGTTCATGCATCTCGTCTGCTACGGCACACGAGGTCAGGTAAAGTTCCACCAGACCTCGACTGGCTACGTTTTCCGGAAGCGCGTGCCGCAGGATACGCTCGCGGTCATGGATTGGGAGCCGGTGTATAAGCCGGCGAATCCGGATCCTGCCTGGCTCGAGCCGACCGCCCGCCTCATGCAGAATTTCGTGGACGCGATCGGTCGCGACTGGCTCGCGGTGGTCGCGACCATCGAAGATGCCGCTCGGGTGGTGGACCAGACCTACGGCATCTACGCCTCGCACCTCGCCGGCCGGCCGGTGCGGCTCCCGCTCGAGGAGCGCAAGCACCCGTTGCGCTAGTTCTGTTGGCTGACACTGCGCGGCAATCTCGTGATTGCCGCGCTTTTTCTTTCCATACAGGAAACCCGGCACGGAGGCGGCGTCAGGTACGGCGGTAG
>CAYJUX010000040.1:0-7521 GCA_964373475.1 uncultured Candidatus Saccharibacteria bacterium
GTATGCGAATACTGGGTATAGAAACGAGTTGCGACGAGACAGCCGTGGCCGTCGTTGATGTAACCGGTCCCGCAAAGAGGCCGCGGGTTCGCGTTCTGTCAAACATCATCGCCTCACAGGTGAAGCTCCATGCCCAGTTCGGCGGCGTGGTGCCGAACTTGGCTAAGCGAGAACATCAGAAGAACCTTGTCCCGATCCTTTTACGGGCGCTCGCGGAAGCGGGGCCATTGAGAGCAAAAATAAAAAAGAAAAATGCAAAATTACAAATCAAAATTCAAAAATCAAAAGCGCAGACTCTAGATTCTCGATTCCAGATTCTAGCTTCCATCCTGGAACGCGAGCCAGACCTTCTCCAGCGGGTAAAGCGACAGGTCCTGCGAATGGCTCCGCCCGCGATTGACGCCATTGCCGCAACCGTGGGGCCGGGGCTTGCTCCCGCGCTCTGGGTCGGCGTGAACTTTGCCCGCGCCATTTCGTATCTCTGGGCCAAGCCCCTTATTCCCGTCAATCATCTGGAGGGGCATATCTACACGAACTTACTGCGGCAAATTCGTGAGGTGAAAAGTCCCCGCACCAGAACAAGTTCGGTGCGGGGCAAGCAAAAGTCAAAAGCCAAAATTACGCGATACCCTATCACCTATCCCCTGACACTTTTCACCTTTCCCGCCCTCGCCCTCATCGTATCGGGCGGCCACACCGAACTTGTGCTCATGCGCCGCTACGGCGATTACCGCGTCATCGGCGAGACCCGGGATGATGCCGTTGGCGAGGCCTTTGACAAGGTGGCCAAAATGCTGGGCCTTGGCTTCCCCGGCGGACCTATTATTTCGCGCCTGGCAAAGAGCGGCGATCCGCAGGCGTTTACCTTCCCGCGGCCGATGCTCTCATCGGCGAATTTTGATTTCAGTTTCTCCGGCCTGAAAACCGCCGTCCTTTACACGCTCCGTGACCTCAAGCGTTTGCCGTGGCGGATGAAGCGCGATATTGCCGCGAGTTTTGAGCAGGCCGCGGTGGATGTGCTGGTGGCAAAAACCGTCCGCGCCGCGCGCGAGCACGGCGTGCGAACCGTCCTCATCGGCGGCGGCGTTGCGGCCAATACTAAGCTCCGCGCCGCGCTCGGCGCGGCACTCCAGCGGTCTCTCCCTCGCACCCATTACCTCACCCCCGATGTATCGCTTACCGGCGATAACGCCCTTATGATTGCTCTCGCCGGATGGTTCAGTCGTGCGGGGAAACAGCGCTGGCGGTCACTCCGGGCAGATGCCAACCTTCGACTAGACGCGTAGCTGCCACACCCCGCACCAATTTTGCGTGGCTTTCCGGCGTAGCCCGCTTCGCCCGCTATAGGATGCGGCTATTCGCCGCGCGCGGGCTACAAGGGAACTCCGGCGTTATCGCCGGAAAGGCAACGCCCATTCCACGGGGCAAAATTGGTGCGGGGTTATTCATTTGCAGCTGCTCGGTTAAGGCCTCGCAGGCAAATGAATAAAAAAACGGCCTGGGGTTCGGTCCAGGCCGTTGCGAGCTTGCGGCTTGATGGGCGTTAGGGCACGGTTGTGTCGTGTTCTTTCAGCCACTCATCGAGCTCTCTGGATGTCATATGCGGCAGTTGAAGGGAGAACTCGGCGAGTACATTTGGGGGAAGCGTTTTTCCGAGTCGGTCCATCCGTTCGGTCATGCGCTTGATCCGTGCATCCCGCATCAGCGGCTTGTCGGACAAAGGCCATCCCCTTTCCCGGATGCGTTACGAGACGAGCTTGATCGTGCCCCCTGCGACCAGGGCCATCATGATTTCCGGACCCAGACCCTTGCGGAGCTCGGTGGGTAGGGAGGTACCGAGGACTGTTGCGTCGGCGGCGAAGCTGATGACCGCTTTTTCGTCCGGCGGGAGGCCGCGCAGTGCATCACTCGTGGTGAGAAGCTGGTTGAGCCCGTCGGCTGCGGGGCGGAGCGCCGACTTCAGCCGCCATAACCCCTGTTCAAGGGCTACTACTGCGTGGTGTCTTTCCACGATCGCTTTCTCCTTTCAGTCGGTTGCGATGGGTCCGGTTTCGGGCCCTGGTTTTCGGCGAGCCCGCTGCAGGGCTTCGGCCTTGGTAAGCCGGGAGGGAAGCGTATCTTTCAGCCCCCATATCACAACCGCGTCGCGTCGCTCACCGGCGCTGCTCCAAGCGTCTTCCTCCTTTTCCTCGATTGAATGGATGAGGTATGTCTCACCCTGTCTCACTGGTATGTAGACCGCGTAGGGCATGGTCGCCTCCCCGCCAGTATCACTTTCAAAAGAACTCCGTCA
This sequence comes from uncultured Candidatus Saccharibacteria bacterium, assembly GCA_964373475.1. Classification (GTDB taxonomy): domain Bacteria; phylum Patescibacteriota; class Minisyncoccia; order Sungbacterales; family SURF-37; genus JACQMJ01. Next base: position 2,294 of record CAYJUX010000040.1, read on the forward strand.
AACGAAGACCTCCCGCGGGGCGGGAGGCCGATGACATGCAACGCGTGTGATCCCTGCTAGCCCTGTTGCGTCTCTGGCCCCACGCCGCGGCCCGTAAAGGCGCGTACGACGAGGACGGTAAGGACAATAGCCAGCCCCACGAGCCCCGCGGTCAGGAGGGTGGAAAATAGGGAGTATGAGATGAGGGATAGCTGGCAGCTCGACATTTGGGTAGGAATCGCGCCTATTTTTATGGCACAATGCAAGGATAGCGCCTTGGCGCGAACGCCGTCAAGACGGAAATCCACAGGAACGAGCGCGACAAGGGGGGAGGTCTATCAGCACGGTAATCCCCATATGAAAACCGCATGGGGCTTCCCCATGCGGCGCATCGCCAGAAGCTCGCTCAGAGCAGGTCGTGGACTAGGTTCCTCGGGCATCCTTCCAGCACGCATTTGCCCTTGGCCCACCGTTCTCCGGCGAAGATCGGGCAGTGCATGTCTCCACAGGGTCCGGTCCAGAACTCCGATTTGAACTCCCCCACCTCTCCAAGGAACGACAGTGCTATGCCTAGGGCTACCGGAACCTCCTGCTTCGCATCCCCTTTGGCCATGACATTCTCCAGCGTTCGGTGAATGAAATTTTGAGTCCGGTTCGTTCCCGCCCGGTAATCATCTATAACTCTATTTTGATATAATGTCCAGAGAACTGCCAAAGGCGTACCCCGTGAGAAATCTAGCGCGGCAAGGTCGGCGTTGTTGCGGCATCAGGTCTTTTCGTGAGTGCATAATGCATTTTGTCATACATAAAATTTCGCAGAAATTTTATGGCAAAAATTTCTAACGGGGCGTATGATCCGCAACGGGTTGAGGACCGCATATACCGGCGCTGGGAAGCGTCCGGATTTTTCAACCCCGATCGCTTACCGAAGCGATCTGCCCTGAGCGGAGCGGAGGGCCCCCAGCGGCCTTTTTCCATCATCATGCCCCCGCCGAACGCCAACGGCGCCCTGCATCTTGGACACGCCGTGTTCGTGACCCTGCAGGATATCCTCATCCGCTTTTGGCGCATGCGCGGGAGGAAAACGCTGTGGCTCCCCGGCGCGGATCACGCCGGGTTTGAAACGCAGGTCGTGTTTGATAAAAAGCTGGAGAAAGAAGGCCGCAACCGCGCCGATGTGCCGCCGGGCCAGCTCTATAAAGAGATGCTGGCCTTCACCCGGAAGAATAAGCAGGTCATGGAGGGCCAGCTCCGCAAGCTCGGCGCTTCGGCCGACTGGTCGCGCGAGCAGTTTACGCTCGACCCGGTCATTGTCCGGACCGTTACGGATACGTTCGTAAAACTCTATGCCGACGGCCTCCTATATCGCGGCGAGCGCATCGTTAACTGGTGCGTAAAGCACCAGACCACGCTTTCCGACCTGGAGGTGAAATACGAGGAGCGCGCCGATCCCCTCTACTTCATCCAGTACGGCCCTTTTGAGATAGCGACCGCGCGCCCGGAAACGAAATTCGGCGACAAATACGTGGTGATGCACCCCGGGGACAAGCGCTATGCGCGCTATCAGGACGGCGAGCGATTTGAAGTTGAATGGATCAACGGGCGCATTCGCGCGACCGTCATCAAGGATCGCGTTATTGATATGCAGTTCGGCACGGGCGCCATGACCATCACCCCGTGGCACGACGGCGCGGACTACGAACTTGCCCAACGCCGCAAGCTCGACCAGGAGCCCATCATTGACCAATACGGGCGGCTCCTGCCGGTCGCGGGAGAATTTAGGGGGATGAAAATAGGCGAAGCGCGTCCGAAAATAGTCCAGAAACTGAAGGAGAAAGGGCTCCTGACCCGGATAGAGCCCAATTACCGGCACCGCGTTGCCGTGTGCTACAAGTGCGGCAATGTCGTTGAGCCCGTGGTCATGCCGCAGTGGTTCGTTCGCATGACGGCTGAGCCGCATGCTCAAAATCAAAAATCAAAAATAAAAAATCAAAATGATGGAAGATCGCTCCGCGATATGGCGGTGGCCGCGGTGAAATCCGGCAAGATCAAAATCATCCCAAAGCGATACGAAAAAGTTTATTTCCACTGGCTGAAAAACATCCGCGACTGGAACATCTCGCGGCAAATAATCTGGGGCATCCGCATCCCGGCGTGGTTTCGCGGCGATGAAATCCATGTTGGTGCCGATGCCCCCCAGGGATCCGGCTGGGTACAGGATACGGATGTTCTTGATACCTGGTTCTCATCCGGCCAGTGGCCATTTGCGACCCTTCTCGCGCACGGCGCGAAGGTAAAAGTGAAAAGTGAACCTTCGAGTCCTGAGCCTCAGGTCGAGGGAAAGGCAAAAGTTTCGTGGACTACAAAGGACTTTGAGACCTACTACCCTACCGATGTCATGGAAACGGGCTATGACATCCTCTTTTTCTGGGTGGCGCGCATGGTCATGCTCGGGCTCTGGCGCACCGGCGCGGTGCCGTTTGGCACCGTCTATCTCCACGGGCTGGTCCGCGATCAGGACCGGCAGAAAATGTCCAAGTCAAAAGGCAATGTCATTGACCCCTTAGGCGTGGCCGAGCTTTACGGCACGGATGCGGTGCGCATGGCGCTTACCGTTGGCAATCTACCCGGCCAGGACATTGTCATTTCCGAGGAGAAGATCCGCGGCTACCGGAACTTCGCCAATAAGCTCTGGAATATCCAGCGGTTTATTGTGATGAGGACAAAAGACAAAGGACAAAGGACAAGGGCTGTTTACTCGGCCGAGGATAAAAAGCGGCTTGACGAATTGGGAACTCTTGCCAAGCGAATTACGAATGACCTCGAGCGCTTCCGCTTCCACCATGCGGCGGAAACCCTCTATCACTACACGTGGCATACCTTTGCCGATAAAATAATAGAATCGGCAAAGCCGCGCCTGGTCTCGGATGACCCTCACGAGCGGTCAGCCGCGTCTTCCCTACTGCTCGAAATTCACTCCACGCTTCTAAAGCTCCTGCACCCCTTTATGCCATTCATCACCGAGGAGTTGTGGAGTCATCTGCCGAAAGCCAAAGGACGAAAGACGAAAGCAGATTTATTGATGGTCGAAGCATGGCCCCAGTGAAGCTTTTAGCTTCTCGGGTGTTAGCTTATTAGCGGTGGCATGTCGCGCCTAAAGTCCTAAAAGCTGAAAAGCGAGAAGCTCCAACAAAATGGCTGCCATCATCTCCGTCTATTCCGGCTATGTCGCGCTCTCCTTTCTCCCGCCTTTGATATGGCTGGCTTTTTATTTACGGGAGGATCGCCACCCCGAGCCCAAGCACCTTATTTTCCTCACCTTCATTGCCGGTATTTTTTCGGCCCTGGCCGCCGTGGTCGTGGAGCTGGGATTTTTCGGCCGGCCGCCGGTGTTCGCCGGATTGTTCCATCGCTTCCTGCCCGCCGTGCTGGCCATGCCGTTCATCGTGTTCATCGGCGTAGGGCTCATCGAGGAATACCTGAAATACGCGGCGGTAAAGTTCGCCGTGCTTTCGCGCCCCGAGTTCAATGAGCCCATTGACGCCATGATCTATATGGTCACGGCCGCCCTGGGGTTTGCCGCCATTGAGAATGTGCTCTTTCTCGTCCCGGTCTTGGAGCAAAGCCTCCTTTCGGGGTTTGAGCTCACCGCCAACCGCTTTCTCGGGGCAAACCTGCTCCATGCCTTATCTTCAGCCATTGTCGGCTATGCGCTCGCCCGCCACATGTTCACCCCGCGCCATAAGCACGCCGTGGCGGCCGGCGTTCTTGCTGCCGGGGCGTTGCATGCGCTTTTCAATTACTTTATTATTATCAAGGATGTTCTCCCGACCTCGCTCCTGCTCGTCATCCTCCTCTTGTTCCTGATGGCGGTGGTGGTGCTGGTGGAATTTGAGCGGTTGAAAAAACGCGAATCGATACGAATGGCGGGTACGAATAATACCAATGCGGCAATAAAAACGCCGTGAGCGACGGGAAGGTGGTCCATCGCGAATTAAGCTATGTAGTCGTCGGCCTACTCTATAAGGTTTTTAACGCTTTAGGGTATGGCTACCGTGAGAAGTACTACGAGCGGGCGCTTGCGAGGGAGTTACCAAGAATAGGGCTACCGTTCGAAACGCAGAAAGCAGTCCCGCTCGAGTACGAAGGCGTGGTTCTCGGGACGTACTTTATAGATTTCGTCATTGAAAACAAGATCGTTCTCGAACTTAAGGTATCAAACGAGTTCCGGTTAAAGGACTTCCAGCAGATCGTCTCGTATTTGAAAGCAAATAATCTTCGACTCGGCTTACTCGTTCTCGTGACGAAGCATGGCATACGATATCGGCGCGTCTTGAATACTCGATAGCACTCGTTTGTATTCGTATTATTCGTAAGATCATTTGTACCGATTCGCGTTATGGCAAAGTCATTCTTCGAGCGATTAACCGGCAGTGTCCGCATCAGCGAGGAAGGCCTTGAGCCGTCCCCGCATCCCGCGGTCCCGGAACCGAGGTCAAAGCGGAGGGTCAAGGAGCCCGAGGAGCGGGCGCGGAATATCCCGGTAACCGCGGATGAGGCGCCAAATGGGCGCGAGGCGGAGGAAGCCCTACCGGCCGAGGAAGGCCAGCTGACGGTGGATATTTATGATGAGGGTCCCCTCATCGTTATCCAGTCCAGCGTGGCCGGCGTAAAGCCGGAGGATATTGATATATCGCTCCAGGAGGAAACGCTCACCATCCGCGGCACGCGGCACCGCCATAAGGAAGTGGACGAGGCGAACTTCTACTATAAGGAGCTTTATTGGGGCACGTTTTCGCGCGCTATTATCCTGCCCGAGGAGGTGGATTTCCAAAAGGCCGATGCCAATATCAAGAACGGCCTCCTGACCATACGGTTACCGAAGAAGGATCGGAGTGAGAAGAAGATCAAGATCAAAATGGAGTGACGCTCGGACACTTGCGTCTTGATTCACGCCTCTATTTTTAGCAAATCACCCCGCACGTCGTGCGGGGTGATTTGCAGCCCAAGGATCCCACTGCCAACCCGATGAATCAAGACGCAAGTGTCCTCACTTGGATGGAGTGAGCGGCTCCGCAATGGAAATTTTTGCGGGAGGTTCGCTTGGGATGAAGAGGGCCAGTCCGATGGAGAAAAATACGGCTGGCCTCGCTGGGATGGGCGGCGTTCGGGATCCGAACAGGCAGATTTTCCTGGTTTTGCTCGCGCGCTTGGCTCTTTGTCCGCCAAATCTCCGCAATGAAAAATTT
>CAYJUX010000041.1:0-7133 GCA_964373475.1 uncultured Candidatus Saccharibacteria bacterium
GAAAGCTCCGGATGCCCGTGCTGCCGGAACAAATTGCCCAACTGCACCCCAATTCTCGCGGCCTCGGATTCGGACAGCCGCAACAGCTCCTGTAATACGTATTGTACGTACAACTGGACGGACTGTCGAGCGGTTGGGTTGGCGATCATGTCTTTCACTCTTCCCTGGTCGTGTTCCTTGAGCCACACGGGCAGAAAAAAATCCCATTCCTGCTGCTCCCGAAGCACTTGGAGAAACTGATTTCGTTCCACGGCTAATCGCAAAGCTGCCACCGTGCGCGCCACCTGATGTCGCTCTAAGGCTTCCTCAAAAGCAGCGGCTAACGCCTCAAACTCGCTGCCGACGCGCGCCGCCAACGCCGACTGCTCTTGCGCGACCGACTTTTCAAGTCCAGACCCCCGTTGGATGGCAGCCGCCACGTCGCGACCACGGTCCAAATCTACCGGAGTAAGGCTGGGTATTTCGCGTTCGGGGAACGCCGCGGACTCCACCGAAAGTGCCTCGGGGACCATATGTCCCGTTTCTCGCACCAGACTTTTCGCCGGTGACGCGGGAAACTTAAGGAGGTCATAAACCTGAAGCACCGCCCGCAAGAGCTCCCGCTCGGGCCCGGATAACGACCGCACGTTCTGGCTCTGGTTCAAATAGGTGACGCGGGCCAGGTCGCGGCGCACACCGCCGGAAGCCGCGGTATGGTCGTAGTCGGCAATCCACCGCTTAACCGAGGGCAAGCCGGAAGTGCCCGCCGCCGCAATCGGATTTGGTCCCAGCCGCTCCTGGTTGGATTGCAGGCCGCGGAGCATCGCCTCCCGGAACCGGTTGAATTCTTCGGGAAGCTCGAGGTAATCCAGATAAACCCGGGATACCTTACCAATCAAATCAATCTCCGCGGTTTGACAAAAAACCACGTGGGATTGAAAGAGGCGCTCCACATTTTGGGGGGGCAGCACGGAAAGACAGTTCCACTCCAAATACGTCACCAATTCCTGATACTGCTGCCACTGCAAGCGATCCTGCGTGGCGAGACTTTGGCCGCGGACTAACGCCTGCCGCAACGCCAGCAGCAATTCGGCAGCATGGCCCACCTCGTAGCTGTATTGGGGATCAACGACCGTCTGCAGCAGCCGTTCAGAGAAACCGCGACCAGCCAACTCCGCCGCGGTGGCACGCCGCAGCTCCTCGGCGGTCACTTCGCGCAACCGATGCGGGAAACTGCGTTCGCGGATGGCGGCAACGTCAATCATGCGCATCGAAAAATTAGCTACGCTAGATCGGAAGGACGCATTTCGTCAGGAAATTTGCCAAGATCCTCCTGCGGCTTACCGAGATTCTCGGCGACCTGTTCCAAATGCCAATTAACCTGTTTGAGCTCGTGTTCCATCTCATCACCCTGATCGTAGGTTTCTGGTTTGGCCTGGCTGCCCCAGGCTTGATTAATCTGGGTGAACGCGCCCCGCAGGCTCTCTTGTAATTTTTGACTGGCGTCCGCTAATACGGCCGGAGTATCCTTTCCCTCGGCTTTGAAGCGAGCATCTAACCCACGAATTGCGTCCTCAATGCCATGTAACGTGCTCTCGGTGGTATGGAGCCATTGGGAGAAGGCATGAGAGTCGAATTGCGGAAGCTTGGGCGCCGTGGCAGCTTGATCGTTAATTCCCTGATAGGCTTCCTCCAAACGCTCGTGGACGTTTCCTTCCCACGCCGGCGCCGTCGGCTGCGCCGGGCGCATGGTTCCCCTCGCCTGGCGATGGGCGCCCGGCCCGCCTCGGCCGGAAAATTTCGCGGTCTCGCCGGCTGCCGCCTTGCCGCCTTCTTCCGACGGCGGCCGCTCTTTGGTCTGTCGGGCGACGGGAGCTTTCCGGCCTGCTGTGGAAGGTTTAGCCGGGACTCCCACGGCTTGCGCCGCCAGGGCTTCGCGTAATTTTTGCTGGGCAAATTCAACCGCCTGCCGCGTTTCTTCAACTTGGGCTCGCCAGCTGTCGAGATTCACCTGCGCGGTGCGCAACTGACTTTCCACACTGGTCAATTTTTCCCGCTGGGCCGCGATCTTTACCTGCGCATTCTGGTACTTTTTGTTATTCCCTGATTTTTCCGCCTCGGCCGCCTCTGCCTCCAGGAGCTGAATTTGGCCACCCGCATGCTCCTGCTCCTGCGTTAGATTTTTGACCTGTTGTTCATACGTCGTAATTTTGTTTGGAGCGGTCACGGAGCGCATCAGGAAATAATCCGACTCCGCGGCTTTCAGCGCCTCGCGAGCCCGCTGGGGCGCCGCCTGGATTTGGAGTTCCTGCTGCCGAACGTCAAGCGCCCCACGCCAGCGTTCGGCCAGCAACGACCGCTCGCGAGCCTCGTCGCCTTTCTCGGTTGATCCCGTCTGGTAATATTTTTCCGCCAAGGCGTTGAAATCCTCCACGTCACGATCGGCGCGGGCGCGGTGCGTCAGCGTCTCTTCCTCCGTCTTGAGCTGACGCGCCGCCGCATGGAATTCGTCAACTAACTTTTTGGTCGCCTGGGTCGCCTCATCCACCACCATCCGCTCCCGCACCTTGGCCCGATCGAGCGTCAACAGGGCCTCCTTGAACGGACCAACCTTGAGGTCATCAATCTGCCGTTGGAAATCAGCCGCTTGACCTTTCGCTTGGTTAGCCCGTTGGTTGGCTTCTTCAGCCTCGGTATACTGCCCTTTACCAGCCAAAACATCCGCGTCGCGGTGATGCCGCCGCTCCTCCTCCACGGCCTGCTCACGCTTCCAATCTAATGCATCAATCCGTCGTTGGGTATCTTCCACCACCCCTTGCCAATGTTTAACCTCCCCGCTGGCCTGATTGCTCCGCTGCCGCCGCTTGAGCGCGGTCGCCGCCTGCCGGGTGCTGACCTCTTGGACATTCGCTTCGGTCTTGCTCGCGGGCGCGCGGTACTGTCCGGTCACCTCAAACAATTTATGTCGCCCTTTGACTTCATCGTCAACCTGGGACTTCACCATCCGCTCCATCTCGTCCACCATGGGACTATTTGCCGGCAGCCGTTTACGAAACTCCGCAAACGCCGGCTTCATCTGCTCCATGAAATTCGGCAACTCTTGGACGGACACCCCGGCAATGAGTTTGCGCATCTTCTGGTTGAACGCGTTGAAGTTCTGCCGGCCCTGGAGTTGGTTCACGTACTGTTCCATGTTACCCAAGGCCCGCTGCCCGGCCCCGACCGCCCGTTGTTGGCGTTTGGCCTGCGCCGAAATCTCTTGCAACACCTCCGGCTGGTCCAATTTCGGAGCTGACGACTTAAGCTGCTCAACCGTACGCTGACGCTCCTGCACCTGTCTCCGCTGTTGAGCAATCCGCTCGTCCAAACCGGCGAGGTCGCTTTCGGCCGCCGCCGCTTTGCGCCGCCGAGATTCCTCTTCCTCCCGGTTACCGGAACGCCTGGCCTCGGCGCGCAATCGGTAGTGTTCGCCAATCACACCCCCCAGCTCACCGGGTTGCATGTCCTTGATCCGCTTGTCGCGGCTCCCCACCAGCTTGAAGCGCTTATTCAGCAGATCGTCCAATTCTTCTTTACTGGATTTCAGACCATCTTCCTCGCGCGCCACAACCGTCTGATGTTGATCGGCTAACTGACGGTGGTGCTCGCGCTGCGCCTGTCCAACTGCTAACTGCCGGGTAACGAACTGCTGGACCGTGGTTGCCACCTCACCGGCTCCTTGCTGCCGCTGCTGCTGCATGGATGCCTGAGTTTTCGTCTTAAATTCCTCAAGTTGCCCCGCCGTCATGTGGGATAGGAGCTGCCATAACTTCTCGGGCTGCACCGGCGACTTTAACTGCTCGACCGCACGCTGACGCTCCTGCACCTGTCTCCGCTGTTGAGCAATCCGCTCGTCCAAACCGGCGAGGTCGCTTTCGGCCGCCGCCGCTTTGCGCCGCCGAGATTCCTCTTCCTCCCGGTTACCGGAACGCCTGGCCTCGGCGCGCAATCGGTAGTGTTCGCCAATCACACCCCCCAGCTCACCGGGTTGCATGTCCTTGATCCGTTTGTCGCGGCTCCCCACCAGCTCGAAGCGCTTATCCAGCAGATTGTCCAAAGTTTCCCGACTGGATTGCACGGACGTTACGGCCTCCTGCCGACGCAACTCATGGTCCACTTTCTGTTTGAGTAACTCCTCGGCGGCTACAACCGGGTTAGCCAACTGCCGTTCCAACCCCTGCAGTTCCCACTGCTGATCCCAAAGCGCTGCGGCGCGTTTATCGCGTTCCTTGGTGGCCGCGGCAATCTCGGTATCGCGACGGGAGAACTCTCCCAGCGCCTGCCCGACCAGCACCTCGGCCTGGCCCTCGGGGCGATCGCGCCGCTCCTGGATGATCTGTTGCCGCCGCTCGGCGCTTATTGCCTCCGCCTCAAGCTCTGGCATGGGATACTTGGGACTGCCGCGGTAGCGCACGCCCGTTCGCTTTTTACCCGTCAGCGGATCCTCAACTTCCAGTTTATCCAAAAACTTCTTTGCCTCCGGTGACCGATCCAAGGCGTACCCGCCGCTATTTTCTCCTAAAGCGCGAGCGAAGTACTCTTCAGCGCCCATCTGGTCGTAGCGCTGCTGCTGCTCGGGAATCAGCTTATCCCGGAACGCCCGCTGCTGCGCCGGCGACAACTGCGCCGTCAGCGTGTGACCAACCTCGTGGCGCCGGGCGGTTAAGACATTACCGAACGCCGCGTTATTGTGCAGCGCAATGGTTTTGGCGTTGGTGAGTTTTTGATGGAACTCCTGCGCGCGTTGGGCGATACTCGCTTGCCCCTCCTGCTGGCTTTCTTGCTGATACATCTGCCGCAACGCCTCACCCTGCTGGTGCTGCACGGTTGCCGCATCGCGGTAGCGGTAAACCATTTCACCCTTGGCATTGCGCTCCGCAATGACCTTCCCTTCCTTGTTGCCTGCCTCAAATTCATCTTTCGCCCATTGCGCAACGACCCGATTAGCGTACTGCCGGTCAGGGGCGGCTCCACCCAATTTTTCATAGCGCTCCTGTTGATACCAGTTGCGTCGATCATCGTCAGTTAATTGCCCAAGCTCTGCGGTGGTGACATTCTCGGCTGTTTTACTGAACTTCTTTGCTGCAATCTGACGGTCGAAATCTTCTGCTTGCCGCTGCAGCTGGTTAGCGTAATCTTCGACGAGTTGGTTCACCAGGGCTTTTTTCTCGGTGCGCTTCTTTTCCGTGGTATCATCATAGTTTAACGCCAAGATGCGCTCCGCGTTTTCCGGGTCAATGTTATAGCGCTGCACCACCTCGGGGTCTAAAAAGTTGACGCCCACGCTGGCACTCGCCAGGTGCGGGTTTTTCTCCAATTCCTCGGCGCTGTACTTCTCGAGTTTCCGCCGTTCGACGCTCGCGGCCCCGCGCAACGTATCGAGGTCCTCGGCCAGCAAGCCGGCCTTGGCCTGCTCCACCTTTTGCTGCCGGACGATCTCGGAACCGGCGTAGAGCGTCCCGGCGTGAATTTCTTTTTCATAGACGCGGTCGTACTTCTCGCGCGCCGCTTCCTCGGTCAGCCCGTCGGCAACACGAATCTCGTTAATCTTTTCCTGCGTCGCCGCTTGCTTGACCGGGTCAACTTCCTCGGCCATCAACGGCCGGTAACTCACCGGGTTAGTGGGCGACCAACCCGTCGCCGTCAGACGGGCTTCGGCCGCGGCGGCAAGTCGACCACTGTGCTTACTGGTATCCCAGCCTAAAGCACTCCAGCCGGTCGGTAGCGTTGTAGGGGCTTCACGGGAAAATGCATAGAGTGTTCCTTCTTTTGCACTCTGGGCACCGGTATATTTTCGTTGCCACTCAGTATCGTAAATGACTTTGCTTTGAGCTCGCCACATCACATACTGCTCCTGCAGATGTTCTTTATTAAGGAAACCTCGCTTGATTGCCTCCGGATCATTATCAATAAGATCACCTTTGTCATCAAAGTACGGACCAATGTCACGATCAATCTTTCTCCCTTGGGCGTGACCAAGCTCGCCAGCGGACTGTGGTTTAATGAGGCCGGTATCATCCGCCATGGCCCGGTGAAAAGGAGTCATCTTTTCAAACTCAACATCCACTTCATAGTCCCCGGAAGCGGGATTGTAGGTTTTGCCCCGAGTGACGTGCGTCGGAAGCCGCTGCATCAGCGCGCGCGCGCCGACTTTGCCGGCTTGGCCGAGCACCTCTTCAATCTGTTCCAGCTCATCCCGGAAACGGCCTTGGCCGGTTTTCTCGCTCGTTCTACCCCATACCTGCTCGTAATGACCGGTATCTTGGACCTCTTCGGAAAAGTTCGCCAGACTCAATAGCCGCATCTGGTCTTTGGCGCTCGCTTTTGACGCGTTCGTATCCGCTTGTTCACGCGCCTTCATCATCGCTTTTTTGTAATCTTCGCGTTCCGTGCCGGTAAAAGCCTTCAATCCCTTATCCTTGAATTTAGTGTGAAGCCCGGTCAAATAGGCGTTACCCGCATTCTGCTGCTGGTAAATTTCTTCGGGATCATACTTGTTGGCTTGCGCGATGTTCCCTTGCCACAAGAAACCTTTCATGAACTTTTTCATATTTTGATCGTTCTCGCGCAACGACTCGGCTTGGGTCATCCCGAGCCTAGCATAGTTATCCCGGACGTTCATTTCGTACACGTCATCCCAGTTACCCTTACCGCCCCCAAGCTCCGCAAAGGCTTGCCGCATGTTCTCACCTTGCTTGCCGCCTGCGGCTAGGGTTATGCGAGCCCAATACGCTAACCGTTCCTTGGAGAAGCCAGCCTGGCTTAAATCCTTCTGTATCTGGGATTTAATTTCAACCACCTCTCGGCGTTCCGCCTCTTGGCCAATATTGCGGACGGATCCCTCTCTTCCGAGTATGCGTTCTTGGACGAACCGTTCGCCAAATTCTTCACCAAACTTTGCGGCTATCCGGCGTTGCCGTTCCAGCTTTTCCTGACTGGCCTTTTTCATCCCTTGCCAAAATGACGGTGTCATCCAGCGTAAACCTTTCTTTTCCAGTATCCGGCGGTTAATGACGCGCCCCAAGGCCCCGGCACCTTCGCCAGCCAAATAACGCGCCGCCCGCAGCGGCGCGGTGCCGATCCGCAGGCCCCGCCGCAGCGCGCCCATGCCGGTT
>CAYJUX010000042.1:0-6926 GCA_964373475.1 uncultured Candidatus Saccharibacteria bacterium
AATAATGGCCGCGGAGGGCAACCATGGACCAGCCGATCATCGATGTCACGGCGGCCGTTATCTGTCGGGACGGACGCGCCCTGATCGCTCGGCGCGGGCCGAAGAGCCACCTTTCGGGGAAATGGGAGTTTCCCGGAGGAAAATTTGACCCAGTGCTGGATAAAGATCTTCCGGACTGTCTCAGGCGCGAGATCGGGGAGGAGCTCACGGTAACGGTTGAAGTTGGCGAACCATTCCCGCCCGTTATCTGCGAGCTGGAGTCGGGTATCACTATCCGCCTCCACGCGTTCCTCTGTGAAATCGTGGAGGGCGAGCCGGTGCTGCGGGAGCATAGCGATCTCCAATGGGTCAGCCGTGAGGAGCTCCCGCGCTACCGCTTTGCCTTGGCGGACATCCCCATCGTGGAATGGCTTTTTCGAGAAGGCATCCCGGCTGCAGCATAGCTATCCTGCAGCCGTTTTTTCGTGATCAATGATGGGGTGCATAAGTTGTGAATTATATTTTGGCATGAAATCAAGAAATGCCCATTAAATGAGCATTTTTTGATTTCATGGAAGCCAATCACCGTTGGATTTTGTAAATTGACCAAGTGTCATGGAGTGGCTTATATTTATACTGTAGTGGGGAATTGTGGATAAGTATGGGGATAACTGACCTCAACTGTGGATAACACAGTTGAGGTCATCCTGAGCAAAGCGAAGGATCACCCAGATCCTTCTGACTAGACCCTCAGGATGACGACTACTCAGCATGCTGCTCGGCGAATACCAACACACCATTGATGACAAGGGCCGCATGGCCATCCCCGCGAAGTTCCGAAAGTCCCTTTCCGGGGGCGTAGTGGTTACTAAGGGGTTTGATGGATGCCTCTATCTGTATCCGGTGGAGGAGTGGACCAAGCTCGCGGACAAGCTGGCGCATCTGTCCATTACCCAGGCCGATGCCCGGGCCTTCTCGCGCTTGATGCTGGGCGGGGCGTCGCACGCTGACATAGACAGTCAGGGGCGGGTGCTTGTTCCCGATTATCTCCGGACCTATGCCGGCATCGGGGGAAAGGCGGTCATCATCGGCCTCTACAATCGCGCTGAGATATGGGAGGAGGAGAAGTGGCAGAACTACCGGCGAAGCGTGGAGGAGAGGGGGGACGAGATAGCCGAGCGCCTCGGCGGGTTTGCTACCTAAGGAGATGGCAGTGCATGTACCGGTGTTCGGCGATGAGGCGCTCCGTTTCCTCAAACCCCGGCCGGGCCAATGCTATATCGATGCCACGGCGGATGGCGGAGGGCACGCGATCCGCATCATTCAGGCCATTCAGCCCGGGGGGAAACTCTTGGCGCTGGAATGGGACGAGGAGTTATTTAAAAAGCTTGAAGCGCGCGTAAAAAAGGAATGTACGCATTTCAGCAAAAGCTTCGTATTGCGGCGGACGAGTTATACCGAGATCGAAGAGACCGTGCGCTCCTTAGCGTTCGGCCCGGTGAGGGGAGTGCTCTTCGACCTCGGAGCCAGTTCATTCCATTTCGAGGCGTCCAGGCGAGGATTCAGTTTCCAGCGGGACGAGACGCTCGATATGCGCTACAGCCGCGACCTTCCCGAAACGGCCGCTGATGTTCTGGCCCGGCGGACGCCTGGGGAACTGGAAGTAATTTTGAAAAATTTTGGCGGCGAGCGGTTCAGCCGCGCCATCGCCCTCGGGATCGCGCGGCGGCGAAAATCCCGACCCATCCGGACCACCGCCGATCTCGTGGCCGTCATCCGCGCGTCCCTGCCGCCAGCCCGCCGGAAAGGGGACCGGAGCGGGCGCATCCACTTCGCCACGAGAACCTTCCAGGCGCTCCGCATCGCCGTGAACCATGAATTTGAAAATATCGCAGCCGGACTTGCCGGAGCCGCCGCGGTGCTCTCCCCGGGCGGGCGCATCGTCGCCATTGCCTTTCACTACGGCGAAGACGCTCAAATAAAGCATTTCTTCCGCCAGCCGGCCATGAAAGCTACATTCAGACCCCTAACCGCAAAACCCCTCCAGCCGACCAGCCGGGAAACTGCATTAAACCCCCGCGCGCGCTCCGCGCTGCTGCGGGCCTACGAAAAAATGGCATGAATACCATCCTGAAGATCGCGCGCCGTGCCGCGCTCCCGCATCGTCCCCTCATCGCGGCATTGACCCTGCCCCGCCGCATCGCGGTTTTTGAAATGCCCGTGAGCGCGAGGGCGCGGTACTGGGCCTCCCTCGGCGCCATTGCCATTGCCATTTCGGCCGCGGTTGCCTATGTGGCCGCGGTGAATGTCATACTCCTCGCCGGTGAGGCCATGCGAGATGGCAGCCGGGCCTTGAGCGTGCTTTCGCAGGAGCGTGCAGTATTTTCTAGCATCTTGGTAAGTCGTGAGTCGCCGCGGCGGCTCGAGGCCGACGCCCGGGCGCGTGGCATGGTGGAGGCGGTCGGCGTGCGCTTCCTCGCCGGCAGTGATACCGTCGCGCTTTTGCCCCGTTACGGAAAATAGGATGAGCGCAAGCGGTACGCGCTTAATTTTTTCATAGTGTGCTCCACCCCGTTAGAAACCGAGCTGATGCTCATTCCTTTGTCTCTCGTGCATGTCGCGGTCTTTGCGATCCGAGATGCATCCGGCATAAAAATTTCATGAATTTTTATGCTCAGGGCTTCTAACGGGGTCCATCTCCGGCTCCACCAATCATTTCACTGGCGGCTCGTCTTCCTGACGATTTTTTTCTTTATCATTCTGGCCGCGCTTACCGCGCGGGTTTTTTCATTGTCCATAGTCGGCCACCGCGATTTCGTTCTTGCCGCCCAGCGCCAGCACCAGCTGGCGCAAGTTCTGCCGCCTCAGCGCGGCACCATTTTTGCCCAGGATCGTCTCGGCCGCCTGCAACCCCTGGCCATCCAGAAAACTTTTTTCACCCTGGTCGCCATCCCAAAGGATATCCAGGATGCCGGGCAGGCCTCCCAGGAGCTCTCCCTCATCTTGAAGCAGGAGCGCCCGGCGCTACTGGCCAAACTTGCCAAAGAGGGGGATCCCTACGAGGTCATCGCGCGAAAGCTTGACGAGGAAACAGCGGAGAAGATCCGTGCGCTCGGCATTGCCGGCCTCCAACTGGAGGAAGACGCGCGGCGAATATATCCGCAGGGGGCGCTCGCGGCCTCGCTCATTGGATTCGTCAATTACGGCGAAGCAGGCGAAGAAGGCGCGTACGGCATTGAGCGCCAGTACCAGGGCTACCTGAAAGGCGAGCGGGGATTTTTTGAGGGTGAAAAAGACGCCGCGGGCTACTGGGTGGCGCTGGGGCGGCGCATTTTGGATCCGCCGCTTGACGGCGACAGCGTGGTATTGAGCATTGACCCGAATATCCAGTACCGGGTGGAGGAAGAGTTGGCCGCGCTCCTCAAAAAATGGGAGGGCGAGTCCGGCGCCGCGCTGGTGCTGGAGCCGAAAACGGGGCGCATCATCGCGCTCGCTTCCTGGCCGTCCTTTGACCCCAATAATTATTCCCGCGAAAAGGACTTCTCGGTCTTTCGCCTGCCTATAATTGACTCGCAGTTTGAGCTCGGCTCGGTGTTCAAACCCGTTACCATGGCCGCGGGTATCAATGAGGGCGCGGTCACGGCGACCACGACTTACCAGGACCCCGGCTCGGTACGCATTGGCGGCTTTACCATTTCAAACTTTGACGGCCGCTCGCATGGGACGCAGACCATGACCCAGGTGCTGGAGCGATCCTTGAATACCGGCGCCATGTTCGTTGGCCAGCGCCTTGGCCAGGAACGGTTTTTGGACGCCATCCGGCGCTTCGGCTTCGGTGCGGCAACGGGCCTGGATTTTCCCGGCGAGGTTTCCGGCGACATCTCCAATCTCAATGAAAAGCGCGAGGTGGATTATGCGACGGCTTCATTCGGTCAGGGCATTGCCGTTACGCCATTGCAAATGGCATCGGCCATCGCCGCCATAGCCAATCACGGCACGCTGATGCGGCCGTATGTGGTTGATAGGATAATCACCGCCTCGGGTGGGGCTATAGAATTCAAGCCGAAAGAGGTGCGCGAGGTCGTTTCCCGAGAGACCGCCGAAACCATTTCCCAGATGATGGTATCCGTGGTGCAGAACGGCTACGATAATCGCGCTGGCGTGAAAGGTTACTTCGTGGCCGGCAAGACCGGCACGGCCAATATCCCCCGGAAGGATGGGCGGGGGTATAGCGATGATGTCATCCACACCTTTGTCGGGTATGCGCCGGCATTTGACCCGAAATTCCTTATGCTCATCCAGATGAATCGGCCCCGAGGCAATCGCTTTGCCGCCAATACCCTTTCCGGGCCGTTCCACGACTTGGCCGAATTCATCCTCAATTATTACGAGGTGCCGCCGGACGACCGGTCGGCCCCCTAACGCGAAGCATGAAGCAGGGATCAAGAGGCGATGCCATTCATGCTTCGGACCTTATCCATAACTACTCGTTCCTCCCAAACCGTATCTATATCAATGGTATATACCATTGATATAGATAGAGAATGAACTGCTATGAAGGCAATTCTCCAGCGTCTGCTCGCATCCGCGGCCCGCTACACCCTCAAGCGCTATAAGCCCAAAGTGGTGGCCGTAACGGGCAGCGTGGGCAAGACCTCGGCCAAAGAGGCCATTTTCACGGTGCTGGCCGGGCGCTACCGGGTGCGGCGGAGCGAAAAGAACTACAACACCGAGATCGGCGTTCCCCTGGCCATCCTCGGCATCCCGCATCATGGGCGGAACGCCTTTGCCTGGTGCGGGGATATTCTTCGCGCCTATACGCGCGCGCGTTTCCGTTCGCCGGGGTATCCGGAGATCCTGGTGCTGGAGATGGGGGCTGATCACCCTGGGGATATTGGTTTCCTCGTCGGCATTGCGCCGCCTGACGTCGGTGTCATTACTGCCATCGGCGAGGTGCCGGTGCATGTGGAATTCTTTAGCGGCCCCAAAGCAGTTGCCGAGGAAAAGGCAAAACTCATCGCGGCCGTTCCGGTGGAGGGCCGGGTTATTTTGAACGGCGATGATGCCACGGTGCTCGAAATAAAGGGCCGCGCCCGCGCCCGCATCCTCACATTCGGATTCCGCAAGGATGCGAGCGTCCGCATCCAGGGCTATGAGCTGGATAGTGTAGCTCATCCCCCCGGCATCCGCTTTGAACTCTCGTATGGCGGCGAGACCGCGCCGGTTACTCTGAAAAACACATTCGGCCAGCAGCAGGCCTATGCCGCCGCGGTCGCGGCGGGAGTGGGCATTATTTTCCGCCTGCGCCTGGGCGAGATCGCCCGCGCGCTCGGCCGCTATGAGGCGCCGCCGGGGCGCTTGAAATTGCTCCGCGGCAATAAGGGGGCGCTCGTTCTTGATGACACCTATAATGCCTCGCCGGTGGCGACGCTGGCTGCGCTGGAGGTATTGGCGGCATTTCCGGGCAAGCGGCGTATTGCGGTGCTCGGGGACATGCTGGAGCTGGGCACATATACCGAGGAGGCGCATCGCGGCGTGGGGGAGCGGCTCATCGCGGTGGCCGATATTTTTTGGGCGGTGGGCGAGCGCATGAAGTTCGCGCTTGATTCGGCAATGCACCCAAGCGTCCAGAGCCACCGGCGGCTTACCGGGCAGGAGACGCGCTGGTTTGCCACGAGCCGCGAGGCGGGACCGGAATTAGATCAGCTCCTCGAGCCGGGCGACGTGGTGCTGGTGAAGGGCTCGCAGAGCATGCGCATGGAGCGCGTGGTGGAGGAGGTAATGGCCGAGCCCGCGCGGGCTAGAGAGCTATTAGTCCGTCAGGAGCCCGAATGGATCAAATGACTATGATGGGCTGCGGGGTGTCGAAAACCGCGAACGTTCATCATCGCGGCGGTTAAGTTATTACGCGGCTCATTTTTTATCTATAATAGTATATACCATTGATATAGATATGCTTTGCCGGGATGAACGGTCCTCCCGCGAGGTGCGTCAGGATCCCGAGTGGCGCCGCCGTCCTTAGGGCGCCTGTGGATAATGCGCGCCGGGCTCTAGTGGTATCATGGAGTGAGAGAAGCGTCAGGAGGAGGTGGCTGATGGCCAGTCCTCGTCCAACGGGCAGCGTTCCCGACCGGTGTCCGGTCTGCGACCACGAGACCGACTGGGGCGATAATGGGTGTTGCACCTGCCGCCGGAACAACAGCGGGAAGATCGGCTGGTGCCAGTGCCGAGAATTGCGGCCGAGTCCGCCCGAGATGGTGTCTGCACTGCGATCTCCTGCGCTCGTTCACCTCGCGGAGAGTTTCCGCGTGTCTAAGCGTGCCTGAGCCACCTGGCTCGGGCACTTTCTTAGCGCCGCGTTTTTTGATATAGTTCTGCAGCCACCTCTGCTCCTATCGTCTAGAGGCCTAGGACGCTGGGTTTTTACCCGCTAAAATTTTGCCCTTATCGTCGTGTGGGTTGGAGCCAACTGCTTGGCTCCAACGGGCGATTTAGGCGAGCGTCCCTGCGAGCCGTGAAAAATCGCCCGGGCGACCGCCGAGGGGGCGGTCGGGACGCCAGGTTCTTTCACCCGCCTAAATTTCGTCTGCGAGTGCTCCTATCGTCTAGAGGCCTAGGACGCTGGATTCTCATTCCAGTAACCCGGGTTCGAATCCCGGTGGGAGCGCAGACGAAATTTGGGTGGGCAAGTCCTGGTAACCGGAGTTTTCCCGGTTTGTCCCCGACGTGACGTCGGGGCTACAAACCGCAATCCCGCTTATACCGCGAAGCGGTATGTGCGGGACGATTCCCCGTGGGGCGCCCATGGGCCTGTGATTATTATAGATGGCTGCCACACAACTCTATGGAGCAACAAGAGCTGGTAGTGATTCCGCGAGTTGAGAGTCGAGCCACGAGCACGAATACTATTGAGTGGGATATACCTGGTAAACCAATGCTAGTTTTTT
>CAYJUX010000043.1:0-6615 GCA_964373475.1 uncultured Candidatus Saccharibacteria bacterium
GCCAGATCTATGCCTCCAGCAAGAGATGAGTTATCCACATGCTAGCCGACAATGGCACATCTTATTCGGGAATCTTCACTGGGGTTGGGATAGTAAAATGGGCTATTTCATCGGCGGTAAAACCGGAGGAAAGCAAGTCATTATACATTTTGTACACAGCGGGGGATTCCCCCGAAACATCTGCATCCAGGAGATAGCGCGGTTTATCGCCAATTATCCAAAGAGGTTCCGAGAACGGCAAAAAGAGGATGGAGTAGTTGCTGCGCACCACAGCCAGGTAGAGCTCCTGGTTGTCGGGCGAAAATTCATTGTCAAAGAAGAAGGCGCCAAATTCACTAGCCATGTGATTGAGGATATCGGGCAGTCCGACGAGCTTTCCCCGGAACGCCAGGAGACGATTTTCTAGTTTCTTTTGCTCATCACCCAGTGGCGCATCTCCTCTGGCAAGAACCTCGTAGTAGGCCAACGCAAGATCGGCGAGGTTGTACATCGAGGGACTACCGGCTGCGAGAAACTTCTCTTCTGCCCCTTTTAGTTCCGGGATCGCCGATGGACGTTGCGCAACTTCGTTTTTCGCCCATGCCAGAAGGAAGATGTCGGCAAGGTAGGTGTTGTCGGTGCAAGCGTACGTATTCGTGGCTGGCTGGCGACGGTAGCGGATGCCGCGCTCGAGAAAATATTGCGCGGTGCGCCATACGCCTTTACCCCTGCTATAATCGGCAAAGTACTGTTCGCTGGCGAGTTCGGGAAACGCGCCAGTCTCACTGTGATACAGGTAGAAGACCTGCATTTTCGGCGTGCCGTCGCCGTTTTTGCCCCAACATGCTGAACGAGCTGCATAGGGCCCCTCTGTTTTGAGGAAAGGCTTAGCCCGCGGCGCCGCCTGCTCGGCGGTAAAACGTACTGCCTCCGGTATAGCAGGCCCGTTCTCTTTCTCCCTTTTTGCCCAGGCCGTGATACGTTCCGCCGCACTGCTAAGATTTTGACACCCAGCGCCGAAGAGGCAACGCTTTCGAAGTTTTATTTCCTCCCTCAGCGCGTCTGCATTCTTAACGAGCAGTAAGAGATCTTTCGCCGCAACCTCCGGCGTGGTATGTGCGCCGGGAAATACCATTCGCCTGGAAATAGACGGCCAGTTCTTTTCTAGCAATATACCCAACGCCTCCAAGGTGGATTTATACTTGGTCAAGGCGTCCTCGTAGTCGCGCACCAGGAGGTAGGCATTAAGCCATGAAGACCGTCGGGCCGCGACAGATCCGGTTCTGGTGCTAATGTCCCGCAGTTTTTCCAAAAAGGGAATGGGGAAAAGCCGCCGTCCTTCCGGATACAGCTTTTTCGATTCTTCAGAAAAGAGCGCGGGCGCGTCAAATAGTTTTTTCTCCGTCGCTTCCAGCCGACCTAGCGAGGTCGCAAGATCGTCGACATTGAGAGCTGGATCGTAGAACAGCGGATCGCTGGTTGTCACCTCCTCGAATGCAGTCGGCGGAGGGAGGATGGACGCTGCTAGGTATGCGGCTAGCGACCCAATCACCGCGACTGATAAGCAGAGATGCCATGGCCTCATATCCGTTATGATATCGACTTTTGCGTTCGATGCCAACCCCCGAGCGTTATCCACATCCCGTAGCGAAGTAGAATTCCCCTAGGGCAGTCCGGTTGCTCGCTGGCGCCGCTAACGGCTCTCTGGCTTTTCCAGCGCTGGGAGCAGCTTCTGAAAGGCCGTCAGGGCCTCGGGGAGCTCCTTATAAATCTTCTCCGCGAGCGCCTCTTTGTAGACATGGGCCGTGTAGTTCCTATCGTCAGCGAGTTTCGTCCAAACCTCATCGTAATCAATAAGCCCTACGCGGAAGGCCTCCCGGAAACAGGTTTTCGGAGAGACGCACGTGACGTTGTGGCGTTCCTCGAGGTACGCTTTGACGGTTTTCCACGCAAGATCGAAGCTGATCTCAAACCGCTTGATCGCCGAGTCGCGGATGATGTCGGTTTTCTCTTCGCGTAAAACCTCCTCAAAGCGCTTGAGGATGCTCCCGTAGTCCTCGATCAGCGATTCGAGTTTAGTCATGCACGCGTGATGGCTTCGGTATGCTGCTCGGCGACGTGCCGGAACTTTGGCGGGACATGCCGGAAATCCACGAGCTCGATTTTGTAAAGCGTGGAGAGGTTTTCGATTCCCTCCTGGATGTCCGCCCAGGCCCGGGCCGGGATCGGCTCCGGCCCCTCGATGCCAATATCAATATCCGAGCGGTCTGTTCCTTTTCCGGCGACCCGCGAGCCGAAAAAGAACACCCGGTAGCGCGGGAGGTCGAGGTGCCTGCCCACAATGGCAAGAATTTCTTTTTTGAGTTTTTCTACCGGGTAGTGTTCCAGCCGCATGGTTCCAGCATACCGCCGCCGTCGCCCGGCCGCAAGCCCCGTTAGAGATGCGTAGCGAGATAGTCCCGGCTTTTATAACGACGTGGTTGCGGAGTGTTTCTGCAATCCTTGCAAGACCAGCGCTTGGCCCGCTCGAGATTCTCCTCAATGGCCCGGCGGAAGGACTCCAGCCCCGAAGCCGCTTGAGCCGGATTGTTTCCCGGATAAGAGCGCTGCCAGTCGGAGTGAAGCGCTATTCGCGCGGTTCGTTCTCGCGCAGGAAGTTTTTGGCGGCTTCCAGAAATTTTTGGAAGTAGGATTCGCTATTTTGGATAAAATCAGAAATTTTTTTCCATTTGATGTCGAGGTACTCATGCGCGAGAACATTGCGAAGTTTAACCCAGCGCTCAAATTTTCCAATAAAATCTTCGGGCAGTTTAAAAAACCATACTACATGAGTCATCGCGTCGCGATAGGTTCCCGGAATTAACTTTTTTTGGCTGGACAGCGTTGTCTGCGCAATATCAATGGAAGCGGTAACGATTTTTTCAATCCAGCGTTCAACGTCGTTGCGCTTGCTGACGTCGTTCTGATACTCCGCAGCCCCCATTCGTGAAAAATATTCGTAGCGCCCGAGTTCTTCTTCAAGAAAATAGATAGTTCGTTCAAGATCTTCACGATCTTCTTTGATCAGCGATGCAGATCGTTGGGAGATTGTGTAAAAGCCATGTACAAATTCGCGATAATCGTCGGCTTCTCTGGTGATAATATGCATAAATCTCAGCAACAGTGCACGGTCTTTTATTACTAGCGGTATTCCGTGAATAGCTCTATCGGCAATGCTTGCAGGAACGCGATTAAGAACAATAAGATCAACACTATCGGTTTTCACGATATCTATGCAATCGTTCCACACGTGATCTTCTTCCGGATATTCGCGGTTTTGCTCCTCCCATTCCACCGGCTCCACCACCGGTTTAAAATAAACCGCGATATCCCAATCCGAGTCGTACATCGTCCGTCCCGTGGCCTGCGAACCAAAAAGAAACGCCATGACGATATCGTCGCGTTTCTCAAAGTAGGTTTTGAGTTTTTGGATTTTTTGTTCGCGTTCCGTCATATCTGCATCTACATACTGCCACTTTCCGTGCTTCTCCGCAAATTTTCTTCAATGGCCTTGCGAAAGGCCTCCAGCCCCGAAGCCGCTTGAGCCGGATTGTTTCCCGGGTAGGAGCGCTGCCAGTCCTCGAGCGTCAGGGCTTTGGCAAGGGCTTTGGCGTTTTCAAACGATGCGGCCGCGTTTTTGTTTTCTCCCAAATTCAGCTCGGCCAGGCCGAGCGCGTTCCAGAGCCAGGGGTTTTGCTCGGCATTCGGGACCTCGCGCAACGCAGCTTGAATGGCCTCTTTTGCCTCGCGGTACTTACCGGCTTTGGAGAGAATCCAGGCCAGGTCGTTGTAGCCGGCCCATTCTTTGGGCGCCCATTGGGTGAAGCGCCGGAAATCTTGCTCGGCTTTTTCAAGATCACCGGGTTGGTCCCGGTAGCCGTAAATCAGCCCGCGCACATAGAGCGAGCGGAGGTTTTCTGGGTTGGCCGCAAGTTCGGCGTTGATCTCCGCGAGCGCTCCTTCGTGATCATTCTTGAGGAAAAGAACTCTTGCGAGCTGGTAGTGCCCCCACAGGATCTTGGGATCTCGAGCCACGGCCGTGCGAAAAGCCCGCTCGGCTTTCGCCAAATCATATTCGCTTTTCCCGAGTGTTGCTCCGAAATAATAGTTGCCAAGAAGCATGGCAAACTTGGCATCCCGCCTGACGAGCAACACGGCAATATCCGGCCGGCCGTATTTCTGCCAGGCCAAGCGAGCCAACCAATCCTGTGAAATCACAAATCCAAATACGGCAATGGCCGCGATTGATACCCAAACCCCGTTAGAAGTCCTGCAAATAAAAATTTCTTTGAAATTTTTATTAATCATGTAGGATTGTCCCCTCCTGAATGGAGGATAGTCCGATTTTCAGCTGAAAAACAAGGCACCGGACTTCTAACGGGGCAAAGATGCCAAGGTTTCATAAGCCATCATTGCTCGTCTTATGTTTATCCAAGAATTCAAGTACAAATTTGCAGTATTCTGCGTACTGCGCAATTGCCTCTCCGACCGTCTTATATACAAGGTTTTTATCAATTTCATTGTATTCATGAATGATTCGGTTACGAAAACCGGCGCTCTTGGCTATCTCTTCAATGAACTTTTCAGGAATTACATTGATATTTTTCAAGAGAATAAAAGTTTCTGTATAATCTTTCGGCGGCGGGATATTCTTGCCGCCTAGTTCCGCTATAAGATGCTGGTTGATATCAATGGCGCGTCCTATAATTTTGACCAGCGTCCACTCAAGCACACTCCAACGCATCCAATCTTTTGACATTTCTTCAAATGTAAACTCACGAAACTGTTCAAGTTTCTTCAAATCTTCTTGTATCCATCTGAGTTTGCGCCGGATGAAAATTGAATCAAGCATGCTGTGCAAGATTTTCTAAAATAAGCCGATTTTGTTTTTTGAGCAGAATTTCTTCCAGATGAAAAAGTTTTTGTGCGTCCTCAAAGGTGCGCCGCGCATAAGCTTTAAATTCGTTAAAGCCGGTCGGATCGCCGTAAAGAAGGATGCCGTCTCTGGTAACGTAGTAGCGGAGCAGGAGATCTGCTCCATGAAGCGATTTTACATCAAGTTCCCGTTCCTCGTTGTCGCCGAAAACATCTCCCAGCTCCCCGTGTATTTCCAGGATTTCATTAAATGGAATACGTCGCTGACCGAGTACCGCAATATCCAAATCGCTCCCTTTATGAGGGGTTCCTTTGGCGTAAGATCCGTGGAGAATGATGAAACGGAGATTATGTCGTCTCCCTATTTTCTCTAATTTTGTTTTATCTTCCGGACTTATTTCCATGCGGCTATCATAGCATCCCCGAGATTATTTTCCAATGTCCGGCATTATGCATTCTTTAACCAGCTCTATTTTTTAACGCCGCATCTCTAAATTTAGGCGGGACGCGATGAAAATCCACAATTTCCACTTTATAGAGCGTTGGAAGATTTTCAATTTCTTCCTGGATATCCAGCATCGCCGCGGCCGGAATTGGCTCCGGCCCCTCAATACCCACGTCTATATCCGATCGCTCGGTCCCTTTGCCCGCGACGCGCGAACCGAAAAAGAACACGCGGTAGCGCGAGAGATCAAGGTGTTTGGCGAGAATAGCAAGAATTTCTTTTTTGAGTTTTTCTACGGGGTAATGTTCAAGGCGCATCGCCTCAATCTTATGGCTTTTATCTCCCTATCGCAAGCGCATATACAACGGATTCGGTCACACCATCAATGTCAATAAGTTTCTCCAAATTCTCGTCCCGCGTGCCGCCGAGGGCGCAGCATTTGAGGCCGAGGGCCTCGGCGACGAGGTAGACGTTTTGCCCGATGTGGCCGGCCTCGTGGAGGATGTAGCGGTACCCCCGCTCGCCGTATTTATTCTGGTTGCGCCAGAAGATAGCGGTCATCACGAGGCCGATGGCCGCATCCTTCACCCAGGGGTAGGTGAAGAGCTGGCCTATTTCTTCGTCGCTAAACGCGCGATCCCAGAGGACGTCAAGCTGGTGGTCTTTGACGTTATAGTGATAGAGCCCGGCTTTCAAGGCGTTTTCCGCGTCTGTCTGCGTTAAGTCCGCGCCGGTCCGCGCTTGAGCGGAGCGAAAGATAATCGGATAAATCTCAATGGGGAACCGCGCCCCGCCGGAGGGCTGGGCCCGCCGGGAACGGCCCTCTTCCCCCAACGGCCCGATGTTGCCGCAGGAGTATTTGAGGATTAATGAAAGTTCGCGTTTCGTGATCGGCGGTCGGGTGAAATCCCGCCGCGATCTGCGCTGCGTGACCAGATCAAAAAAATTTGCCCCCTCATGCGCCAAAGCTCCCGCCTTTGATAAATCTTCGGCGGGCAAGTCATCCAGCGCTATCTTGGGCAGCCGGGGGTAGGCCTTGTAGTAGGTCGTTTTCCACTCCTCCGGCCACTCGGCGTCATCCGCCGGTATGGGCGGGTGCCCCTTGGCGTGGTCTTTGGAGGATTGGTGGAAAATTTTGGAGAAGTCGGGGAGGTCCACGGAGAATGTCTATCTCGATAGCTATTTCGCGCTGTGGAAGCGTCTGCGTGCGAAGAGGATTTCTGACTTCCACCCGGTCGCATCTACCGTAACCAACTTCCCGGCGAATGCCTTGCATT
>CAYJUX010000044.1:0-6562 GCA_964373475.1 uncultured Candidatus Saccharibacteria bacterium
TGGTCAGCACCCGATGCCATTCATCAAAGTAGTTCTCCGGCGGGATGTTGTCGTCATCCACCGAAAGAATGTAATCCGGGTCAAGCTCAACGGCGCGGAGCCAGGCAATGGGGCGCCGCCGCGGCGTTTTCCAGCCAATGGTCGCGCTTACGCGAAAGCGCTCCTGATCTTTGGGCTCAAGATATTCTACGCGGCACTGGAATTTTGACGGAACAAAGGGCGCGGCGTTCGTATCACCGGCAATGACAAAGGTAACGTCCGAAAACTTTGATTTCGCGGCGAGCGCGTCAAACGGCAGATACGTCCGCTCGCCGTGAATAGTTGTGGATACGATGGCGAGCTTCATACGGTTTCTGACCCTTTTGCCATCTCTCCCTCGACCCATCGATAGAGGCGTCCGATACCCTCATTGAGCGCGACCCGCGGCTGCCAG
Organism: uncultured Candidatus Saccharibacteria bacterium; assembly: GCA_964373475.1. Lineage (GTDB taxonomy): Bacteria > Patescibacteriota > Minisyncoccia > Sungbacterales > SURF-37 > JACQMJ01. The sequence continues at coordinate 434 of CAYJUX010000044.1, forward strand.
CCAAGGCGGGGATCAATCGCCGTGGTCTCATCGGGCTTGCGCCCAATACCGCGGGGAGCGCTCGTGTTGTAGACGCGCTCGAATTCCACCCCGGCGGCATGTTCGACCGCATCCACGAGCTGATTCACGCTGATGAATTCATTCGAGCCGATGCGTACGGGCTCCTGGATGTCGCTTGCCATGAGGGCGGCGAGGCCGTCCGCACAATCTTCCGCGAAAAGAAAACTCCGGATCTGCGTTCCATCGCCCCATATCTCTAGGCGATTATCCCCGCGGCGCTGGGCCTCCACGGCCTTGCGGCAAAGCGCGGCCGGAGCGCGCTCGCGTCCGCCGCGAATACGATCATGCGTGCCGTAAACATTCTGCAGCCGCGCCACGCGGGTCTCCAGGCCGAAGTCCTCGCGAAAATGCCGGCAGAGCCGCTCGGAGAAGAGTTTCTCCCAGATGTGCCCGTCTTCGAGCACGCTCACCGGCTTCGTATCGGCCGTGGCCACGGCGAAGGTTGAGGTATAGAGGTAGCGCTTGATCCCGAGGTCGCGGGCGGCCATCAGGAGATGCGTATTGATGAGCACCGAGAGCATGCAAAGGGCCTTATTCTTCTCAATAAAATTCACCCCGCCGATATCGGCGGCGAGGTTATAGACCTGGTCCACTCCCTTGACCGCGCGGTAGCAATTCTCCTTCTCGGTCAGATCGGACTGGATGTTTTCGGCGCCTTCGTGGCACTGGGACCATTCGCCGACCGGGCGCCGGCCGACGGCCCGCACGCGATTGCCATCGGCGAGCAGGCGCTTCACGAGATGCCCGCCGATGAGGCCCGATGCGCCGGCAACGAGTATGTACTGCATGGGATCAATGATAAAAGGGAGTACTCACCCTCCCACACTATAATTTACCCTCCGAACGGACTAAGAGTTGCGGTAAGTCCCGCCCGGCGGCTGCAAGAATAGCGCGGGCGATCCGTTCTCCGGCTTTGCCGTCCACCTTCCCGCATTGCGACTCCACCAAGCGCTTCCTCGCTTCGCGGTCAAGCGACGGATCGGCAAGGTAGGCGTTAATCGCTGTAATGAGTTCCGGCTCACTTTTCGCCAGGCGTACGCCGCCCGTGGCCACGGCTTTTCTATAGTGCTCGGTCCGGTAATACTGGGTCGGTGATTTTGCGAGCAGCTGCCGCTTTACCTCAAATGCGATGCCCACGGTCGGCTTGTCGAAAATAGCCGCGTCAATGGCGATGGAGGAAGCGTAGCAAACGAGGACGGAGAGGTGCGCCAGCGTATCGGTGAGGTGGGCGAGCTCGGTAAATCCCATATCCCAGTCCACGCTCCGCTCCGTGCCGAAGCGTATGCCGGGAATATCGTAGTGGAGCCCCGGCCGTCGCTTCAATTCCGCCTCGTCCACGAAATCGTTCGGCTGGAAGCGGACCAGCAGTGCGCCGTCCGGTCCGATGCGCCCACCCGCGATGCCAGACTGCAGGATATCGATCATCTCCCAATCCGAATCCGAAAACGTCCGGCCCATAGGGGCATAGACCACGAGGCGCTTCGCGGGATCGATGCCAATGCGGCGGAAAAACTCCTCCCGGGGCGCGGGCTTCTCGGTGGCGTAGCGATCGTACTGGGGAATGCCGGTCGGAACGACTTGGTCCGCCGGCATATCGGCGTAGCGCATGGCCTCGGCTTTCACGATGTCGTTGAATACGAGCATCGTATCGGGCAGGAGGCGGATGGATGCGCGGGTCGTTATCTTGTCCCAGGAATTGATATAGCCGACGGTAGGCACGCCGCGGCGCTTGGCCTCGCGCAGGAACGCCGTCTCAACGTCATCGAAGAGGTGCGCGAGGAGTACGGCCGCAGGCCGGTAGCGCTCAAAATAGGAGCCGAAGCCGGGGTCGCCGACGAGGCGGAGGTCGAGCAGCCGGAGGAAACGGCGGATGAACGGCCGGGCAATGAGCCAGTTTAAAATGTGGCTCGCGAGGAAGAGCGGCCAATTCCCGGTCCGCTCGAGGCGCATGCGGCGCTTGAGGTTCGTGGTCTTGGTGCGGATCAGGTGGAACTTCAGGAAGCTCATAAAGCGCTCGAAGCTCCCCCGCGGCACGCGGGGGAACGGCTCATAGACGATGCGCTCATGCGGGATCTCGCGCCGATAGAAGGCCGCGCGCTCCTCGAATTTCACGAAACAAACGAGCCGAATATCCGGATGCGCGAGCAGGCGCTCGAGGACGGTGGTCCGGAGGATATTCTTCGCCTCGATGGCCTGGAATATGGTGACGAAAATTGTTTTCACCCGCCCAACTTTTCCGTCGACCCGAGGATGAGCTTGCGCCACGGAATTCGAGTGAGAGGAATATTGCCGCATCGGTGTGATGTTAAAAAAGTTAGGCGGGTTCATGACGCAAATTCCGGCCGCCGATGTTCAAACTATGAACTTAGCGGTGGCGGAGGCCGAAGAGAAACTTCTTAGCAATCTCGCGAGCTTTCCCCTCTAAGGGCTTGGCGTAAAAGTTATCTCTCCGGTAGCGCCGTTCCAATATGTCTCCCAGTTCGTGGATGCGGCCATCGCCGCCGCTGGTGGTTTGAAAACGCCGACCGACATCCATGGCCAACGTCTTGAAGCCAAGTGCATCGAGCAGCAGCATGCATTTTGCGATCGTGAGCGGGCTACCCCCGAGGCCATGGAAAAATTGCTCGTCCAAATCGCGGCAGAACACGCCATCAACGGAGATCAGCTCCCCCTGATCTATCGCGTCGTCCGCATCAGCCGGCTGGCGGCTGATGTATTGCGGATTTTCTAACTTGATGAGCCGGAAGCCGAGATCCGAAAGCAACCGCACCACATCGGCGATCAGCGGTTGCTGTTGGTACAAAGGTACGGCCTCCATCTCGACATGGACGAGGAGGGTGGTCTTGGCAATGATACCTTTCCCGCCGGTAAGTATCGCGTACTCCGTACCCTGGGTATCCAAACCCACAAAGTCAATGCCCGCCACGTGCTCTTTGGCTGCAAACTCGTCCAGCGAGATGGCCGCGCATTCATAGCGGCCGACAACGTCAAAAAACCGCGGCCACTGATTGGTATTCCCCCGGCGCGTTCTATACCGTGATACGACATCAGCATCCGGGAGTAACACCGATGAACAGCCGCGGTGCCGTAAGACATTGATGGACACCGTTCCGCTTTTCTCCATAACGGCATAGGGGAAGATGCGAACGCTCTGGAACACCTTGCGCGCGGCCAACGTACTCCTTAATTTTTCTGCCTCCTTTGCATCCGGCTCGAACCCATAGTAGTGGATAAACTCGCCGATACCGTTGAATCGCTTGCCCCCGCGCCGGGCGCCGATCTCGCAGTACACCATGGCGCTGGCCAACAACATACTACGGATATCTTCCGGTAGTTCGCGGGTAATCGGGGTTTTCATAGCGTAATCGCGGATCCCGCTTCTAGCGGGACGCCATGAGCCCACGGTAGAGCGCGGCGTAGCGTTCGGCAACCGCCTCCCAGCTCATCTCCCGCGCCAGGCGCCGCGATCCGGCGGAGAATCGCCCGGCCAGCGCCCGATCGGAGAGGATGCGAATGGCGGCCTCGGCCGCCGCGGGGGCGTTTTGCGGCGCGACGAGAAAACCGTTCTCCCCGTCCCGAACCGCATCCTCGGCTCCGCTCCCCTCCGTGCCGATCACCGGCACGCCGGCGGCGGCGGCTTCGAGGAAAGCGAGGCCAAAGCCCTCGACATCATTACCATCATCCACCGACAGCAGCATAAAGAGCTCGGCATGCGCGTAGAGCGCCTTCAGGAACGGCCAGCGGACGCCCTTGAAGTAGGAGACGCTCCCTTGAAGGTCGAACGGCTCCTCGAGCCGGGGTTTCGGACCGATGCCGCAAACGACGTAGCCCATCTCGGGGAAGCGCTTCCGGATCTTTGCGAATGCCGGAAACGAGTACTCAAAGCCCTTGCGGCGCTTCCACCCGCCCACCGAGAGCACATAGGGCTTCATCGCCGCGATGGCCGAACGCTCTTCGGCGGTAAGCGGCGCCATGAGATCGCCAGAGAATTCCCGGTAATCGACCGCGTGGTTGATGATTTTGATGGCCAGGCCGGGCAGATGAGCCAGGATTTCCCGCCGGGTGTAGCCGGAGATCGCCACCACCCGGTCGGCCCGGCGGTAGGCCCAGGCGAGCAGCCGGCCGCGGACGGCGCGGCGGAACGGCCGGATCGCGCCGGTGCCGATAGCGGTGATAATAAACTTCTTCCCCAAGCCGATCGAGGCGAGCGCCGCGATCACGCCGTAGGGAAACCCGTCAAGCGCGTGGATAACGTCGCAGCTTTGCATGAGGGCCCGGATACGCGGGACGGCCAGGACAAGTCGGGCGAACCGCTGGTGGAGGATCGGCGCCTCGAGCGGGTGGCCGGAGCCGAGCGCAGTCAGAACAACCGCGTCCAGCTGCGGATCCGCGCGGCGCAGCCGCTCGATCAGGTTTACGCCGAAGCGGCCCGCGCCGGTAGCGGCGTTCAGATTGTGATTGAGAAAACAGATTTTCATTTGTTCGTCCCCAAGGAGAATACCGCGAATGGCCTGCATCCGGTCCCTAACCCCGCCGGAGCACGGAGAATACTTCGGAGATGCCGCGGCGCATGATCATCCGGTCCTCGCCGTCCAGTCGGAAGAGCGAACGGACGTCAAACTTCAAGAACGGGTACCTCCGTCCCATGACCCGCTGCAGATACCACACCCGCCACAGGAGCGCCCCGTTCACCTCCACGCCCACGGCGAAGATCCCCATCACCGGCAGGAGGAAGACGAGTGTCGCGGCCGAGATGCCGAGCTCGGCGGAGAGCCGTGCAGTCAGGAGGCGCTGCTCACGCAGGGCAGTGAGCAGCGCAAGCTCGAGCTGTGAGATGCCATGGATCGGGAGCGAGAGGAGAAAGAAGAGGAAGAGCGGCACCGCGGGCAGGTACTTGGGCAGAACGAGGGCGATGAGCGGCGGCACGGCGATCAGGCACGCGAGCGCCGCGGCCGCGCCCACCCAGAGTGAATACTTCACCCCGCGGGTGAAAATGGTCCGCAGGCGATCGGGGTTCTCGAGCTCCCAGGCGACGAGGGATACGTTCACCAGCGGGAAGAGATCCTTGATCATCGTAACCAGGTTTGCGGCGAGCGCGTAGATGGCCACGGCTTCGGTGCCGACAAAGGCCTTGATCAGCCACGGACGCAGAGGCTTTGCGGCCTGGTGCGCCGCAGTCCGAAAGAAGACGAGCGCTCCGTAGCCCCGAATGACAGCGGCAAGGAGAGAACGGCGCGCTAGGTGCACGGCCGTAAAGGTCGCCCGGTAGGTCTGGGCGAATGGAATGAACATGTAGACGAGGGAGCCCGCCGCAGCCAGCACCGTCGCGAGCAGTACCTCGCGGATCCCCAGGGTCGCGGTGGCGAAGAGGCCGGCGATAACGGTAAGTTTGATCAGCTCCTCAACCGCGGTGGCGCCGATCGCCCGCAGCGAAACCATGGCCTTCAGGAAGAGGGACGCCACCGAGCGGACGGCGCGGATGGCGACGACGAAGCTGATGATGCGAACATAGCCGCCGATGTCCTCTCCATAGGCACGGGCCACCACATTCGCCCCGAAGAAGAGGGCAGTGGTGATGGCGATGCCCAGGCCGACCTTCAGGGCGGCGAACTCGAGGAACAGGCGCTTGGATTCATCCCGCCGCCCGCTGGCAAGACCTCGCGAGATATCGCTCTGGATGACGGTATCAAAAAAATCAACCGAGAACATTCCGATAAATGCGACGGCGGCAAGCACCAGCTGGTACAGGCCGAACTCATAGACCGAGAGAGCGGTGAGCGTGAGGAAGGACGTCAGGAGGCCAACGCTGGTCACGACCAAAGACCAGAAACGATCGATAACGTTCCCGCGGATGAAGCGCTCGGCAAATGAGTGGGGGGGGAGAGGCATGGGGAAAATTAAAAATCAAAAGTAAAAACCGCAGTGTCTCGCTCCGCGAGAATTTTTAAATTTTTATATTTCATTTTTATTTTTACTATTTTACTTTTTATTTCGGTAGTTCGTAGACGTCCAAGAAGAGGCCGAGGCGCTCAAGCGCCCAGAGTTCTTTCCGGGAGAGGCGTTCCAGTT
>CAYJUX010000045.1:0-6297 GCA_964373475.1 uncultured Candidatus Saccharibacteria bacterium
AAAAACCCCGGGGCCGCCTAGCGGCTCCGGGTGCGGACTGGCGCGAATGCTTTGCGCCAGCCGGGGATGCGCTGCCGGCGTAAGAACGCCTCGAGGTTGCCTCGGTTGCTCGGCACGAGCCGTCGAATGATGCGGTAAATTTCCCGGAGTGCCTCCACGGCGTTTTGGCGGGCGTGCTCATCCCGCCGGTTAACCCAGCGGTGGCGCCATTCGCTGAATTGTCCGTGCAGTTCGCGGATCTGGGCCAGGCCCTCCGCGAGTCGCTTAGCATGGTTCCGGTTCCGGCGCGCCCGGATGACCCGTTTGCGGATCATGCTCACGACGGGCAGCCGTTTCACCATCCGAAGTTTCGGCACTCCGCCTCCCTTCCTGAATACAGCTCATTCGTGTTGCGCCGACTCGGAGATACCTTATGCTCGTCTCCACAGCCGTTCTGAGGGACACTCACGACGCTCCTTTCGCAGTATTACTGATGTAACCGTTTCGCCCCGGCCATTGTACCGGACGCGAGGATAACGGCAAGTGTGGATACCGAAGATATTACGGCCGGATCATAGGCCGCGGGCCCTTGTATTAATGTATTAATACATTGGTACAAGGGCATTCCCTCCCTAACGTTCCAACCCTAACGTTCCAAAAAGTTGGGAGGGCGAGCCGGGCTCACTTGTTGTTGATCTCGTTCTTCGCCATGGCGAGGAATTTTTCTATTTGCATTGCTCCGATATCGCCTTTCTGCCTCTTGCGTACACTGACGGTTTTTGCTGCCGCTTCCCGTTCGCCGACGATGAGGAGATAGGGGATTTTCTGGAGTTCGGCCTCGCGGATCTTTTTGCCGATGGTCTCGTTCCGGCCGTTGAGTTCGGCGCGAATGTGCTCTTTTTCCAGGCGCGAGCGAACTTCCCCGGCATACGGCACTACGCTGCCGTTGATAGGGAGCACTATGGCTTGCACCGGCGCCAGCCACAGGGGGAAGGCGCCGGCGTAGTGCTCTATGAGAATGGCGAGGAAGCGCTCGATGGAGCCCATGATGGCGGCGTGGATCATGACGATCCGTTCCTTTTTGCCCTGCTCGTTTATGCAGAAGAGGTCAAATCGCTCCGGCTGGTTCATATCCAGCTGGATGGTTGCCACCTGCCATTCGCGGTCGAGCGAATCCTTGGCCATAAAATCAACCTTCGGTCCGTAGAACGCGGCCTGGCCGATGCCTTCTTCTGCGTGCGCATTTTTCCCCTTGGCGATACTGCGGAGTATCTCTTCGGCCGTTTTCCATACGGCGGGGTTGCCCAGATACTGCTTTTGATCCTTCGGGTCGTAGAGCGAAAGCCGGATCCGAAGGGGGAATCCAAAGCGGCCATAAAATTCATCAATGATATCCCAGATGTGCAGGATTTCGGTTTTGATCTCTAACTGTCGGCAGAATACGTGCGCGTCATCAATGGTAATACTGCGCACGCGCGCGAGGCCCGAAAGTTCGCCCGTCTGCTCGTCGCGGTACTGCTTCGTGGTTGAGGCGTAGCGCTGGGGGAGTTCGCGATAACTCCATTGTTTGCGGGCGTAGAGCTGGACGTGATGCGGGCAGTTCATGGGCTTCACGGCAAAGAGGTGCCCTTCGCGCGTGGTAATCAGGAAAAGTTCGTTCTTGAATTTATCCCAGTGCCCGCTTGCCTCGTAGAGTTCCTTTTTGGCGAGGTGGGGGATATCCACGCGCTCGTATCCGTATTTTTTCCGGAGTTCCCAGACAAAGGTATCGAGTATATCCCGGAGCACGGTGCCTTTGGGGGTCCAGAGCGGCAAGCCGGGGCCGACGAGCTCGGAGAAGGTAAAAAGATCCAGCGCCGGGCCAAGGCGTTTGTGGTCGCGGCGCTCCGCTTCCTCCAACTGCTTCAAGTGCGCTTCAAGCTCGGTCTTGTCCGAAAATGCCACGCCGTAGATGCGCGTCAGCTGGGGATTTTTTTCGTCGCCGCGCCAATAGGCGCCGGCTATTTTGGTCAGCTTGAAGGCGTCGGGGTTAATTTCGGATGTGTTTTTGACGTGCCCCCCGCGGCAGAGGTCCACGAAGCAGCTTTTAGCTTTTAGCTTATAGCTTGTAGTTGGGGGACAGGTGTAGTAGACAGTGAGTTCTTTATCCTCCTTTGAGAACTCGCGTATGAGGTCGAGTTTGAAGGGTTGGTCCTTGAAGAGCTTTTTCGCCTTGGCCGGCGTCACTTTCTCGCCTTTGAAGTTGAGCTTCGCGGCAATGAGCTCGCGTATCATCTGCTCGAACTCTTTGAGGTCGGCATCGCTGACGGGTTTCGGGAGTTTGAAGTCGTAATAGAATCCATGCTCAATGGTCGGCCCGATGCCGAGTTTGGCCTTGGGGAACTTTTTCAGGACCACCATAGCCAAAAGATGGGCCAGGGAATGCCGTACGCGCTCCATCGGTATCTGCTTTATTCTTTTCGGTTTCATAGATCCACCATCAGACCACCTCCACCACCTCATCGGCCAGGACCCCGGACTCACCGTTCGTAATGTTTCGTGACGTGGACGATTTCCGCAAGACCGCCTCGAATTCTGAAAATCGCCCGATACTTCAGGTCGATCCGAAACGAATAGAGCCCAACGGACTTGGGCTCGAGTTTTTCGGTGTTGAGGCCCGGGTGCGCCGGGTTCGCCTCGAAGAGCGCTTGTTGTTTTAAGAACATTCTCTCAAGTCGATACCGCTTGAGCTGTTTTTGTACCAGCGCGTTAAGCGGCTTTATCCGCATAGGCGAGCGAACGCTTGAGCGAGCGCAGGAATCCCTCGCGGTAGAGCCCCGTCCTCCGCATGGCCGAAACGACGCGCTGCGGCCGGAGACGGGGCGACTCCCGGAGGACGGCGAGGTTCCGCTCCACAACCGTGCGCGCCCACGCGGCGGGACTCCTGAATCCCTCGGATCTCGCTTTGGCCTTGGCTCGGCGCAAGTAATTCTCTGGCAATCGAATCGTGAGCACTGGCATATGCCCTATGGTACCAAAGCGTACACGCCTCGTAAAGCTACGCTACCTCCACCACCTCATCGGCCAGCACCTTGGGTTCGTCGCGGTCGCGGGAGATGCGGCCTGTGACCAGCAGTATCTTGGAGAGCTGCCACAATTCGGCCGTGCGCTCCAGCACCCGCGGGAAGACGAGGACTTCGGCCTGGCCGGTCAGGTCCTCCAGTTTTACGAACAGCATGGGCGTGCCGGCTTTGGTCACGATGCGGTCCACTCCCGCGACCAGCCCGGCCACGGAGACCACGGCATCGCGGGGCTGTTCCGACAATCGCGCCACCGCGGTGGCGCGCGTGGCAAGCATATCACGGTACTCCTCCAGCGGGTGCTCGGTCACATAGAGGCCGAGCAGTTCCTTCTCCCAGGCCAGGCGGTCCTTTTTTTCTGCCGGCGGCGCCGGCTCGAGGCGCAGTAGGGCGCGCGCGCCGATATCCACGCTCGCGAAAAGGGAGCTCTGGCCGGCGGCGCGCGTTTTTTGCGCCTCGCGGGCGTACTCCAGCACGCGATCCAGATTTGCCAAAAGCTCGCCGCGCTCGCCGAGTTCGTCCAGCGCCCCGCATTTGATGAGCGATTCCAGGGACTTTTTATTCAGATCTTTGGAGTGCACCCTCTCCACGAGTTCGTCAATGGATCCAAACGGCCCGCCCTCGTCGCGCGCGCGGATAAGGGCCGCCACGACGTTCGTACCCACATTTTTTACCGAGCCGAGGCCGAAGCGTATTTCCCTGGGGGAGATGACCCGGAATGTCGCATGGGAGGTATTGACCGATGGCGGCAGGATGGCAATGCCCAGCGCCCGCGTCTCCTCCATGAGGAACGAGACGCGTTCTACTTCATGCCCCTCCGCGGTCATGAGCGAGGCCATGAACTCGGCGGGCCAGTGGGCCTTCAGGTAGGCGGTCTGGTAGGCGATGAGCGCGTAGCAGGCGGCGTGGGCCCTGGGGAATCCGTAGCGCGCAAAAGGCGGGAACAGCTCCCAGATGGTCTCGGCCGTTCTTTGCTCAATGCCGTTTTTTGCCATGCCGGCCAGGAGTTTGCCCTTTTGCTCATCCAGCAACGACTTTATTTTTTTGCCGATGGCTTTTCGGAGCGTGTCGGCCTCGGGCAGGGTATAGCCGGCAAGGTCGCGCGCGATTTGCATCATCTGCTCCTGGTAGACGCCGATGCCATAGGTGTTTTTGAGGATCGGCGCGAGTTTGGGGTGGAGGTAGGCGACCCGCTCTCTTCCGTGCTTACGCGCGATGAAGGAGGGGATAAGCTCTATGGGTCCGGGGCGGTAGAGCGCCACCAAGGAGATGAGGTCCTCCAGGGCCGTGGGCCGGAGTTCCTTTAAATAGCGCTTCATGCCCGCCGACTCAAACTGGAAAATGCCGTTGGTCTTGCCCTCGCGAAAGGCGCGGAAGGTATCTTGGTCATCCAGCGGGATGGTGTCTATATCAATCGCGATGCCGTGATCCCGCCGGATGATAGCGACGGCATCCTCAATAATGGTCAGGTTCCGCAGGCCGAGGAAATCCATTTTCAAGAGGCCGAGATCCTCAACGGCGTGCATCTCGTATTGGGTTACCACTACTTTGGGCTCCTCGCCGCTCGCTGTTTTTGAGCTGGAGCGGGTCGCCAATTGCAGCGGCACGTAGTTGGTGAGCGCTTGGGGCGCGATGACCACGCCGCAGGCGTGCGTTGAGGCATGACGCGCCACTCCCTCCAGTTTCATGGCGTTGTCTATGAGGCGTTTGGCGTCCGTGCGCGATTCGTAGAGCGCCCGGAATTCAGTTACCTGTTCCAGGCAGTGCTTGAGCCAGCCCTCTTTCATGCCTTGCGTGGGATTTTCGGGAATGAGCTTGGCTACCTGATCGCAAAAGGCATAGGGCATGCCGAGCGCCCGCCCGGTATCGCGCACGGCCGCGCGCGCGGCCATGGTGCCGAAGGTGATTATCTGGGCCACGCGATCGCGGCCGTATTTTTGGGCAACATACTCAATGACCTCGTCGCGCCGGCGGTCGGAGAAATCAAGATCAATATCCGGCATGGCAATGCGCTCCGGGTTTAAAAACCGCTCAAAGATGAGGTTATATTCCAGGGGATCAATGTTGGTGATGCCGAGGAGATAGGATACCAGCGAGCCCGCGGCCGAGCCCCGGCCCGGGCCGACCACGATGCCGTTTTGCCGTGCCCAGCTGACAAAGTCGGCTACGATCAAGAAATAGGGGGCAAATCCTGTTTGGCTGATGACTTCGAGTTCATAGGCCAGCCGCTCCTCAACGCGCTGGAAGGCGGGGTCGTCTCTTTTCGCGGCCAGTGCCCCGTAGCGCCGGGGGAGGCCCTTTCGGGCCAGTTCCTTCAAAAAACTTTCCGCCGTGTACCCCTGGGGCAGGGGGAAACGCGGCAGGAGTATTTTCCCCAGTGGGATCTCCAAGTTGACGCGCTCGGCGATTTCCTGGGTATTGGCAATGGCCTCGGGGCAGTCGCGGAAAAATTCAGCCATCTCCTGGGTGGATTTCAAGGAAAAGTCATTACCCTTCATGGTCAGGCGCTCCTCGTCCTCCACGCGGCTGCCGGTCTGCACGGATACCAATATATCCTGGGCGTCGCGGTCGTCCGCCCGGGTGTAATGGACGTCGTTCACGCCCACGACCTTGGCGCCCGTATTTTTGGAAAGCTCGATCAACGCCTCGTTCACGGCTTTTTGCTCCGGGCTGGCTGGATGCGCGCCCAGTTCCAGATAGAAATTCTCCTTCCCGAAGATCTCCTGATACTGCCGGATCAGCGTTCCGGCCCGCTCCAGCTTTCGGGAAAGGATGGCCTTCGGGATCTCGCCATTGAGGCATCCGGAAAGCGCGACCAGGCCGCGGGCGTGCTTTCGCAAAAGCTCCTTATCCACGCGCGGCTTATAATAGAAGCCCTCCAGGTGCGCTTGGGTGACGAGCTGGATGAGATTTTGATAGCCCTCAATGTTGAGCGCGAGCACCGTCAGATGGGAGCGCTTGTCGTCAATGCCGGGGCGCTTATCATGCATGCCTTCGGCCGCGATATATAGCTCGCAGCCAATGATGGGCTTGATACCGGCCGCTCGGGCTTTTTGGTAGAATTCGATCGCGCCGTAGAGTACGCCGTGGTCAGTCAGCGCGAGGGCCTCAAATCCAAGTTCCTTGGCCCGCTTGACGAGTTCCCCGACTTTGGCCAGGCCATCAAGGAGGGAGTAGTGCGAATGGACGTGCAAATGGGTGAACTTCATTAATGAGGAGGCGAATGGGACAAAAGGGACAAAGGGCACAAAGGTATACC
>CAYJUX010000046.1:0-6004 GCA_964373475.1 uncultured Candidatus Saccharibacteria bacterium
CAGGTCGTGGGCATGGTCAAGGGCTTTGGCTTTGCCGCGGTCATCAAGCCCTCGGCCTTCGGCGCGTCCCATGTGGCGGATCTCCACACCTAAAAAGCTAACTGACTAGAAGTTCAGAAGCTGTTTTTCAGCGGGCGAAGGCCGTTTTTCCGATGGGAACAGTATGAAGCCGCAAATAGCAGCGATCGCTGCTATTTGCGCCGGGCTACCATTGACTAGGTAGTTGACTAGGTAGTACTCTCGTGCTATTTTAATTTTGCTCTTTCCCTAGTTACTCTATCGCACGAAGCGCGCGTAATATCAGTCGCTTGGAGTGAGAACCAATCCTGCGGATGAGGAGGGTGCAGCCATGGATCTGGAAGCAGAGGTGAGGAGGTTCTCAATGGAACCATCGGTAGCCGCGTCACGCGTCGTTGCATTTGCGAGCGGCAAGGGAGGGGTTGGAGTAACGGCTCTTACCCTCAATACCGCGATCCTGCTTGCCCAGCGCGGGAAGCGGGTCCTCGTCCTGGACGGGAACTTCGGCCTCGGGAATATGCACATGTTGGTCGGTTGGGCACCGAAGCTCGACATACGAGACGTCGTAGCCGGGGAAAAGCGGCTCGCCGATGTTCTTCTGATAGTGCCGCAGGGGGTTCGCATCATTCCTGCAGCTACGGGAGTGGCCGAACTTGCCGATCTCGGCACAGAGGATCGAGCAAAGCTACTCGCCCAGCTCCGCGAGCTGGGAGCCGGCTACGATTTTGTGCTCATCGACGCGGGCTCCGGCATCAGCCCTACCACCCTTGATCTGGTGCTGGCGGCTGACGAGACCATCGTAGTTACGACGCCCGAGCCCACCGCGCTCGCCAATGCGTACGCGTTCATCAAGATCATCGTCCAGCATGAGCCGGCGTCCCCATTCCATCTGCTCGTCAACATGGTGCGGAACGCGCGGCAGGCCGAGCAGATCTTCGGCTCGTTCCAGCAGATCCTCGTGCGCTTCCTCGGGTACCAGCCCGGCAACGCCGGGTTCGTGGTAAACGACGCCAGCGTGGGGCAATCGGTGATCCATCAAGTTCCATTCGTGCTTCGGGCCCCGCGCTCACGCGCGACCGGCTGTCTCATGTCGCTCGCCGACAAGCTGGCTCCCCAGGAGTCGGGCATCTCGCACCAAGCCACACCCTCACTGTGGAGGCGAATGACCAACTGGCGACCATAGGGCGCGAGGTCATGGATCGGGGACGCGGGGAAAACCGGCCGCAGCCGAGGCCGGCAGCTCACCGAGGGTGATGTGACAGCGCATCACCCTCTTTTTTATTGTTTCGTCCGCAGAACACCTCGCTCCTCTGGGGGCGAGGATGAATGCGGTCACGGAACAATACCCTGAGCGCGCGAAGCGAGTCGAAGGGTTTCCTCCGCCGAATATCTCGCCGCTTGCGGTGCGGTTGTTCTCCAGAGTGGTATCTATAAAAACGACCGTTTTTATAGATACCAGCGTGCTATTGACTTTTTTATTTAAAGGTGTATACTATATACTAGTTTGAATAGGGCTTTTCCCCCGCATCTGGGGCTCTGATAAGGGCTTCCGACCATCCTCGGAAATCCGTTCCCACACGAATCGCAGCAAAAGTAGGGAATACTCAATTGGTTATCCAGCTTACGCCTGTAACGGCTATCCGGCAGAACCGCACTGGTAGCGAAATAGTTGTTGCGATCCGCGTGGGGGCTAAGGGGCTTCAGGTTCGGGGAGGAACGTGGAGAAGGAGCAAGGAGATCAGTTCATTCAGATCATAAACATGCACGCGGCGGAGGTTTCATTCCTCACCTGCCTCGGTGGCTAATAGTCCGCCATTCCGCGGCCGTGGGGTAAAACGGCGAGAAAGGTGGTGAGTCCTTGGTTCACTTCATTCCGCACCTAAGGGGCAAGCGGGGTTGACCCCGTGCCCAGGGCTGGCGAGCTTGGGGGTGGGTAGGAGAGCAGTTGGGCCCGGGCCGCGTGGACGCGAAACCCCGAAAGGGTAGTAGCGCTTCGTTCGGCCACCAAGCATCCCTGAACCTCCAATAGCTCGCAGGGGATGCTCGCAGTGAACCGGTTCGCCTCGCGTGTCGGCGAATGCCGGGCGCAGGCGACAGCAGTATACCTCGAAACGCGGAGGACCATGGTGAAACACCGTAGGCCGTTCCGCATTCGTTCTTTCTGGATCACGCGATAGCTCTTCGGGAGGTAGAGTAACTCCCGGAGAGCACTTCGTCCCTGAGCCCAATGGCGCCTGTGTGGTGCCGGGCAGGCGGATTTCCTTTTGCGGCTAGATCGGCTTTATGCCGAAGCGCCCGCGAAAGGCCCGCCCAAGAAACCGGGACGAATTGAGGAGTGTGGAAAGTGGCAGAGCATTTGACCGCGGCACGCCGCTCGTCAATTCCCTCGCCCACCCACTCCTCCGTCCTCTCAGATCCCATGGCAGTGTCAGCACCTTCAAAAACACACTTTATGCCTATGGGATCTTAGAGGGCGAATAAGAGAAAGTTAGAACTCGCAGTAGATCGTCGCAAATAGCAGCGATCGCTCCTATTTGCGGCAACCCGGTTCGTCAGCCATCGTTTATCGCCCCGCGCTATCGCGGAATTTTTTGTTTCGGCGTATGATGGAATCCTGTTTTTCATGCTCCAAACCATCCAGACAACCAAACTTCGGCGCGGTATTAGCATTTTCAAGAAGTACCTCGCGCCGTACCGCGGCCCGCTTGCCGTCATCAGCGTCTTCAGCTTGGCCGATGCCGGGGCCAATGCCCTGACCCCGCTCCTGGCCGGGAAGATTTTTGACGCGCTCATCAGCCCGCGCGATATTTTTTTGCCCGGATTCGGGCTGGCAACCGCGGCCCTGGCGTTCATCGCCGCATGGTTCCTTACGCGCGTGGTCGGCGACATCGCCAGCTGGCAAAAAAGCGTGCGGCAGGAGCGCTTCAGCGCCGACCTGCATGCCGACTACCTCATCGCGGCTTTTTCGCGCGTGCTCGAACTGCCGCTCTCCTTCCATAAGTCGCATCGGGTGGGGGAAATAATCAGCCGCGTCCAGCGCGGCGCGGATCGCCTGGATTCCATTTCCACCCGGGTATTGATAGACCTTTTGCCTGATTTTATCTCGGTGCTCATCGTGTTCGTCATCGTTTTTATTCTCCAGCCGAAGCTCGCCCTCGTGGTCGTGGCCGCGATGGGGCTCTACTTTATTATGCTCCTTCGCACCGCGCCGGGGCTTTCCGCCATTTCCTATAAAATGAATAAGGCCTACTCCTGGGCCTTCGGCTATTCCTCGGACGTGATGATGAATGTGCATGGCGTGAAGCAGGCCACGGCCGAGGGCTACGAGCGACGCCAGCTTTTCCGGTTTTTCCGCCTCAAGGCCGCGCGGCTGTGGACCGATTATATGCGCATCTGGCAGGGGCTTTCCTTTTACCAGCGCGCCATCGTCACCCTGATGCAACTGGGTATTTTTATCTACTCCTTTTATCTGGTGCGCGCCGGCGCGCTGACCCCGGGCGGGCTCGTGGCCTTCAATGCCTATGCGGCCATCGTGTTCCGGCCGCTCTCCATCATTGCCAATAACTGGGACGTGGTGCAAAACGGCCTGGCCGCGGTGGACAGGGCCGAGAAGATCATTGAGCGCCTGCCCGAAGTATACGTGCCGTCCCAAGCGGTCATCCCGAAAGAGCTGCAAGGCGACGTGGTATTCCGCGATGTTTCTTTTTCCTACGGCAACGCCAAGAGGCCAGTACTTTCCGATGTGGCGTTTGAAGTGCAGGCCGGAGAAAGCGTGGCTCTCGTCGGGGAGTCCGGCGTCGGCAAGTCCACGCTCGTGGATCTGGTCTCCGGATATTATCGGCCCAAGAAAGGCAAAATTTTGGTTGACGGTCATGATGTCTCGCGGCTTGATCTGAAGTTCCTCCGTTCAAAAGTCGCGGTCGTGCCGCAGGAGCTCTTGCTCTTCAACGACACCATCCAGGCGAACATCCGCTATGGGAGTTTTGGGGCATCGGACGCCAAAGTGGTGGCGGCGGCCAAGCGGGCGCACGCTGATGACTTCATCCAGCGCTTTCCCAAAAAGTACCGCCAGCTGGTGGGCGAGCGCGGCATCAAGCTTTCGGTCGGCCAGAAACAGCGCATCGCCATTGCGCGGGCCATTTTGCGAAACCCGCGCATTCTCATCCTGGATGAGCCGACATCCGCCCTGGACGCCAAGTCCGAATCCCTGATCGCCGAGTCGCTCCAGCAGTTGATGGCCGGACGCACGACCTTCATTATCGCCCACCGTCTCTCCACGGTCCGGCGGGCGGATATGATATTGGTGCTGGAGAAGGGACGCATCGTGGAGCGCGGCCGGCATGAGGAGTTGATTCAGATACCGAATGGGGTGTACCGTAAGCTCTACGAGTTGCAGATCGGGTTGAAATGAAAGCTCGTTAAGCGAGTTAAGTGAATTAAGTTTTGGCGGACCCCGCGCCTTCCGTGCCCTTGTAGTTCAACTTGCCCGCCCAAATTTCCATGCGCCCATAGCTCAATGGATAGAGCGCAGCCCTCCGAAGGCTGAAATCCGGGTTCGAATCCCCGTGGGCGCGTATACTAAAAAATTTGGGCGGGTGAAGATAGAACGCAGCCCTCTTTACCCCGCACCGAGCTTTGCTCTGGTGCGGGGCGAAGGAAGAGGTCAGAGGTTCCCTAGGCCGACCGGCTGCGGTCAGTCGGGCTAGGCAAATCCTCTCGGGGACGCCCTTAACATCTTGTTCCCAAGACTGAGAGGCTTCAAAGAAGAAACCGCCCCGTGCACGACTCTGTGCACGAGGCGACTTGAGTGGTCCTACTTCGGACCCTACGCGCGGTTGAATTCTCGCATCACCTCCCCCCACGCGAGGAAGCTCACCATCGGAATATGTAACGGCAGTGATGCCGATAGCACAGAGAAGATTTGATCTTGTGTGATCTTGGCTCCGCTGATCAACTCGTCTGCTGCAGCAGTGACCTCACCGTGTATGATGTGAGCGAGACGTCTCGAGGTTGCGGTATCGCCCCACGCCTTGTCCACGGCAGTCCTCAGATGGATGCCGTACTTCGCGGAAACCGAGCTTTCAAGGAGATCGTCTTCGAGCTGGCTGAGAGCTACCCCCAAGATTGCGTCGAGAAAGTAGTTCGGCGGGTTCCGGAGCAGATCGATGATTCGTTGTCCTATCGCTTCGTCCTGCTCCCGACTGCGCTGGTTGCCGGTCAAGTACTCCGAATCCTTGGTCGCTGGAGTTATCTTGAACGCGGCATCAGCTAGCTCCTCCCACCTCAGCAGTCGTCGCGCGAGGTATCGAACAGCCAGATTTTTCGGTGCTGGCTCAGAGATCGCTCCGCGATTCTTGAGCTCACGCAATGCCTCTTGAGCGGCGCGATCCTCGAGAGCTCGTACTGCTTGATGACCCGCGATGTTGACGAGGAGGGTTGCGAACTCTCGGAAACGGTATCCGACTTCCTCCCACTCACGGACGAGCAACCGTCCTGAGAGAAGGAAGTACGCCGCACCTTCTCGGGCAAGCGGTTCGATGATGACCCGCTTGAACTCCTTACGCTCCTCAGGGAGTGTGAGAAGATGCTTTTCGGCTCCGAAAATCAGGTCAGGAAAACCGGTCGGCAGGAACTCCTTACGAGGTACTTCCGTCCCCTCGGTCATGGCCGCCTCCCTATGAGTTGGGTTGAGAGCTTTAGTGAAGGACGCTACGGCGTAGATAATTAGTATTTGCTCTTATTAGATTTGTCAAGCATGGAAGCTGGTAAATTCCCTAGCGAAATGCAACTGCCCTGGTTGGTGAATGGCCGTATGATGGGGAGACATGAGTAAGGCATCTGATATCCGGCTTACGCGGTTCATTGTGGGGGCGCTCGTTGCGGCCGTTGCCGCCGGCAGCTGGGACATCTGGTGGCATACCGCCATCAGCCGCGATACTTTTTTTGAGCCGCCGCACCTCCTGCTCTATGCCGCCATCATCGCGGC
>CAYJUX010000047.1:0-5677 GCA_964373475.1 uncultured Candidatus Saccharibacteria bacterium
ATTCCTTGCGTTACCAGCATTCCCGCAAAAATCATTGGCATCTGATCGCCAAGAACAGCATCGCTACTCACCGGATCAACCTGCTTTAACACCGGCAAAGATTCGCCGGTAAGAATGGCCTCGTCTACTTGGAAATCATTGACGTAGAGAAGCCGTCCGTCCGCAGGAACACGATCTCCCTGAGTAAGACGGATAATATCCCCCGGCACTAAATTTGCGGCATCTATCTCATGTTCAATACCGCCGCGAATCACTCTAGAGCGCTGTTTAAGATAGGTCTTAAGCTCCGCTAAGGCCTTTTCGGCCTTATATTCTTGATAAAAACCCAGAGCGGCGTTGGCGATTAAAGCGGCAAAAATAAAAAATGCGTCGCGGTAATGGGCGAGAAAAAGCGTCACGATTCCGGCAAACAGTAAAATCAAGATCAGCGGGCTTTTAAACTGATTCAAAAGAATAAAAAAACTAGGGGCTTGCCGCGATTTTTCTATAACGTTTGAACCAAAAATTTTTAATCGCTCCCCCGCTTCTTCCTCCGAAATTCCGTTTTGGCTGTTCGTTCGCAATATCTCAACAACTTCGGACACGGATAGTGCCCAAAAAGAGCTTTTCTGTATTTCATTTGTAATTTTTTCGTGCATCATAACGCCTTTGCGACCCATCCTATCAACAAAATACCGATAAAGTTAAATGCAAAGGAAAGAGGGATAAACCATGATGTTTTCATTTTTGAAAAACCCAAAAGACTAATCCCTAGCTCATCGGGTAAGGGAGAGGCAATAATCAAACCTCCCGCAAGAAACGTCAGCCACCTGAAAAATTTTAGTTTAAGCAATAGCTTAATTCTTTTCCCCGCACCTTGATGTTTGATTATTTCCATTAGATGCTCCGAAAATCTATCTCGAACAAACCGAAAAATAATTAAATCTCCAACTACCGCTCCCATTGCTCCCAAAATGGCTGTAGACAGTATTGAATTGGCTCCGGCAATCTCACCGAGCGTCACCAATGCTGGTGCGGCGGTAAAAACTGAAGTGAAAAACATACCAGCGATAAAACTTCCCAATAATTCTAGTTCTTGCGTAGAAGTTAGTATTTTTATTAAAACATCTGTCTTTACCAAAATCACGGCAATGATTATGCTCAAAACAACGATTGCTGCGTCCTGCAATAAAAAATTGTTTTTGTGGCTGTTTGTGCTCATTTTAGTAAATCTTCAATAGATACGCTCAATACTTTAGCGATTTTACTTACCACAAAAACAGATGGTTTTTTGATAACCCCAGTCTCAACTTTAGTAAGGGTGGTATAGGGGACATCTGCCTTGCGAGCAAAATCGTCTTGGGATAATCCCAGTTTTCGCCGTAATTTCTTAATTTTTTGTCCCAGTTGATTACTTTCCATATTTTGATAGCATAATACTGTTACTTTATTTCGTTCGTAGTATTATACTAACAGATATGAGGACTTTTCTCAATACCGCCGCCAAAATTTCCGTCCGTCCCCGCAAGAACACGGCGGCGGGACTTGCCCGCCAAAGTTTTGCGAAGCAAAATTTAGGCGGGTGAAGAGGGAATTTCGCCGCGCCCGAGCGCACAGAATTGCTTGTGCCGCGCGTAGCGCGGCCTCCTGTTAATTTTTGAGAATTTTTGATAAACCCCCACACCAAAATTTTGTCTGGGGGTAAAGTAAGTTTGAGCGCAGTCGTGAAGGCACTTGCAACATGAATCGCCGCCCCGCAAACGGTGCGGTGTCTGCTTGAGCGAAACCCCTCGACGCGGCTCGGGGTTATTTGTTCGTCGCTCCGACGCTCCGTCGGAGACGAACAAATAAAAACCGCCCCGCGGACTTCGCGGGGCGTACTCGGGTATCAGCGCACACTGGCTTCTCTGAGCCGCCCGGCATTCAGCCGGATGGCTGAAAGCATATTGGCGCCCTCAACGTGGTCGCGGCGCCATGAGAAGAAACGCTCCGGGCCGCAGTACGTGCATTCAGGCGCCTCATGGATGCGATCGGACGGGATGGAAAGGCCAACTTCGAGCTGGGAGCGCAGGATCCCGGGCAGATCCACGCGCCAGCGCTTTTCTCCGTCGGCGCCCGCCCCGGCTTCTCTAGCGAACTCCCCGTAGCCGTGATCCAGGTACTGGTCGAGGCCATGCTCGTCATCGCGGACCAGGAAGCAACATTGCCGAATGCCGGGGCCGATCGCGACCGCAAGGTTGCGGCAACGGTCAATGCCGCCGAGCTCAAGCTCGGTCACCATCTTCCTGACAATGCCGTTCACGGCGCCGCGCCACCCCGCATGTGCGATACCGACCAGCACATGGCCGTCCGACGGATCCAACGGCGCAAAAAACAAGGGAAAACAGTCCTGACTCGCGATGGCCACCGCCGGCCCGCTCGAGACAAGGCCATCCGTCTCCGGCACGATACTCTGCGACCGCCGATACGAGACCACGGCTATCCGGTCGCGATTGACCAGGCCGGCCATGATCGTTCCCTTTCCCTCTGGGACGAAGCCATGGCCCCGGAGAAATCGCTCGCGGCTCTCGGCAAACTCGCCGCCGCCGGCCGAGGTCCCCATGGGGCCGTCGGAGCGTTCCGACATTACCGCCGTTATATGG
This sequence comes from uncultured Candidatus Saccharibacteria bacterium, assembly GCA_964373475.1. Classification (GTDB taxonomy): domain Bacteria; phylum Patescibacteriota; class Minisyncoccia; order Sungbacterales; family SURF-37; genus JACQMJ01. The sequence goes on from CAYJUX010000047.1 coordinate 2,622, forward strand.
GGCAGATGTTCCAAGAACCGCATGTGTTTCCCCCTATTATGGATCAGCTCTCCCCCGACAATTAATCATACTACTGGGAAAATATAAAGCATCCGCACCGCAAGCGGGACGGTATTCTGGCAGACGGAACAATAAAGGGCATGGCAATTCCCTAAAATATCCGTAATATGCTACACTTTTGTCGTGGATGAATTGAGGGAAAAAATTTCAGCTCTTTTTGCTAACATCCGCGGCCTCGCGGACCGTCTTTGACGTTGCCGGGCTAAAAAAACGCGCGGCCGCGATAGAGGGGGAGATGGCGGTACCCGGCTTTTGGGACGATCGCGCCCGCGCACAGGCCAAAAGCGAGGAACTCGCCGCCTTGAAAAAAGATTTCGGGCGATGGGACCGCATGCGGGGAGACGCCCAAACGCTCCGGGAGCTGGCGGCTGCCAGTCCCGACAGCGCCTCCGGGGCCAACGCCAAAAGCGCGCTCGGGGAACTGGAAACCCAATATCACGAGCTCCAGCGGGAGTTCAATACGGCCCAAATGGAATGTTTGTTTTCCGGCAGGTATGAGCGCGGCAATGCCGTACTCTCTATTTTCTCGGGCGCGGGCGGCAAGGATGCCGAGGACTGGGCCGCCATGCTGCGGCGCATGTACGAGCGCTGGGCCGAGAAAAAGGGCTTTAAAGTCCGAACGCTCCATGAGCATTTCGGGGAACTGGAAGGACCGTCGGGCTGGGGGCTGAAAAATGTTTCTATCGCCATCCAGGGCCCGTATGCCTACGGCTACCTCAAGCGGGAGTCGGGTGTCCATCGCCTGGTGCGCATCTCGCCCTTTGACTCTTCCCGCCGCCGCCACACTTCTTTCGCGCTCATTGAGGTGATGCCCGAGTTCGTGGCGCCGGAAGAAATTTCCATCAAGCCCGAGGAGCTGCAAATAGATTTTTTCCGCTCCTCCGGCCCCGGCGGCCAGAACGTGAACAAACGAGAAACCGCGGTCCGCATTACGCACCGCCCTTCAAAGCTCCACGTTTCCGTGCAGGTTGAACGCACGCAGGAGCGGAATCGCGAGATCGCCATGCAGCTCCTGGCCGCAAAACTCTACCAGCAAAAGTTAAAGGAACAGGAACAGGAAACGGCGCGCTTGAAAGGGGAGACCGTATCCATTGAATGGGGCAGTCAGATCCGCTCCTATGTACTGCATCCGTATCAACTGGTGAAGGATCATCGGACCGGTTACGAAACTTCCCAGATAGAAAAGGTGCTAGAGGGGGAGATTGATGAATTCATTGAGGCCGAACTAAAGCAAGTTAAGTAAATTAAGCGAGTTAAGTGAATTGAGCCGGCTCATCCACAACAAAGCTTACCTTGCTTAATTCACCTAATTTGCTGAACCAACTCACCCGTGATTTCTTTCCAAAACGTATCCAAAATCTACTCGCCGACCTCCATCGCCCTCAAGGACGTGTCCCTTGAAATTAAACCCAAGGAGTTCGTGTCGCTCGTCGGGCCGTCCGGCGCCGGCAAATCCACCATTTTGAAACTGCTCATCGCGGAGGAAGAACCGAGCCAGGGGCGGATATTTTTTGACGGCATGGAGGTGACCGATCTGCCATCGCGCTCACTGCCGCACCTCCGCCGCCGCGTGGGGATGATATTCCAGGACTATAAACTCCTAGCCGGCAAGACGGCGTACGAGAATGTGGCCTTTGCCATGGAGGCCGCCGGCCGCGCGCCGGCGGAAATACGGGAAAATGTTCCGGAGGTATTGGAACTCGTTGACCTTTTGGACAAGCGCGAGCACTTCCCGCACGAGCTTTCCGGCGGCGAGCGGCAGCGGGTGGCCATTGCGCGGGCTATTGTGAACCAGCCGGACGTGCTGATGGCGGATGAACCCACGGGCAACCTTGATCCGACCAATACCTGGGAAATAGTGCGCCTGCTCCAAAAAGTCAATGAGCTCGGCACGACCGTCATCCTGGCCACCCACGACAAGCAAATAGTTGACCATCTCGGCCGGCGCGTCATCTCGCTGGAGAACGGGGAGGTAGTCCGCGACGAGAAAAAGGGGAAATACCACTTGTAAGCTTTACGGATTACCGATCCATACGGATATACTGATCCGTATATCGGTACAGATCCGTAATCGGTAAATTATGCCCAAGCGCATCACCTTCAAGCGCGTCCTCACCTACGGCTGGCTCTCCTTCCGCCGCAATGGCTGGCTTTCAACGGCCACCATCCTCGTCATGATGCTGATGCTTTTCGTCATCGGCGGGCTCCTCTTGGTATCCGTGGTTTCCAACACCATATTGAATGACCTGGAGAATAAGATAGATATCTCCATGTCTTTCCGAAAAAACACCTCGGAGGCGACCATCCTCACCATCCAGCGCGAAGTGGAGGCGCTGGCGAGCGTGCGCGAAGTGAATTACGTATCGCCCGAAGAGGCGCTTGCCGACTTTAAGGAAAAGCACAAGGATGATCCGACCGTGCTGGCCTCGCTGGAGGAGCTCGGCGACGAGAACCCGCTCCCGGCCACGCTCAATATCAAGGCCCGGGACCCCAATGATTTTCCGGCTATCGCGAAGTTCCTGGAGGGGAAGAACTTCCCCGGGGTGGAGAAGATAAACTACTTTGAGAACCAAAAGGTCATTGAACGGCTGTCATCCATCGTGCGGGGCGTGCGGAGCTTGGGCATCGCGGCGGTGCTGATCCTCGGCTTCGTGGCCGTACTCGTGGCCTTCAATACGGTGCGCCTGGCCATATATACCGCCCGCGAGGAGATAAACATCATGAAGCTCGTCGGCGCCACCAATTGGTATATCCGCGGCCCCTTCATGATCGAGGGTGTCCTCCACGGCGGCATTGCGGCCGTGGCCACCGCCCTCCTCTTCTTCCCCGTCATGTGGCTGGCCGCAGCAAAAGTCCTCATCTTCCTCCCGAGTATTGATCTCTTCCGCTACTTTGCGCAGAATTTTTTTGAATTCCTCCTCATCCTCCTCGTCATCGGCATCGTGCTCGGCGTGGGCTCGAGCATGATCGCCATCCGCAGGTACCTGAAGATTTAG
>CAYJUX010000048.1:0-5636 GCA_964373475.1 uncultured Candidatus Saccharibacteria bacterium
ACCTCTACCCCTTTAGTAAATAAACTTTCAAGGCTTGAAAAATCAACATGCCGAGGTGCCGTAAATTCTTTTTCAATGGGTAGGTCGGCTAACAATTCTTCAATAATATGAGCCTGAAAATCCGACAAATAGACGGTGCTTTTACGCTGCAGTAAAACAGAATTTAACCCAATATTTAGTGATTCAAGTTTCCTGAATGAAACACCGCTTTGATAAAGCTTGATTATATTTATATAAATGCGATATGGATAGTATCCGTGCTTTTTATCAATCGGTGACAAATTCCACGGCCCTTTTTCTGGTTTGGGTTCTACAAAAGGATCAGACAATGCCTCGAAAATCCCATATACAAATCCCGTTCCGTAAACGTAGAGAAATAACTTTTCTCCTTTCCTCACGTTCACAATCTGACTTCGTGCCCGATCAGTCGCCGGCACACCAAACAACCTGTTTTGTATACAGATATGTCGATTGGTTTCATTAACGGAAAATAGATATGCCATGTTTTGAAGATTTAATTGGTTCGCAAAAGAATAGCCAAAAGCTCCGAGTCCTTAAGATTCCCGGCTCCCTTGGCCACCAGTTTCTCCCGCGGCCTATCCGATTTTGGCAAATCTTTTATTTTCATAAATTTATTTTTTAATCACCTTACGATCTTCTTCTTTGCCACCGACGCGGACATAATCCTTGCAACCATCAACCCAAATTTTCTTGCACTTGCAGTAAGTGAATTTTTTATGGGTATTCCAAAAAATCTCATCTCCACAATGAGTGCATTTGTAGTAGGTTTCCTCTTTAGTTTTCTTGGCAATTTCCTTTGGCATGGTTTCTTTGACTTACCTAAATTGAAATATACTTCCATATTACTAGATATCAACAGAAGGTGTAATAAGGATATCTGTATTACGACTTAGCACAAAAAGGCGGTGTAATGTGCTGTGATAGGCCCGTGTTGGGAGAGAAAATAGACCAAAACACAATATTCCCTGCCTTGCCGGCAGGCAGGAAACCGCCGAAAAAGCCCACCAATAATGGATTCGACAAGCCCGCCATAAAAGGGAAAAGCACGCTTCTCGCGGTGCTTGTTCCGTCATGCTCGCATGGGTGGACGCGTTTAGAACTCTGGATTGGAAGCAAATGGAAAGAGGTTTTGCGGCACTGGGTCTTGTGAAATTGTGAAATAAAGAAAGCCGCCGTAGCAAGCACGACTTTCTTCGTCGTCTTACTCGGCGGCTACTCGAATCGGCTGTCCGGTTCCTTGCCGTCGAGGAGGGTCAGCACGCGCCCGCGCTGGCTATCCCCCATTATCAGTTAAATAGAAACCGCCCGTCCCATCGTGAGCACCTGGTGCTGTGATGGAGCGGGCGTACTGCTTCGGACTTCTCGACCTACGAGAGCGGCACCTGCAGCCGCTCGCAGAGGCCGTGAATGTACTGCGGCACGTCGAGCGTGGCGTCGGGTTTGTCGGGGTACGTCTTGACCCAGGGCGTCGTGTGCAGGCCGAGCGAGAGCGCTTCCTTGAGCGTACGGCGCATCCCGTCCTGCGCTTCCTTGAGGCGCTGGCGAGGGCCGATGGAGATGACCCGGGCGTCATCCTCGGTTTCGCAGACCGTGATGCCGCTGCCGGTGTGATAGGTGCCCTGCTTCACCGCGCCGAAGATGTGTTCGATTTCCGTCTTCTGCCGATGTTCCAATTCGGAGAGCGCTTCGAGGTGCCTCAGGATGTTCTCGCGCATCTCCGAGTGGCGCTCCGCGACTTCCGGCAGCATCCCTTGGGCGGTGACGCCGAGGAGCGAGGCCGCCTTGAGGTAGAAGTCGGTGTATCCGCGCTCCGCGCAGTAGCGCTGGATGGTCTCGCTGCCGACGATGACCTCCAGCGGGTAGTCGGGCTTCTTGAGGCCGACCTGCTCCTGCTCCTTCTGGAGATGCGCCCACGAGTGGTCGTGGGAGTAGATGGGCTCCGTGAGGTTCGCCATCATCGTGTTGAATGGGCCGATGGCGATGGGCTTGTCCTTGACGTGGTAGTCGTAGCCCCACCAGCAGACGTGGCGCGGAACGCGGATGGTGAACTGCTTGCTGTCCACGATGTAGAGCGGCTCCTCGGCGGGGAGAACGCCGAACCAGAAGTTCGTGTCGAGCGTGTAGTCCCTGGGCTTGGGCTCGTAGCCGAAGCCAGTGCAGCCCTTGAAGTCGTAGTGCTTCGCGACGACAAGCACGGGTTCGTCCGGCTTCGCGTCCTGCAGGAACCGCTCCTGAGCCGGCTTGAAGTAGCCCTCGAAATCCAGCAGGTCCCTTCGCGCTGTGTCCACGGTATGCCTCCTTGTTGTAGGGTGCGGGTCGTACGCTGCTAGAAAATGAATAGCATTATTGATATATTTGGTCAAGGAAAACTGAAGCACGCCCGTTCGGCGGCTAACTTGCATTGGATGGTTGGTGAGAAAGAATCAAACTTGAAAACGCCCACAAGGGCGCTTTCAATATCTACAAACTCCGGCGGCTGGATTCGAACCAGCGACCCACTGGTTACACGTAATCCCCTGCTTTCGCAGGAGCGTGGACTATATCTTCGCCGTGGCCTTTCGGCTTTAGGCGCTCTGGTATCTAGTCTCTACGGTGCCCCCGCTAAAAGTGGGGTTCCCACGGTGTTGCCTTTACCATTCGGGGCGCTCGCCCTGAGCTAGTCGAAGGGTTCACCGTTATCCCAGAGAGTTCATCTCGGAGTTTCCTCCGAGAGCTGCCTTATTTGACAGCCAGTCGCTCTACCGCTGAGCTACGCCGGAATGCCCTACCACCGTATCAAAATTTTATGGTGGTGTAAATATCCCCGCACCGATGAATTAGCGTACCGGACCTTGATTGAGCTCGGTCGAAGTCCGAGTTCACCCCTCCCCAGTTTTCCTGAAGGGGTCAGAAGTAATTCGTTCCTAGAGTAGGAGTTATCCTGGCATCTCTTTTCCGAGTTAGGCGGAAAACTGGGGAGGGGTTTATTGTTTGTTACTCCATTCATTCCCGCCGCAAGCGGCGGGGTATTCGGCGCGGGCGGTAATAAAAAACGCCGCGCGGGGAGCGCGCGGCTGGCACGGGGGGTCTTCCCCTATCGCGGCTTGAGAGGAAGGTGCTGGGGTGGTCTGGGTCGGGGAAGTACGGGTGGTATGAGCAGGTAGAGCCCAATGAGGATGACCGCTCCCACGACGGCCATGACGATTCCGGCTGGTTCGCCGCGCTGGTAGACGCCCATGACCAGGCTGAGCCATCCGGCGGCGAGAGCACCGACGACGCCGAGAGTGATGTTCATCAGAACTCCACCGCTGCGACGAGGTGACAGCATTTGAGCCCCTACGCCCACGACAAGGCCGAGAAGGCCGAAGACGATCCAAGCCGCGATGTCCATTCCATTCCCCTTTCGGTACTGATAGCGCTACAACTAGGAAAGCACGGAATTGCTTCCGCGTCCAGCCCAAGAGCTATCGCGCCTCAACCGTGACCGAGCTCATCACCACGGGCGCGGTTGGCCGGTTGCTGGCATCCACTGCCAAGCGGCCAATGGCGTCCACCGCGTCCTGGCCGGCAATGACCCGCCCGAAAATGGTGTAGAGATGCGGAAGCGCGGGCCGGTCCTGCAGCAGGATAAAAAACTGACTGCCGTTGGTGTTTGGGCCGGCATTGGCCATGGCCACCACGCCTTTCATATACCCGCGCTTATAGGATTCGGTTGTTGGATCAAGCTCGTCAGCGAAGGCATAGCCCGGCCCGCCCGTGCCGTTCCCGGCCGGGTCCCCGCCCTGGATAACGAAGCCGGCCACGACGCGATGAAAGACGAGGTTATTGTAAAACCCCCTGCCGGCAAGCGTCAGGAAATTCTCAACTGTTTTTGGCGCATCCGCATCAAAGGTTTCAAACTTAATGTCGCCAAAGCCGGTTTTGATGGTTACGACATGCATGCCATTTTTTACCGCTTCAACAGTTTTCACAGCCGGGACTTCGGCTGGTGATGGTACCGGGGCGGGAGCATTGCGGCGGAACGCCCAGAATGCGCCAGCGACAACAACGAGAATTACCGCGATAGTGATGATAGCTGTTTTCATACTGCTTGGGGTTCCTACCCATTATCGCAGTTAATTACCGTTCCGTACATCCCTGCCCGATCTATGGCCTAGAGTTCCTGTATCAATGTATTAATACATTGGTACAGGCATGGGATCATACTCATATTACTCATTTTATTCGTTTTACTCATTCATACCGCAGGGCCTCAATGGGATTTTTCTTCGCCGCCTGGCGCGCGGGGTAAATGCCGAAGACCAGGCCGATGAGCGTGGATACGCCGGCGGCAAGGCCGACGGCGGATAGCGGCAGGGCGAAGGCCCAGCCGATCGGGAGCACGCGGATGAGGATGAAATAGAGTACGACCGTCAGGAGCGAGCCCAAAAAAATGCCGAGCATGCCGCCGAGAAACGTCAGCATCACGGCCTCCCATAGGAATTGCTGGAGAATGTCGCGATCCGTCGCCCCGACCGCTTTTCGCAGGCCTATTTCGCGCGTTCGTTCCACCACCGAGACCAGCATAATGTTCATGATGCCGATGCCGCCGACCACGAGCGAGATGAAAGCGATGGCGGTGAGGAATACCGTCAGGATGGAGGTGATGTTCCCGAGGAGCGACAGGGCGTCGGCTTGCGTGCGAATGGTAAAGTCGTCCTTAGCCGGGTCGGTGATGCGGTGGTTCTGGCGGAGCACGGATGCCGCGCGCGCGGCCGTAAAGTTGATATCGAATTCGTCCGACGCCTGCACGGTGACGACATTATAGAAATCAATGCCCAGGAGCTGTTTTTGCGCCACGGATATCGGCACGAGCACGAGATTATCCTGATCCACCCCGAACGGGCCGATCCCCTTTTCCTCGAGCACCCCGATAACCTCGAAGGAAATGCTTTTCAGGCGGATGGATTTGCCGACCGGGTTTCGCTCGCCGAAGAGCGTACGCGCTATTTCGGAGCCAAGCACGGCCACGCGGTTGAACGAGTCCACGTCGGAATTGGTGAAGTGGCGGCCGCTGGCGATGCCGAAGTTCCGCATTGGGAAGAACTCCTCGCTCGTACCCTCGTAGGTGATGGTCGTATCGTTATTCTCAAAAACTATTTTGGCCTGTCCCCGCACCTCCGGGGCTACGCGGACAATGGCCGGCTCGCGCTTGAGCGCGTCCGCATCGCTCTTGACGAGCGTTTTTACCACCACGCCCTGCACCGAGGGCGGCGAGGCAAAGCGCGAGCCCCGGGTGGCGCCGGGCACGATGAAGATCAAGTTCGAACCGATCTCCCGCACCTGGGTGAGGATGAGCTTCTCGGCCGATTTCCCGAGCGACATCAACAGGATGACCGAGCCGATGCCGATGACAATGCCCAGCATGGTCAGGAAGGAGCGCAGCCGCGCGTGGCGGATGCCGCGGAAGGCGGTTTTTAGGGCATCACGAATGGACATGGTGAAGGCGCGAAATTCGAATATCGAAGTCCGAAACAAATCCTAAATTCGAAATTTCAAATTATATTGAACGAGTTTTTGTCATTCGGCATTCGAATTTGTTTCGAATTTCGGACTTCGTGCTTCTGATTTGACGATGGGTTCATCGCGTTCCAGGC
>CAYJUX010000049.1:0-4432 GCA_964373475.1 uncultured Candidatus Saccharibacteria bacterium
GAACGCAACCCCTATCGCCTGTTACAAGTGTCAGGCGAGACTGCCTCCGTTCAGGAGGAGGAAGGTGGGGATGACGCGAGATCAGCGTGTCCCTCCGATGCCCTGGGCTACACACGTGGAACAATGCCGCCGACAATGGGTCGCAAAGCCGTAAGGCGGAGCCAATCCCATCAAACGGCGGCCCAGTTCAGATTGAGGTCTGCAACTCGACCTCATGAAGTAGGAATCGCTAGTAATCGCGGATCAGCTATGCCGCGGTGAATACGTTCTCGAGCTTTGTACTCGGGTGCCTCGCAGCCGAGTGCGCCAGCCCCGCACCAAAATCTCTTCGGAGACTTCTGGTGCGGTAAGCTGCACTGCGCCAACAATGCACTGCACTCTTGTGAAGAGTCGCTCTATGCATTTTTGGTGCGGGGCCAGCCGGTTCAAATCCGGCCCGACATGCAGAAAAGTCGCGAAGTGAAATCGCAGGTCCGACTCCGTGAGGATCGGACTGAAGGGCGAAAGTACACGATCCGCAGCTTGAATATCCGTCAGAGGTGTCATATGGGGGCGATCCTTCGAGTACCTGGAGAAGCCCTCTGCCTAAAACCATATGGCATATACAGGATATCGAGATGCGGAGGAATGGCGTATTCGGTGACCGAGGGAGATCTCGCAGGAGCCCTTCGAGGAATGCTATACTCGAGGTAGGGAAGCGGGCGACCGCAACCCAATACCATGCGAGAAGTCAGCAGAGCCCATAGTACTCCGATGTCCATCGGAGGAAGGGGCGAATTCCAGCAGGTTGAGGCGCTCCCGCCCGACTACATTGCCGGATTTATTGATGGCGAAGGGTGCTTTTCGGTCAGTTTTGGCCGCCATAAAACCCTCCGCCGCGGTGTGGAAGTTCGTATCGAATTTTCGATCGAACTTCGCGCTGATGATCGAGAAATCCTCGATCGGATCCGGGCAACGATCGGATGCGGAAAGGTTTTTGATTGCAACTACGAACGGTACGGTTGGTACCCGCACGCTAAGTATAAAATCGGCAGCGTTCGGGAAATGTGGGAATTCCTGATCCCATTTCTCGATCAGCATCCATTGCAGGCCAAGAAGCGTGAGGTGTACCGCCGATTCCGGGATATCGTCGGCATGGCGGTGCGAAAGGAGCACCTAACCAATGCCGGCTTGAAACAGATTCAGCGGTTGCGATCGGAAATCCGCGTATTCGGCAAGAAACATCGCTGGGAAACCGCCAGGGTACGGGAAAACCGTTCGCCCGGTGGTGTGAGACTTATATAGCTACCAGTAACTAGCTACCAGCTGCCAGCAATAAATGCTGGGAGCTGGCAGCGGGAAGCTGGAAGCTGATCGAAGATCTCAATACTGCCCGTCACGTCAAGGAAGCCGGGAGTACCCGAAGGCCGAGCTCAGCTCGGAACACGGTAAGCTCGGTGACAGGGACGAAGTCAATTACGGCTTCCTATGCGGGTAACCGCATAGTAAAATCCAACTCATATCGGTGAACTCTTCCTCTTAATTCAATGTGATTGAGACACGAAGACAATACCGAGGGAAGTCCTCCGGCCAAAGTCGGAGTGACCCCGTAGAGACTTGTCTCCGGCTATAAAGCCGGAGCAGATAGGGAATCCAAGCGATTCTCTATAACACGTTGGCTCCAACCCCACTTTTTCAAACTGGGGCTGGATGAAGGTATAGTCCGACACCCTTAGTAATAAGGGCAAACAGTTGCGTAACAAGGCATCCGTAGCGGAAGCTGTGGATGGAACATTCCTTTTAGGGAACTGCCTGCTGAACGCAGGCGCTCCGATCCGCCAGGTGAACTTTAAGTTCCTCCGGCGTCGGGGTTCTCCCGAAAGGTCGATGCGGGTCCGCCGGTTGGCGGAGCGCCCGCAAAAAGGTGTTTGGTCTCGGAGCCGCCTATGCGGCTGGTGGCCGCTTCGGCGGCCGCAGTAACATCAGAACCGAGACAAGCGAGAGGTGGGAACCTCTTGCGGGGCCGCCGGCCTCCGCAGAAGCGGATACGGCGCGCCGACGTCGGAACAACTAAAAGGTTGCAAACGCAAAAACCTAGGCCACCAGCCCCGGGTGTTTTGGCATTTTGGTATTCTTTCCTATTCTTTCCTAGCGGCCGTAGTCGGCCCGTATGGCCTCAATACCGTTAAGGCAGTCGCGCCGCGCCTCCGGGGAACGGGCGGCGCAGAGAAGGGCCGCCGCCTCGGCAGGTTGCCCCTGGAAAACCATTTCGCCTGCTGCGGCGCTGAAGCAGGAAGCCGCGTCATCTCCCGCGGGGAAGAGGTCGCAAAGCGCGGATACAGCGGTTTGCGGCGTTGTTCCCGGGCGTGTCTGCTGGCCGGCCCAGAGGCCGATGCTCCGCACGCAAAAGGGTTTGATGCCGGGATCAAGCTTACTGCATCCGGCGATGATCGTTGGCAGTTCCCGATTTCCGGCCGAGAGGGACGCGAGCGTATGGTTCCGGACGCACTCCGGCTGTTCATCGGCCGGGAAGCGCTCGCAGAACGCCGCGTCCATCGCATCATTGCGCTTGGCGCGCGAACTCCCGCTCATCATGCCGGTGTAAAATTCCATGAACGCGCCGTCGCGGCAGTACGCCTGCTCGCGCTCCGCTAGCCGCTGGCAGGCCTTGAGGGCCTCGCCGATGTTGCCGTGCCAGGCCATGACACCGTGGCCGATGCCGTGGAGGCAGGAGACGGCTCGCCCGGCCGGGGCCAGGGCGCCGCAGTACTGGCGCAGAGAACCAATGGCGGACACGCCTTCCTGTCGGATCATTTCCTCCAGGAGCCCGTGGAAACAGCCAAAGGCGAACTCGGCATCGCACACCCCGAGCCCGTCGCGGCCAAGTTCACTATAGGCGAGGCGGCCCGCGAGATGCGCGAGGTCATGCGCCTCAAGCGGCTGACGGCTCCAGCGGAGTTTGATAATGCGATAGGCCTCCCGGCTGCCCTCTGCCTTAGCGGTCCGCTCTATCTCCCGGGCCGCATCCGGTCCTTCCCATGCCGTTGGCATAAGGCCGAATCGCGCTCGGCAGCGCTCCCGATGATCGGCCTCCCGCACGAACCCGCAGTATTCGCTCTTCTTGGTCGGAGAATCGGCATAGCCGGCAATGAGTCCGAAGAGTTCCTCGTAGCAGCGATTTTTTGAGGCGCCGCCAAGTTCAGCGCAGAGTTCGTAGGGCATGCGCTCCCGGTCGCCCACGGAGAAAGCCGCGCTCACGAGCGTGATGAGGCAACGATCCCGCCACGGGTCATCCGCATTGGCGCAAAGGGCAATGGCGCGCTCTGTTTGCCCCTGGGTCAGGGGATGGATCTGCCGGGCGAAGTTGCCATAGCAAATATCGCGAAAAGTGGGCTTGCTGACTTGGCCGCAACGCTTCGCCACCTGGCGAAGGTCGCCTCCGAAGAGCTGGTACATCAGGGTGGCCTGATTGGCCCAGCAGCCGGGCTGATAGCGTTCCGGCATGATGTTGCAGGGGTAGAACGGGTCCTCAGCCCTGACCAGGCGCTTGGGCGAGGGCGCGCCGCCGTGCACCCCGAAAATGTTTTCCATGAACACGCCGTCCAGGCAGTTGAAAAGGGGGATGGCGCTATTGGCGAGGGTAAGCTGGTCGCAGCTGGCGAGCGCCGGGCCGAATTCATAGTCGGAGGAGGCCAGGAACCCGTGGCCGGCCGCATGGGAGCACTGCGCGAGTACGTGCGGCCCGGCCTGGCCGCAGCGGGCGACCATTTCGCCAAGCCCTTTGAGGCCATGATCGCCGAGTTCATTTAAAATAACGGCGTGATAGCAGGCCGAGAGGAACGAGTCGTCACATTCCTTTAAGGCCTCCTGCCCATAGCGCTCATAGGCCACGTTGCCGATCTCATGGACCAGGAGATGGGTCTCCCCGGTGAATGGCAATCCGGAGCGCACCATGAAGCCCAGGGTTTCCCGAGGCCCGTAGCGCTCAGCCATGCGCCGGACTATTTTGGCTTGGCGCACGGGGTCCCGCTCGGCCAAAAGTTCGGCCAGTTCAGGCGGGGATGCGGTTGGGCCGGCCGGTGCTGGAGAGAGCATCGGCGCGGCGCGGAGGATCAGGTTTTGCATGGCTCGAGTGAGCGACTGCCACGAGAGATCAGTGGAGGGAATAAGCAGGCCAAGAAATGATGGCTGCGCTCGCTCCCGCACGACCACGACACCGCGCCGATGCGGGGCCAGGTGATCGTGGTAGCGCCATTCCCCGGCGCGGGTAAACTGAAACTCCCGCCGCTGGCCCGGCGCGAGGGAGGAGCCCGGATCAAACCCCCAAAGGTCGTGATGGGTAGGATGGGGGTCGGAGGCCGGCCAGTGGAGTTCCTGATCCGCGTTCATCCAACTGACCTTCCCTCCGGCGATTATTTCAATGCGCCGCGGCAAAAATCCTTCAGCGGTGATC
>CAYJUX010000049.1:4532-5616 GCA_964373475.1 uncultured Candidatus Saccharibacteria bacterium
TCACCGCTGCCCATTTGAGAATTTCACGCTGCCAAATGTGCGTCACTGCCATTATTAATTCAGGAGACACCGGGGCCGTATGTGCGCACTGCGGCCTAATTTATGGGAACGATCCGGAGAGCACTTGTTCCTCGGGCTTTTGATCGTCCGTCTTCTCGCGGCTGATCATGACGGTTTTATACGCGCGAAGATCGCGGTCGGCCAAGTAGCCGAGCACGTAATCCCCCTGGTAGTCCCCGCTCTCCAGGAGCCGCATCGGGCCAAGGTAGATAGCACCGGACGCTGCGGCAGGGCCAGGGAAGAGCCAGCCGGCGTAAAACATTCCGGGGGCTAAGGCGGCTAGACCCTCGGCACGCACCGCGAGGGTGAATGAACCGCTTTCAAATTTGCGGTTCGCCTCGCCGCCTGCCTCGCCCCTGATCGCGGCAAGCGCGATGACATCAAGCGGGGGAACGGCATTGGTATCAGTATCCGGCTCGGTACGCTCGCTCGTTCCTCCCGGTTGTTGACCCGGCGGTCGGGGCGCAGTAGGCAGGAAAAAATAGCCGAGAGCAACGAGGACCAGCACAAGGGCGGCAGCGATTACTCCGTGTGAAGGGCGAAGCATGGCGAAGGGTTACTGCGGCGGGATCTCCCGGAATTGCGGCGTTCCGCTGACCGTTACCGTAACCTGGGCCTGGCTGGTTCCGCCCGGTCCGGTGCAAGTGAGGGTGTAAGTGGTCGTCTGGGTCGGCGTCACCGTGTCTTGCGCATCCGAGCAACTCGGCGGGTTGCATACAAGCGGCACGGAGCCAATGCCCTGGTCAATGGAGCAGGAAGTGGCGTTCGTGGTTGACCATGCCAGGACGGATTGCGCTCCAGCCGCGATAGTGGATGGAGTGGCGCTAAAAGAGCCCGAACCGCCACCGCCGCCAATGCCCGGGGCTGGCGTCGGGTACGGGTAGGCGTAGGGCGTGGGATAGCCGTAGGGCGTCCCATAGGGCGTGGGATAGGGGTAGGGCGGTGGTGGAGGTGGTGGAGGTGGCGGTGGAGGTGGCGGTGGCGGCGGTGGAGGCGGTGGTGGTGGCGGCGGTGGCGGCGGTGG
>CAYJUX010000050.1:0-5508 GCA_964373475.1 uncultured Candidatus Saccharibacteria bacterium
TCGAATTTCGGACTTCGTGCTTCTGATTTGACGATGGGTTCATCGCGTTCCAGGCGGCCGTCCTTCAGGCGGATAACGCGCTTGGCGTAGGCCGCGTTTGCCGGGTTGTGGGTCACGAGGATAATAGTCCGGCCCTCCTCATTTAGGCGTTTCAGCATGCCCATGACCATTGCGCCGGAATGTGAATCAAGATTTCCGGTCGGCTCATCGGCAAAAAGAACCCGCGGCCCGCCAACCAGAGCCCGGGCAATGGCTACCCTTTGTTTCTCTCCGCCCGAAAGCCGTCCGGCCTCGATCCAGAGTTTGTGCTCGAGCCCGGCCGCGGCCACGGCGGCGCGGACCCGCTCTCCCCGCTCCCTTGTCGGGATATTCCGGTTGTAGAGGAGCGGCAGTTCCACATTTTCAGCCACGCGGGAGCGGCCGAGCAGGTTGAAGGCCTGAAAGACGAATCCGAATTCCCGGTTGCGGAGTTCGGCGAGTTCTTTTTCGTTGAAGTTGCCGGTATTGCGGCCTAGAAATTCATACCGGCCGCCTGACGGCCTATCGAGGAAAGAAAGAATATGGAGCAGGGTTGATTTGCCCGAACCCGACGGTCCCATGATGGCGACGAACTCGCCTTCGCGTATGGCAAAAGAAATCCCGGCAAGCGCATGGGTGGTTGTCCCCTCTTCCGGATACTGCTTGGCGAGGTCGTGGACTAGGATCATGGCGCGGCGCGTCGGCCGATATCGAGCACGCGCTCTCCCGCGCCGATGCCGGAGCGTATTTCAACGTTGCCGCTTTGGTCGCGGATGCCGATCTTGACCGGCGTTTCTAAGTCGGGCCGGCTGGCGAGGCGGACAAATGTCCCCCGGTCGTTCTCAATAATGGCGGACTGCGGGAGTATGAGGGCGTCCGACCGTTTCTCTGTTTCGATGGCGAGGTTTGCGGTAAGTCCGCTTTTCAGGCGTGCGTCCCCGGTCTGACCCTGCCCGATCGCCGGATTTGCCTGCCGGTCCGACAGGTCCGGTAGGCGGGCGGCAGGCAGGCCGCGCTCGAGCGCGATGGTAACTTTATAGTTCACCACGCCGTCCACGATGGTTTCGGCCGGGTCAATTTTAGCCACGCGCCCGTTGAAGGGATCCTCCGGGTAGGCGTCCAGCGAGATGGCCACCGGATTGCCGACGCGGATCTTCCCGATGTCCACCTCCGGGACATTGGCCTCAATTTCATAACCCTCTTCGGAGATGAGCGCCGTTACCGCGGTGTTAGCCGGAACTACTTGTCCGACTTTGGCGTCCTGGCGCGTAATCGTTCCTGAGAGCGGCGCCAAGAGTACGGTTTCATCAAGAGATACGCGGATGGCGCCGAGCTTGGCTTTTACGGCTTCCAGCGCGGCACGGGCGGCGGCGACATCGCCGGGCGCGGCGCGGTATTTCTCTTCGGCCGTGGTCAGATTTGATGACGCGGTGTTGATGTTCGTCCGCGCCGTGGAAACATCGGAGCGCCAGGCGTCAATGGTTGACTGGGTGAGCACGGCGCTCGGGCGGAGCGCGTTTAAGGCAAGCGAAAGCCGATCTAAAAACGCGGCGGCGCGCTCCAGGTTGGCTTTGGCCGTTGCCGCGGACGGGGAAATATCGCCGGCCGGGGTGAGCCCGTCAAGCCACGCCCGCCAGGCGTCGAGGACTCCCTCCATGGCCATACGCTCGTTTTCCAGCGGCGTCTCCAGCGAAGGGTCGGCCGTAAAATTCAACTGGGGACTCGCGCTCCGGGGATTGGAGAACATCTGGTCAGCGCGGTTGCGAATGGCGTCGTCAGTCCGGGTGTAGCTGTCGCTAACTTTATCAACAAGTCCCCGTGCGGCGTCCGTAACGGCAAGTTCCGTATTTTTTAATTTAGCGTCCTCCACCGCGATATTAGCTTGGGCCTGAACAAGTTCGGCCTCAAGCGCGCGGCGATCAAGCGCGGCAATAGTTCCTCCGGCAAGCACGCGCGCGCCGACGCCGCCATGCACTGCCGTTACCCGTCCGCTCCGGGCAAAGGCGAGCTCAACGCTTTTCACGGCCTGGGTTTTGCCGGTCACGATGACTTCCTCGGTAATGGTCCCGCGCTCGGCAGTTATGGCGTTATCGGTTGGCGCCCGGTTGGCGTTGAGTGCCGCGCCAAAGCCAACGCCCCCGGCCGCTACGGCCAGGCCCACGCTAACCAAAAACCATGTTTGCTTCAGCAAATGCGGCATGGGGGAAAACGAAAAGCCCTGCCATAGTAGCAGGTTTTACGCTGTCGGCAATGGTGAGGGCCGAATTAAAAAAGGCCGCACGTTCAGCGTGCGGCCCGGACACTGGGGCTCATGGCCCGCGCGATCACTTGGCAGAAGGCCTCGCGTACTTGGTGGGGATGGAAGTATTCGCCAGAATGCTCCCCTATTCCCGGTATGTCGCCTTCCAGCAGTACCGGGATGACCGGAAGATTGCCCATGATCACATTCAGCGCTCGGGCGGCCCCGGCTTCATCCCTGGCCTTGCCGGAGATCGTTTTTCCCTTGCCCCACGCTACGGTGTAGGCCCATCCATCGCCGTTTTTGACGCAGGAAATCTCGATGTTCTGTGTGACAGCCATGATCGCATGTCTCCCTTGTGACGGAACTGTGCGCGGAGCGTATCAGATATAGGCGCTTTGTACCAGCGCCGGTTTCAAAAATGGTCCAGCCGGTCGTAGCGGTGGTCGTGCAGATACATCAGGCCGATGCCGGCGACGAAAAGGCCGATGGCAAAGAGTACGCTGTTGCCCCCGAACCACTGGTTATCAATGGCATCAAGCATGACCCAGGCGCCCCGCCACACGAAAACTACGCCGATGATGACGTATAAGCTGTTTACCATTTGGCGGATGAGCCGCTTGAAGCGCGTCGCGCTCATTGCCGTAAATTTATCATTCCGGATGTTTGGGGACAATGAACAGGGCGGCGATGTAGGCGATGAGGCCGGGGATGAATCCGGTGAACGCGGTCAGGAGCACATAGAGCAGGCGGAAGAGTACCGGATCCACACCGGCGTATTCGCCGAGTCCGCCTAAAATGCCGCCCCACGCACGATCCGCTTTTGACCTATGAAGTTGCTTCATGCATGAATATTTTCATCTAAACACGGTCGTGAGTTAGTTGTTAATACGATTCCAGTTTTCGGACCAGGCCGTGACTGCGCATGCGCTCAATGGCTTTTGCCTCAATTTGGCGAATGCGCTCGCGCGTTACGCCGAATTCCTTGCCGACCTCTTCCAGCGTATGCGTGATGCCGTCATCCAGCCCGAAGCGCATGCGGAGGATTTTTTGCTCCCGCGGGGTGAGGTCGCCGATTATCTGCATTATTTGCTCGCGGAGCACGCGCCGGGCGGCGGTTTGGGAGGGCGAGAGGGTCTTTTCGTCCACGATGAATTCCCCCAGCACCGAATCCTCGTCATCCTCCCCCACCGGCGACTCCAGCGACACGGTCTCCTGCGATATCTTGGCAATGTGATGCACTTTCTCCAGCTCCATGCCCATCTCGGCGGCTATCTCCTCGGGCAGGGGCTCCCGGCCCAGGTCCTGGAGGAGGCGGCGCTTGACCTGCTGGTATTTGGAAATGGTCTCCACCATGTGCACCGGGATGCGGATGGTGCGCGCCTGGTCGGCCAGCGCGCGGGTAATGGCCTGGCGTATCCACCAGGTGGCATAGGTGGAGAACTTAAACCCGCGCCGGTAGTCAAATTTTTCCACGGCTTTGAAAAGTCCGAGATTGCCCTCCTGTATCAGGTCCAAAAGCGTCAGGTGCGGGGAGCGCCCGACATAGCGCTTGGCGATGGATACCACGAGCCGCAGGTTGGCTTGGGCCAGTTTTTCCCGCGCTTCCTGGTCGCCCTTTTCAATGCGGCGCGCCAGCTCCTTTTCCTGATCCGCGTTTAAAAGCGATATTTTTCCTATCTCCCGCAAATACATTTGCACCGAGTCCGAGGAGTCGGCCTCCACATCGGCCCGCGTCTGCCCTTTTTTCTTGCCGGTTGGGGTTGCGGTTTCCGCTTCCAAAAGGTCACGGGTCTCAATCACCTGCACGTTGGCTTCTTCAAAATGGTGGTAGAGGTCCTCCAGCAGCGGGATGTCCTCCTCAATGCGCGGGAATGCGCCGAGAATTTCGGAGTAGGTAATGAATCCGCGGTCGCGGCCGCGCGCTATCATGTCGGCGATCTTTTTTTCGCGCTCCGCTATCTGGGCGCGCACTTTGGGCGGGAGCTTCAGTTTGGCCAGGCCGGCATGCGAAGCGCCGGGCGCGACCGGCATGGCTTTTGCCGGCGCCGCTTTGGGGGCGATTTTTTTCGCGGCCTTACCCGGCGCCCTTTTCAGAGGACGCCTGGCCCTATGGATTTTCTTTTGTTTTTTTTTGATGGCGAGCATTACTGTAGCTTCAGGGAAATAGCCCGGAACTCCTCCAATAGTTTTTGCAAGTTGTCCTGGTCTTTGGCTTCCTCGGATTTTTTTATTTCCTCGCCGAGCGCGCGTAGGCGCTCTCTCGCCCACTCGCGTTCCAGCTCCTGCATGAAGACGATTATTTCCCGGGCGCGCTCACTGGCGTTCTCGATCCGCTCCAGGATGACCTCGGCCTGGAAGGCCAGGTAGCTGGCGGCCTCCCGGAATTCGGCCGGAATGGCGGCCATGAGCGCTTCGTGCTCGCGGACATTCTCCCGCAGGGCGGATTCAATAATTCGTAGGATCTCCAGGTGCCGCTCGTCAAGGAAGGCATGGCGCGGCACTGCGGCGAGCATGCTCCCCCGTTCGGGATAACGGATGAGCGTCCCCAGGAGCAATGATTCCAACTGCATGCGGCGGCCGGGATTCTCGACCGGCGCGGCGGGCTTCGCCTGCGCCCCGCGGGAAGCGGGATCGCTTGCCCCGGGCTTGGCTTTCTTGAGCTCGCGCCACAACGCCTCCTCGGGAATGTTTATCTCGCGCGACAGTTCCTGCAGCCAATGGGCCCTTTCCACTTCGCTCGCAAGGATCTTTATCTCGGGCAGGACTTCTTGGGCAATGGCGCGCTTGCCGGCCGCGCTCGCGCGCTCATGCTTAGTCAGGGCTGTTTCAAGGAAGAATTGCACGAGGGGCTTGGCATTTGCCACTGAATTTTGCCAAATGGTAGGGTTTTTTTGGACGGCCTCGGCTGGGTCTTTGATGCCATCCGGCAGGACAGCCACTTTCCGTTCAAATTCAAATGAGGCGGCAAGATCCATGGAGCGCTTGGTGGCTATTTCCCCAGCGGCGTCCCGGTCAAAAGAGGAGACAATGGTGGCGGCCAATCGTTTTAGCACCTGGAGCTGGGGCGCGCTCAGGGCTGTGCCCGAAACCGCGACCGTATTTTTGACGCCGGCCTGGTGCGACATCACCACATCCATCTGCCCTTCAACGAGCACCACGGCGTTCTCTTTTCGGATGCTCTCCTTAGCCCTATCAAATCCGTAAAGCACGCGGGACTTATCATAGATGGGGGTTTGCGGGGTGTTGAT
>CAYJUX010000051.1:0-5408 GCA_964373475.1 uncultured Candidatus Saccharibacteria bacterium
ATGACCGCCTGGTTTTGGAAGTCCGCCTTCGTCCGCTTGAGCGGACTTCAGCGAGACAATGCCGGGGGCCAGAATCGAACTGGCGACGCCGTGCTCTTCCACGTTGGACTATCTCATCTCCCAATATTTTTGGGAGTCGGGCGCTCGTGGCGGAATTATTGTTGGGACTCATCCGCTAGTCTCTACACCTCTCCTGGCACCTTTGCCCACCAGGATTCGGCTCGGGATTATTTCCATTCTCGGAACCTTCCCCGAATTCACCCGATTTTCATCAACCCATTGCTGGGCTGCGGCCCGAAGAGTTCAGGCACGCGCTCTACCATTGAGCTACCCCGGCAAATTATCAAACTATCCTATACTAATTTTTTCATCCCTTCAATCCACCCGATGATTCGGTGGAATAGTTTCGTGTCGTTTACTCTAATCTGAATTGTCCCATATGGCAAGCGATTATACGGTCGTTTCCCCAGACTTGATTTGCTTATCCCGTAATATACTTTTCCGAAGTTTTCCTCCCTGATATTCGTTACCACCGACCAGTAGTTTTGAAGGTTTTGTGCGTTTTGGTGCTCATAGATTCTTATGTCAGCGTGAATCTTTTCCTCTGGGACCCGGCAGGTTTCCCGTAAAAATTTTAGGAAGACTCTTACCAGATTCGGGTCAGAGTTAGTAAGGCTCACGGGATGGTTTGTGAGTTCGCGTCCGTTCCGAACTTGAGGGCGCTTATAACCTTCTGCCCAGTAGAGCGCTACACCTAAGAATAAAAGAGTTTCCTTTGTGAACGGAGTGATTTCTTGCGCCGCAAGTTTACGGGTTTCAATCATTCGCCGAACTGCAAGCACGGTCTGGTTTTTATTCCGCTGAATGAGGGCGGCAGTAGATTTTTTCTGCGCATGAATA
The DNA here is from genome assembly GCA_964373475.1 of uncultured Candidatus Saccharibacteria bacterium. GTDB lineage: Bacteria > Patescibacteriota > Minisyncoccia > Sungbacterales > SURF-37 > JACQMJ01. The sequence goes on from CAYJUX010000051.1 coordinate 901, forward strand.
AGGATTTTCTGCCGAAGGTTGTCCGAAAGGTGCAAATTTGAAAACCAGCCCGAAAGGGTTGATTTCGGAACGCCGAGCGACCGCTGGATTTCGGTGTAACTACTGCCCCGTAACCGTAGTTTCAGGGCAGTTTCGCGATCGGTTCTCATAAACCGAACAATCAATACTATACTTTAAAGTATAGTAGTTTGACACAAGCTTCACAATACCTTTTATGCTATTTTAGTGCCCTATTTATTGTGCGACCTTCTCGGCATACAATAGAAGCATGCAACTCCCCGAACTCATCCGCCAATTCCTGGAGCATCTTGAGGTGGAGAAGAACCGCGCCGTGAAAACGGCCGAGAACTACGACCGTTACCTGCGGCGCTTTTTGAAGCTGACCGCTGCCAAAAAACCATCCGATATTACGGATGAGCTGGTACGCCAATTCCGCCTCAAGCTTGCCCGCGCTTCCGATGACGGTAAGTCCTTAAAGAAGCAGACCCAGTTCTATCACCTCATCGCCTTGCGGAGTTTTCTTAAGTATCTGGCCAAGCGCGATATCAGATCACTTGCCCCGGAAAAGGTGGAACTCGGCAAAATGCCCTCGCGGCAGATAGAGTTCATGGAAGCGGATGAGCTCACGCGCCTGCTGGCCGCGCCCCAGGGCGATTCTCTGGAAAAACTTCGCGACCGCGCCTTGCTGGAACTGCTATTTTCCACCGGCCTTCGCGTTTCAGAGCTCGTTGCCTTGGATCGCGATTCGGTGGATCTGAAAAAAAACGAGTTTTCCGTTCGCGGCAAGGGCGACAAGATCCGCGTGGTTTTTGTTTCCGATGCCGCCCGGGAAGCGCTGGAGCGCTATCTTGGCAAGCGCACTGATGTGGATGAGGCCCTATTCGTCCGGCTGCGGAATGCATCGCAAAGCGCGGATGACCTCCGCCTTACGGCGCGTTCCGTGGAGCGGCTGGTGAAGCGCCACGCCGCCGCGGCCGGTATTACAAAAAAAGTAACTCCCCATGGTCTTCGCCATGCCTTTGCTACGGACCTCCTATCCGGCGGCGCCGACCTCCGTTCCGTGCAAATGCTCCTCGGCCACGCCCAGATAACCACGACCCAGATATACACCCACTTCACCGATAAAACGCTCCGCGATATCCATAAGAAATTCCACGGCCGGTCGCGGAAATGAAATTGCCCATATAGGGCAATTTCATTATGTCCCCCCAGTAGGAATCGAACCTACATCAACTGGTTAAGAGCCAGTTGCTTTGCCACTAAGCTATGGGGGGTTAAATGGCGGATCAGTGGGCGGGGTGGGATTCCTCCTCTCCCGCTCCTCGCCCGTGCATCCGCACGGCTCGGAGCTCCTTCGGAGCCCGGGTTCCTCATGGAGCGCCGACTGGCGCTCTCTTCGGATACCCTTCGAATCCCACGCAAAATGAAATTTTCTGAACGAAAATTTCATTTGTGCCTGGGGTGGGATTCGAACCCACACGGCCTTGCGGCCAATCGGTTTTAAGCCGATCGCGTAAACCTATTCCGCCACCCAGGCAGGACGAGAGGCCACGGCGGGATTTCTGGTAACTCCTTATACTGCTCGGCTTCGCCTCGGTCAAAAAGCAGTGGGAGTTACCAGCCGGGGAGCTTTTGCTCCCGCGCGAAGCTATTAAATCGCTTCGCGCCCCTCGAATAAGGGTTTTGTTCCCGATTTGTCTCCGACGCAACGTCGGAGCTACAAATCGCAATCCCGTAGGCAAACGGCGGCAAGAGGCGCGGAGGGGACTTGCACCCCTGAATAACGGTTTTGCAGACCGTCGCGTTTGCTACTTCGCCACCGCGCCGCCGTTTGCCGGCGGGGCAGACCCCCGTGTTAGCTACTTCACCACGGCGCCAGATTTTTGTGCGGGACAGGCCCCCAGCTTGTCCCTTGGCTACGGTGCCGTGCGCTTCAAAATACCAGAGAATAGGGCGAAATTCAACTACCGCCTTTATCCTCGCCCAGGAGTTTCTCGATCCGCTCGCGCCGCTTTTCGTTTTGATCTAGCGCGAAGGTTATGCGCGGCACGGGCCGCATCCGCAGCTTGCGGTTCAGGGTGAACTGTATCTCCCCGGCCGAGCGGGTCAGGTCCTCCAGTACTTGTCCCTCTCCGACCGCATCCTGGGCCAGCACGGATATATAGATAGTGGCGTGGAATAAGTCGGGCGAGACCGCGGCGCGCGTTATGGTTACCATGGTTCCGGCCGGGGACGGAAAGTCGCGTAAGAGAATACCCGCGACGACTTCACGGAGCAGGTTTTCCACTTGTTCTACCCGTCGGCCGCTGGCCATGGATCAAAGCGCGAGGGCCACTTTTTCCTCGGTGAAGAGCGTAAGCGTATCGCCCGGCGCAATGGACACTTCTGTCTCGGTAGAAATGCCAAATTCCTGTCCGGCGGGGACTTCGTCGGTTGCTTTGCGCTGGCTTTGGAGCTCCAGGATTTTTCCCGCGCCGATGACCAGGCCGTTGCGGATAAGGTCAAAGCGCGCCCCTTTGGCGATTTTCCCGGTCTCCACGCGGCCGCCGACTATTTGCTTGGCGCGCTCCGCCTTGAAGAGCGCCAGGATCTTTGCCGTGCCCATATCCACGCGCCGCAATTCCGCCGGGGCAAGAGCCAAGACCATGCTCCGCACGGAATCCAGCAGTTCGTAAATGATGTTCCCGGTCACCACGGTGACGCCGGAACGCTCGGCCAGTTCCTTCAGGGTGGGCGCTAGTTTTACCCGGAAGCCCACTACGAACGTGTTTCTCGTGGCCGCGGCCAATTTGATATCGGATTCGTTGATATCGCCCACCTCGTTTTTTACAACGCGGTTCCCCAATTCGTCCGAGTTTATCTTCTCCAGCGCCGTGATAAGCGCTTCTTCCGAGCCCAAGACATCGGTTTTTAAAACGATATTCACGATATGTTTGCCCGCTGGCCCGGCAATGGTTTTTTGGGGGCGGCTGTCGCTTTGGACTTCCTCGGCCCATATTTCGGCCTCTTTCCGCGTGTCAAAGACGCGGAATGTTTCCCCCAGCGCCGGGGCCTTGGGGAATCCGATGATACGGATGGGCTCGGCGGCATGCGCCTCCTCTATCGTCTCGCCCTGGAAGTTCTCAAATATCCGCACCGGCGCGATATTCTTGCCTACGGCAATGAACTGGCCGCGCCGAACCGTACCATCCCCCACCAAGAGCGTGGCCGTAGCTCCGCGCTGGGGATCAAGATGGGACTCAATGACCGCGCCCTCGCCGGGCTTGAGAGGATCGCTTTTTAATTCCTCAAGCTCGGCTAAGAGGAGAATGGTTTCCAGGAGCGCCGGCACGCCCTGCCCGGTCTTGGCAGAGAGTTCCACCACCGGCACGGTTCCGCCGAAGCCCTCCACGAGGATGGACTGTTCAGCCAGCTGGCCTCGCACCCGCGCCGGGTCCGAGTTCGGCTTGTCCGTTTTGTTGATAGCGACGACAAAAGGCAGGTCGGCCTCGCGGATGATGCGGATGGCCTCCTCGGTTTGCGGTTTTACGCCCTCGTCCGCCGCGACGACGAGTACGGCAATGTCGGCGACATGCGTGCCCCGGGCGCGCATGGCCGAAAAGGCCTCATGGCCCGGCGTGTCAATGAACGTGATGCGCTTGGCTTGATGCTCTATCTGGTAGGCGCCGATATGCTGGGTGATGCCGCCGGTTTCTTTTTCGGCAACGGATGAACTTCGGATGTAATCAAGGAGCGATGTTTTCCCATGGTCAATATGGCCCATCACCACGACAATGGGCGGACGGGTTAATTTCTCTGCTGCTTTTTCTATCTCTTTGGTTTTCGGCATAGCCGGTGTTTGGGAAGCATGGATCATGAATCAAGGATCACGTCACCGCGTCTGTGTGCTTCATGCTTCCTGCTTCTTGCTTCCACTATTAAGGGCTTGTTCCAGGACTTTTTGCTCTTCTTCGGAAAGCGGATGCTGGGAACTCCCCCTCTGGACCTTTTTGGCATATACCCGGACTCCTTCGCGGGTGTATAAGCTGGAGAGGACAAGGCCGTTATCCTCCCGGTCAAGGAGCGCTATGGCGAAGCTCTGGTCTCCGCCCGTATGCTCAAAGGGATTGAAGCGCATGAAGCCGATTTTTTGGATGGCTATTTCCCCGATGTCCTCCAAGGTCGCGGTCCGCGGTTCGAGCGATGCAATGTGCTTCTCAGCGCGTCGGAGCCGCCGCAGTATCTCCGCAAGGGCGTCATCGGATGAGCGCACGCGTTTTCCGAAGAGGGCATTCCAGCGCCGGTACAGGACGAACACGAACCCGCTGACGACCAGGAGGCCAAGGCCAAAACCGGTTATGAGCGAAATAAAGGGATGCGCGGAAAAGTAATTCATGGTGATGCCAAGCACCTACCGGAGATGGGAGCCCGCCTGTCTTGCTCGACCGGCAGGCGGCAGGGATTCGCCGAGCACTTACCGGAGGCGAGAGGATTTGAACCTCTGAGGGGATTGCTCCCCAACCGGTTTT
>CAYJUX010000052.1:0-5316 GCA_964373475.1 uncultured Candidatus Saccharibacteria bacterium
ATTTGAGAGATTTCAGAAAAATTTCAGAAATTTCGCTCATGCCGCTCTGATGGCTTATGCCCTGGCCGTTTGAGAACCTCCGCATGACCCTCCGCCTCGGCCGGGACCTCGCCCGGCAGGTTGAAGCCGCCCTGGCCTGGATCAACACCGTAGCTCTGCCCGAGGACCGGATTTTAGTGGAGTTCCCTGCCTACCGGCGGGCAGGTCTGCCGCGGAGCTATGCGCCCCGAGAAATCAACGGAAAATGAAGTCAACGGCCTTTCGCTCTTTGCCATCAAGCCAACCGGTTCGGCGCTTTGCTTCGTCAAACAAGATCACAAATCGCGGGAAGATACCCGCTCGGCCGAGAATTCTTGGCGCGGCCGCATGTTCAACGAAAACAGCAGGCGCTTTGATACTTCGGCCATTGAATTGGAATGCAACCGCATGGCGGTATCCATTGAAGAAAGAATCGCCGATTCCTCGAATAATCATCCGCTTGCCGCGGGAAAGCCGAATGCCCAAAGCAGCCGCATCGCTCGCCGGAAGAATACTCACCGTGGCTCCAGAATCTATATGAAACGCGGCATGGAGTCCCCTTCCTCCCCGTCCGAGTATCGAGATCTCCGCCGCAGGAAAGGTTTCGACGCGCCCATCCTCCTGAAATCGCACCCCATACGGACATACGAACCTCATATTCGGTAGACCACGGTCAGCCCCTTTGGGACACTCACCAGGAGCACCTCGCGCCAGGTCGTCTTTGGGAACCGCCGCTTCACTCCGGCGAGGATCTTTTCGGCGTCGGTTCCGGATGCGACAATCCTGCCGTTCACGATCGCCACCTGCCTGCCGCCGTATTTTTTAACGTCGATAACCGGCGTCGTAAATTTGCGCATGCCCGCATGCTAGCATATATTGCTGAAAAAACCAACCCGCTCTCGCGGGTCAGGACTGCGCTCTGTCACCGAACTGCGCGCCGGAATTTTCAGCGCGGGATCAGTGACGCGCTCTGCTACTGAACTGCATGCCCGCAATTATCAAGACGAAAAAGTATCGCCGCGCGGGAACCTTTGGTCGTCGGACTATTTCGCAAGTCCGACCTTCTTCTCTAGGCGAGCCATGCGAGCGCGCAACTCGAAAAGTTCCCCGGCGACGGCTCTTGAAATGAGGTTTCGGGTGAGCTTTAATTCGCGAATATCCCGTGGATAAGCTTGAGTTCGCTTGTAACTGTCGAAAATCCGACCTCTATTCGCGTATCCAATCGCCCGAACCTTTCGTCCATCCGTTTTCCCAACGAAAGAAGTTCCCGGCGAGTAAGTTCAGTGAGATGTTCGAGCGTTATTCTTTTCGCCATATACCATCAGGGTAGCGGGCAACCCCGAAAAGTCAAATTCGCCGGCCCATAGGCCAGTGTTTGTTTTCTGATTCTGGACTTCGGCGTACCCCCCGTATTCAAGCGCGGGGTTCGCGCGGGTGGATGTCAATCGTGATATCGGCAATGTCCCTACCGTTAAGCTAGCCGTCCATTCCAGACCATTTTAGCCCAAAAAAGTTCTCAATTTAAGGCCTTTTGGGGTTCAACAGTTGCGAGTAGTAGACAAATGCATTAAGAAAATGCTAAGATTCCAAGAGTGCCGCTAAAGCGGAAAGCACACTCGAAAAGGAGGTCGCGATGAACCGAGTTCTGACCTTCGCTCTCGTCGTTCTCGCCGTCGGCGGTACCCCCCTGCATGCGTTCGCGCAACAGGGCGCCAACGCACCGACCACCCTCGCGCAGAGCGCCTCGCCGGCTGTGCCGGAGGCATCCCCTCTGTTCCTCGCGGACCTCGACAAAGCTCTTGGGGAAGGATGCGGATCGTTCTACAAATACACCGGCTGGGAGAAGTACGTCTCGCCATCGTTGCTCTGCGTCGACGGATCGCTATCATCGATTATCAACGGGGGACCATGATTTGTGTGTTGCCAGGCACCGGGGCGGACTCAAAGAGTCCGCCCGTTTCCATTATATTAAGTCCTTCGCGCCAGCCATTGAGCGTATGAATAAGGGAATTTTACCATTGGGAGCCGGCATGATTACCCCGACGCGCTGAATCTGGATGTCAATATTCCTTCCCGTGAGCTTGTAGAGCGAATCGAGCAGAGCCCGGTCGGGAACTTCTCGGGCAGCGGACTTTGAAATATATCGGAAAATGAATTTTTGCGCTTCGGTCTGCTCCAGTTGGAACAGGGCAATCGTTTCTCCGAATTGCACGGTGATCAACGTGCTTAACGCCGAGATCGAAAATCCATCCTTTGCGGAAGTCCGAATGATGATCGTGGTCCGGCCCTTGAAATTGATCGTCGGAGAGGTCCGGCCGCATTCGCATGCATCGCAATTGATCAATCCCCGATCGCCGAGACGATACCGAATTAACGGCATAACCTCATTCTCGAACCCAGTGATGATGATATCTCCTTCCATCCCCGTTGGCGCAGGCCGCCCGGCGGTATCGAGGATCTCCACGTAACAATTCCAAAGAACGAGATGGTGCAGTCCTTGCTCACACTCCCTAGCAATTTGGCCACATTCCTGTGAGCCGTACACTGAGAAGATCCTGGCATTGAAGATTTTCTCTAGATGTTCACGTCTCTCAAGTAGCATGGACTCGCCTATGCACTGGACGGCGCGAAATGAATAACTTTTGTGATCCTCGATGAGAAAATGGAGAAAGCGCTCAAGTGTCGAGGGGGTAGTCACCACAAATTGCGGGGCAAACCGTTCGATAAACGGATAGAGCGTCCGAGCCCGAGCTTCGCCGTTCTCCAAATTGCTGAACCGAAATCCGGCTCTGTCGAGTTGCCGATGAGTGTCGAGCCCTAGTATCAGGAGCGGCTCCGCGAACGGCACACCGGCAAACTGAAAGTTATTTATCATGCCAACCATCCGGCGGAAGAAATCTCTCGAGTCTCGGTAAAATACGAGTGGCTCCCCGGTCGAACCCGATGTTCTGGCCGGAATCCGTCGGTGCGCAGGCATGTTACCCGCCACCATATCTAGGATCGGAATCGCCTGGACGTCGCGTCGCGATGTAATCGGCAGAGTAGAGATATCCTCATGTCGCGAGAAGGAATGAGGATCGAAATTCCTCTTACGGAAGATTTTACCCCAATACATAATCCTTTCGGCATGAATTAATGTTGCCTTGAGCCGTTCGAATTGTAGGTCTGACCATTCACACTTCGAGAAAAAATCTGATTCAGTAAGGGCCCAATCCTGGAGGCATCGGTCTACTGGTGTAGCCGTGTGGGCAAGCCAGCGAGGAATACGATCGGCATATTCGATCGAGAACGGCCTCGATTTTATAATTTTTTTGGCGATGAATTTCCGCGGGTCCATGAGATCAGACCAAGTATCCTGATTTATATATGAGCCATTTTCCATCGGCGCGTTTGCACCGTATATATCTTTGCGATGGGATCCAGCGCATATCCGCATTGGACTGCCGTGCTACTTCAACGTATGCCATAGAGTCGCCACTGCCTTCGCGGACACGAATGATAATGTTTTGGTATTTGACTCGTCGAACGTCTCCCCAGACTTTCTGTATCTCGACAAGATGCTCTTCCCGCGGAAAGAAAAATCCCCGGCTTGTCATCTCAATCTCGGCATCGTCGTGGAGCATCTTTCGTAAAGCGGCGACATCTTTGGTATTCATTGCTGCCACATATTCGCGAAGAAGATCCGCTATTTCTCGCTCATTCCGTGAGGCCGGCCGCTCGGTGAATGTCACATCATCCATCATTCTAAGAATATCGTAACTTCATTCAGATTGAAAATGCGCCTCGCTGGAATGTTCCAGGAGGCGCTCGCTCTTAGGCCTTGGGCGGCCCCGCAAACCACCATGCGGCCAAGTGAACTGGCCCGGCTCTACTCAGGCCAGAACTTCGCATCGGTGGACCAATCCCCGACGCGGACCGTCCCGGTCAGGAATTTGCCGTTGTAGAACAGGTTCTCGATCCGAAAGTTCCTGGTGGGGCTATCGCAGACGATGGTGATGCCCCTGCCGCCCCACTCGATCCGCACGTATTTCGTGAGATCCTCTTTCGCGAATGTGAATTTCGATATCCGAAGACCGCTCTCGACGCTTGGATCCCAGACGAAATCGAACTCGGCGTTGCCTGTGTTGCCTCCGCTCCAGCGGGCTGAGCGAAGGTAGGGCTTGGCGGCATCGCTCGGCTCTCGAACCGCCGCGGAAGGTTCGATTGCCTTCGTCTCCGAGGCAGTGGCTCCTACCTGGGTGACCAGGAGAAGCCCGCATGCTACCAGCATTAGGAAGAGCATTCGCGCCATTTTCGGCCTCCTGACCTGTTGGATTAAATCTACTTCCGTGGATTGTACTTTGAAGTGCAACACCTCTCGTGGTGAGCTATCACCATATGAGGTATCGACACATCAGTAGAACGGAACGCTTGGAACTCTCCATCCTACGGAAGAAAGGCTATTCGATCCGAGAGATCGCGGTATCTCTGGGGAGGAGTCCTGCTTCCGTATCACGTGAGCTCGAGCGCAATGCAGTGAAAGAATACTACGATCCAGCCAAGGCGCAGCACAAGGCGTACGTTCGTCGGCATGAGTCAAAGTATCAAGCCATGAAGATCCGAGAGTATCCGGTCCTGGAACAGTACATTCGGGAGATGCTGATCAATGGCTGGACCCCTGAAGAGATCAGCGGGAGGATCAGAGACGAGCGGGCTCGGCCCACCGTGAGTTTCAAGACGATCTACCAGTATCTCGATACTGCTTCAGGTCAGTGGTATCGCCAGTTCCTGCCGTCCCGGTCATTCTTCAGGAAGAAACGAAGGAAACGAAGAACGAAGATCCTCATCCCGAATCGCATATTCATTGAGCAACGGCCACGATCGGCAGCTGATCGGAGCAAAGGTGGACACTTCGAGGGAGACATGCTCGGCGTGCCCCGAGCCTCATCCCACACGCTGGCGGGAGTGGTGGATCGGCGTTCGCGCTACTTCATGGCCGCGAAGACGAGACGACGCGAGGCCGTGGCGAGTTATGGTCGTGTGCTCGCCGGCGTACCCGTGCGTTCGCTCACCCTCGACAATGATGTCGCCCATGTCCGCTACGAGGAACTCGGTATGCCCACCTACTTCGCTCATCCCTATCGTTCCTGGGAGAAGCCGACGATTGAGAATACGTTTCAACGATTGCGCCGGTGGATTCCCAAACATGCCAGCATCCACGAGTATTCAGCCGCTGCAGTTCGTGCCATCATTGATCGCATGAATCGTACGCCAAGGAAGTGCCTTGGCTACCGGATGCCGATTGAAGTATTCAAAGGT
>CAYJUX010000053.1:0-5265 GCA_964373475.1 uncultured Candidatus Saccharibacteria bacterium
CTTTTGGATAGTGCTCGCTGATACAGTGGTATCGAATCATAGAACATTTGTCAAAGTACCCGCTCATGCCTATAGTTTGAATTAAATGTCATCCCTATAGTTTGAATTAAATGTCATCGCCGCACGACAAAAAATTCCTGCACGCGATCATTTCCGCCGGTGCGGAGTACGATGCGTTGGAAAAAATTCTTTCCGCATTCGGCTCCTTTGCGGCGGCATGGCGCGCTGATGCCGCCGCGCTGGAACGGACGGGCGTCAGCCCCGATCTTGCCAGGCGCATTGCTGCGGCCAAAAATGAAATAAACCCCGATGCCGAAATACGAAAACTCATTGCCGCCGGCATTGCCATTATCGGAAGGGGCGACCCGGAATTTCCAAGGCAACTCAATGAGATATCAGCTGTCCCGCTCGCGCTCTATATAAAAGGAAGGCTCCGGAGCGATCTTCCGCATCTGGCCGTGGTCGGCACGAGGAAAGCCACGGCCTATGGCCGCGAGGCCGCCCGGAAGATCATCCGCGAACTGGCCCTAAAGGCGGATATCGCCATTGTCAGTGGCCTGGCCCAGGGTATTGATACCGAGGCCCACCGCGCCGCGCGGGAAGCCGGCATCCCCACCATTGGCGTGCTCGGCGGCGGCATGGACCGCGCCTCCTTCTTCCCTCCGGAGAACTGGCAGCTCGGCGAAGAAATGACCGCCGCGGGCGGGGCCGTCATTTCGGAGTATCCGCCCGGAACTTCCGCGCTCAAACATCATTTTCCCGCCCGAAATCGCATCATCGCCGGCCTCTGCCAGGGGGTACTCGTGGTCGAAGCGCCGGAACGCTCCGGCGCGCTCATTACCGCCCGCTTCGCGGTTGAAGAGAATCGCGATGTTTTTGCCGTCCCGGGACCGCTCTTCAGCCCCAACACCGCGGGCGTACACCGCCTTATCCAGGATGGCGCCAAGCTCGTTAGCGGCGCGGATGATATCATTGAGGAGCTCGGCCTCGCGCGCCGCACGCTCCTGCAAAAAACGGAAGCGGTCTTGACGGATGAGACCCAGCGCACTATCCTGACGCTTCTGGGAGAGCCGGCCAGCGTGGATGAAATAAAGGAAAAAACCCGTATGGCGACGCCGGAGATCATTGCCTGCCTTTCACTCCTGGAACTGAAAGGCATCATCCGCCCGATGGGACAAAATAGATTCCAGAAAATAATCTAATGGGTAAATCTCTGGTCATAGTGGAAAGCCCCACAAAGGCAAAAACAATATCCCGATTCCTGGGGAAGGATTTTATCGTGGAGTCATCCTACGGCCATGTGCGCGACCTGCCGAGGTCCAAGCTCGGCGTGGACGTGGAAAATAATTTCCAGCCGCAATACGTCATCCCGACCAAATCCCGGAAGCAGGTGAATCTTTTGAAAAAAGCCGCCGAGAAGGCCGAGCGCATTATCCTGGCGACGGATGAGGACCGCGAGGGCGAAGCCATTGCCTGGCATCTCACCGAGGCCCTGGGCCTCGGAAATCAAAAATCAAAAATAAAAGATCAAAAAGTGGAGCGCATTGTATTTCATGAGATCACGAAAAGCGCCATTGAGGAGGCGCTGAAAAACCCCCGCGCTATTGACGCCAAGCGCGTGGACGCCCAGCAGGCCAGGCGCGTTCTGGATCGTCTGGTCGGCTACTCGCTCTCGCCCTTCCTTTGGAAAAAAGTCATCCGCGGCCTCTCGGCCGGACGGGTGCAGTCCGTAGCCGTTCGGCTCATCGCGGAGCGCGAACGCGAGATCCAAAAATTCAAGCCGCAGGAATACTGGAGCATTGAGGCCGAACTCTTCCCGGTCAACCGGAAAAAAGAAGTATTCGTCGCCCGCCTGGCCAAGCGCGACGGGCAAACGCTTGATAAGTTCGCCATTGCCAGCGAGGTGGATGCTCAGGCCATAACAAAATCCCTGGAGGGTGCCCAATGGCAGATCTCCAGTATTGAAAAACGCGCTCTTACCAAGCGGCCATCTCCCCCCTTCACCACCTCCACGCTCCAGCAGGAGGCCTTCCGAAGGATCGGCTTTTCGGCGCGTCAGACCATGCGTGTGGCACAGCAGCTCTATGAGGGAGTCGAACTCGGCGAGGAAGGTCCCGTTGGTCTTTGCGTAGATGAAAGTACGCTGGTTATCACAGAAGACGGCTCGATACATCCAATACATAACCTCGGTCGGGTCGGTAAAATCTCACTCATGGGAGTGGACCAGGAGACGCTCCAGATACGGCCCACCGCTGTTTCAAAATGCTGGAAAATCAAAGCCCCGAAACACATCTTCCACATCGAGACCGATGACCATGAACAAATCATTATTACCGCTGATCATCCCCTGCTCGTATTACGAAACGGAACGCCGGCTTGGATCCGAGGTGAGCACCTTAAGAGGGATGACTACCTCGCCACTTGCTCCGCCATCCCCGTTGCCCGCACCTCGCACCCATCCTCTCTCATTAAACTATTGCAACTCCTACCAAAGGAGGCGCAACGGAAGACGCGGTTTTTGGTAAAGAAATCACTATTCGCACAGGTACACCGCCAAACAATAGATGATCAATCGCAGATTGCGACGTTGGATAAAATTCTAGCTCTCCTTCAGCGGAGTGCGATTACCGAACAGGAACTCGAACAGGCCTACGAAGGAGTGGTGGTAAGTGTAAATCCGAATGCAAGATTCCAGAAAATTCCATTCAGATTCTCGCCTGAACTTGGTTACTTTATTGGTCTTATCGTCGGCGATGGTTACCTCGGCGATCGCCTCAACTTCAGTGTTACTTCGACAGATCGAGGAATGTTAGAAACTCTGAACGAACGCGTCAGCGCTGTATTGGGACATACCTTCCAGAAGTTCTCGCCAGCACGCACTAACTACCACGTCGATTCGACCACCCTCTATCACCTCCTCCCGTTGTTGGGAGCACCCCACGGGAAGAAGAGTCATCGCATTGACATTCCCAACATCCTTTTGACGCAGCCCGATAGCATCCTCCAGACATATCTAGCGGGTCTCTGGGATACAGACGGCTCCATCGTCCAGAATTATAAAATGGGAAGTATCCGATTGAGTTACAGCTCACGTTCTGAAATATTCATTGATAAGCTGCGGTTGCTCCTCAAAACATTTGGCATGAACAGCTCAAAACACTTTGACCGGCGGACTAAAGTATGGTGGCTCCTGCTCACGAGCAGTGCGGTGCCAAACTTTGCAAAATTCGTCGCGCCATTCCTAACCATCAAAAAGAAAACATGGGATACGCTCTACCACCGCTACGGCTACCGCTACGATGACACTGTTATTAGCTACGACCAGCGTGTCCCCGAAATCGCAACGCTCCTGCGTCAAACGCTTCGAACGCATGGCACTTCCCTCCTCGAAGTATCGAAGGTCACAGGAGTGGACTTCTATAACTATTACGGCGCTGTTTCATCCGGCCGCACCAGGAATCCATTTATCCAAAAAGCTACTTTAGCACGAGTGGCCGAGCTTGCCGATACGCCATCGAAGCTATTCCGTAATCTCTCACAGAGCGAAATCGCCTGGAAGCCGATAACACGGGTAGTACGAAAACGATACCGAAAGCCCTACGTGTACGACGTAACTACTTCCACCGCCACATTCATAGCCAACGGGATCATCTCACATAACTGTACCTACATGCGTACCGACTCCGTAAACCTTTCAGAGGAATCGCTCAAGGGCGCGGCTTCCTATATTAAGGGCGCGTTCGGGCAAAACTATGCGCTCCCCTCGCCCCGCCGCTTCAAAACAAAATCCAAAGGAGCCCAGGAAGCCCACGAGGCCATCCGGCCGACTGATCCGGCGCGTACGCCGGACGAGGTGAAGCAATACCTTGATCGCGGCCAATACCGGCTCTATGAACTTATCTGGCGGCGCTTCACTGCCACGCAGATGGCCGATGCGCTCTTTGACGCCACGGCGGTGGACATTGAAGCCAAAAGCCCCGCCTCCGCTGAAGCTGCGGCGGGCGGGCAAAAGCTAAAAGCTAAAAGCTACGCATTCCGCGCCACGGGCCAGACCATGAAATTTGATGGCTTTCTTGCCGTATGGCCGGCGAAATTCGCAGAAACGCTTTTGCCGGAACTGTCCAAGAACGACGAACTAGAACTGCAAAAGCTTCTGCCCGGCCAGCACTTCACCGAGCCCCTGCCGCGATTCTCCGAGGCCTCGCTGATCAAGGAACTGGAGGCCAATGGCATCGGCCGCCCCTCCACCTATGCCCCGACCATCGCCACTATTCAAGATCGCGGCTATGTGGAAAAGGATGAGGCCAAGCGCCTGCGGCCGACCGAAGTCGGCCTGGTCGTCAATGACCTTCTCGTGGAGCACTTCCCGCAAATCGTGGACATTCAGTTCACCGCGAAAATGGAGGAGGAGTTGGACGAGATCGCCGAGGGCAAACGCGAATGGCAGCCGGTCATCAAAGAATTTTACGAACCGTTCTCCAAAAACCTTGCCGAGAAGTATGCGGCCGTGGAAAAGCAGACACCGGTCGAGGAAACCGACCAGGTCTGCGAGAAATGCGCCAAGCCCATGGTCATCAAGTACGGCCGTTTCGGGAAGTTTTTGGCCTGCTCCGGATTCCCGGAATGCAAGAACGCCAAGCCCCTGCCCAAAGAGCCGCCCAAATCCACCGGCGTGCCGTGCGCCGAATGCAAAGCGGGGGAAATAGTTGAGCGCTTCACGCGCAAGGGCCGCCGCTTTTTCAGCTGCTCGCGCTACCCCGAGTGCAAGCACGCCATGTGGACGGATCCCCGCACTACGCAGGCAAAAGAAAAAGCTGCAGAGGAAAAAGAATAGATAGGGTACAAATTTTCTTTCCGCCACCACTCGAAAAGAAAAAGGCGCTGACTTGCGTCAGCGCTTCTGGAAAACAGCCGCCTGCTGTTCCGCCGGCGCGGGCGACAGCTCGTGGAAGCACCCGCCGCACCGCCGTACCGTACTGAGGCGCTCGACCTCCTGAAGTACCCTCTGCTTTCGGCAGTCTAGGCACCGGCCGAATGCCTTCCGGCTCATGAAATAGCTCTGGCTGATGAACAGGAGCGGCGGCAGGATACCGAGGGCCACTGCCACCATGCGGAAGAAAACTTGTGATGACATGCGGTACCCGAAGAAGTCGAATGGCTGCGTGTTCGGTGGCGGTACCGAAGCCACGGTGTAGATGAAGCCCCAGAAGAGCAAGCCGAGCAGGACGGCTGGAATGCCCGGCAAGATGAGCACCATTCGAAATA
>CAYJUX010000054.1:0-4751 GCA_964373475.1 uncultured Candidatus Saccharibacteria bacterium
CGCCGCTCGAACCACCGCCCGCGCCCGAGGCGATTTTGGATAAAGCGCGCCAGGCCTTTGTTGTTGCCGAGAAGCAATTAAAGGAAAAGCGCAAGGACCCTGAGGTTCAGGCCGCCTACGAGACGGCCAAGACCGAGTACGAAACCAAGCGCGCCGAGGCGGTTGGTGCGAGCGTGGGGCGGATGCTGGATGAGCGCGAGCGGCTCGTGGAGGAGGAGATCGCCGCCAACCCCCGCAAGGTTGGAGTAATCGAGCAGGTTTGGCGCAAAGCCGGAGATGTTTCGCTTATCCCGAAATCGTGGCGCAAGTCATTTGACCAAACCGCGTTCGGCAAAACACGCCCCGGACAAATTTTCATCCGCTCGCTCAACATGCGAACGGCCTTGAGTTTGTCGCTCTGGGGCGTAGCCGTGGCAACGGGCTTTGGGTCGGTTACCGGACTTGCGGCCCTTGCCGCCAGAACCGGCGTCGGAACGCTCGGCACCTATTTCGGCTCGCAGGCGCTGATGGAGGGCATTGCGCAAAAGAGCCGGTTTACGGTTAATCGGAAGAAACTCCAAGAAATTGAGTCGTTCAACTTTAGCGATATCAGCGAGGAAGCTGTTAAACAGCGCGATACCAATGGCACTTTCTTAGGGCAGGAACTCGCGCGGCTAGAGGCGGCCTCACTTCTGGCCGGCAAACGACTGTCTGACTCTTCGGCATACGAACGGCTGAAAGGGATGTATCTCAATTATCTCCATGCCGATGAAATTAGAATGGCGCCGGAGAACCGCGAGGAAAATATAGTTGAGCGGCTCCTGCGACTAAATAAGTTTCTTGACGTAAAGATGCAGCAGACGGAGCGGGATTATAATGAAAAGACCCGAGCGCGCAAAATCGTTGCGGCAGGTCTCGCGGCTTTGTTTCCTTTTGCCCGTATTATGGTTTTAGCAGCTGAAGAAATAGGAGCAGGAGAAGGGCGGCCGGCCTCAGGACCGGCACGACCTGTACTAGCGACTGAAGATGTACCTAGGCGGCCGGCGGCTCCGGCAGTAGAAGGACCCCGTTCCGCGGCTCCCGCAGAAGCCGCGGCGGCGCCGGCCCCGCGAGCCCCCGAAGCAGTCGTCCTGGCCGGCCCGGATTCCAGTTCCGTTCAACCGAGCCCCGAGACCGCGGCGGCGGTTAAAGAAGCTGTCGCTGCCAAGGTGGCGGCCGTTCCGGAAGCACTGACTAATGCCGAGCAGGCGCTTGGCCCGGTGATGACCATTGAACAGGGCGGGAGCATTTGGAAATCAGCCCTGCGGCTTCTCGAGACCAGGCAGATGAGCCGGCCGCAGTTTGAAAAGGCCTGGGCGAACTCGTTCGTTGATATCGAGGGGCAGGGGAAGGTTCCGATATCGAAAGTTGGCCTGGTGCACGCGGGCGACAAGGTGCGGTTTATCCCGGCTGAGGGGTCGAATCCGCCGCGCTTCGAAGTTATCCCCGAGAGCAAGATGCCGGTCGGCTCGGACCAGGACCTTTTTGCCGCCTACGAGCGGCTCGGCAAGGAAGCGCCGGAATGGCTGAAGAAATCCGTTGGCGCGCCGGTGAAGCCCCAGGAGGTACTGGATACCCTTTCTCCGACAGAGATCGACGAACTGGCGAGAGTGAACCAGTTCCAAGAAGACATGGCGGCCCAGGCTGAAGCGAAAGGACTCGGCTGGGAGGGGGAGGCGGAAGCAGCGGCCGGACGCCAGGGCGAGCCGGTGGCAGGAGAAGGAAAGGGAATGCCGCCCTCGCCGGAAGCGCTTGCCAAGATCCAGAAATCTCTCGAGCATTTCGCGGATTCAAACCTCGCCGACCAGGAGGAAATGATGCGCGCGCTTGCCAGGCGCACCGGGGCGGACCCAATGGCCAAAACCCTTCTTGAACGGCTGCAGGATAGCCCCACCTATATCGAAAACAGACAGGCCTACGTCCGCCTCATCAATCGGTTGATTGACTTTGAGGTGTATGAGAACATACGGGGGATGTCGCTTGGCGAAGTCCTGGTGAAAGGAGCGGAAGCGGACATCGCGGCCCAGGAGGCCCGCGCGGGCGGCGGCGCTGTCGAGTTGAATCACACGGCACGGGCCATGCGGCGGCTCGCACAACTGATTAAAGAAGTGAATCCCGATGGGGCGGCGCGCGGCATGAGCGTGGATGCGTTCCTGAAGATAGCGCCAAAACGCCTTCTTGAATTAATACCCGACCTTAAATTCTAACGATATGGCAGACCCCAAACTTTACGAAAATATCATAGGCCTCCTCGGCATCGCCGCTTTGCCTGATGATGAAAAAATCAAGCTGGTTGAGCGCATGGCCAAGCTCGTGGAGCGGCGGCTGATTTTGCGGCTGGCCAAGGAGCTCGGCGAGGAGGACATGAAACAGCTTGAGGCGCTTGGGGAGGGGAGTGAGGGAGCTGTGGAATTTTTACGCGAGAAATTCCCGAACCTTGATGCGATGGCGCTTGAGGAGGTTGGGCAGATGAAGCGGGAAGCCGTGGAGGTCGCGCTCGCTGTGGATGACCGGCAGAAGGACTAAAAGTAGCCAGCGAAAAGCGCCGTCCCGTTGGGGCGGCGTTTTTGCCGTGCTATAGTAGCGCCATCATGCCCGAAACCACCCCCGGCGCCGAGCAAACGCCACATCAGGAAATAGCCGAATTGGAGCGTCTGCTGGCCGAGAAGAAGCAGGCCCTGACGGCTGAAAACGCGGCGAGGCCAGAGCAGGAACTTTTCCGCGAGGCATTCCGCGAGACCTACGGCGAGTCATTCTCACCTAAGACCTCCCCTGCACCGTCCGCATCCGCGCCTGTCCTTCCTGCGGATGAACTTACGAAGCACGCATCCTCCCTTGCTGCCCAGGAGCGCGAGGAGCAGATCGGATCATTGATCGCCATTGCCATTTCTAAAGGGGTAGTCGCGGCCGCGGACGTAGCACGGCGCGCCACGCCCTGGCTTATGGATGAACTCCATGACCGGCTTTGCGACCGCTACTATCAGCACCTCATTGCCGCGCGGCAGTTGAAAGCATTGTGACCAGTCCGACTCTTTTACTCTATATTTATCTTGCCGCCGTACTCTCCATTGGCGGCGGGGTGGCGTTTTTTCTATTTTTTCAGCGCCGCTCACGGAGAGGCGAGGTATGGCGCTCTTTGAATCTCCAGCTGTTAAAAATAGCCCTGCCGCAGCCGCGCGTACCGGAAGGCGGGGTAACGCTTGAGCAAACCCGCGAGGCCGTCGCCACTATGGAGAAGATTTACGCCAACCTCTACGGTATTCGCGAAGGGAAATGGCGCTCCTTTCTCTACGGCAAGCCGTCATTTTCCCTGGAGATCGCCGTGCCGCATCTCGGCGAGGAGATCGCGTTTTACCTTGCTGTGCCGCGGCGCCTGGCCTCTGCCGTGGAGAAGATCATAGAGGGCGTTTACCCCGAGGCGCGGGTCCAGATGAGCCAGGACTATAATCTTTTTAACCCGACCGGCGCTGCGGCGGGGGTCGTATTCACGCTTCGTTCCAACGCCGTGCTCCCCATTAAGACGTATCGAGCGCTTGAGGCCGACCCGCTCCGCGAACTTGCCAACGCCTTCTCCAAGCTCGCGCCCGAAGGCGAGGGGGCGGCTTTCCAGATCGTGGCCAAACCGGCATCAAAGAAGTGGGCCAAGCGCATCGCGAGCCACGCCCGTCTTGTCTATAAAGGGGAGGCGGCTCTCCGGCCGAAGGGAATCCTGGCTGAAAGCATGGAAGTCGTCGGCGGCATTGCCCGGGCCGGGAATGCGAAACCCGGCGAGCCAAAGCCGGAACTACGGCTCTCGCCGCAGGAAGAGGAGCACGTGCGCCTCATGGAGGCCAAAAGTGCAAAGGCGCTTTTTGAGACGAATATTCGCGTTGTCGCCTCAGCCGCGACGCCGGCCCGTGCCGGCGAGATCGCATCAAGCATTGCGTCATCGTTTCTCCAGTTCCGCGACCCCGGCCTGAATGAACTGAAAGCCGGATCCGTGACCGGCCGAAAGCTCTCGCGCCTCCTATACCAGTTCTCATTTCGTCTTTTTGATTCCCGGCGCGCCGCCGTGCTTTCCTCCGAGGAATTGACCGGCCTGTTCCATTTTCCGAATACGTCTTTAGAAACGCCGAAACTCGGGATCGTAAAGTCGCGCGAGGCCTCGCCGCCGGCCAATCTTCCCGAATCGGGCATCCGCCTGGGGGTAAGCGTGTTCCGCGGGGAGACCCGCGAGATAAAACTTACTGATGATGACCGCCGCCGCCACCTCTACATCATCGGCCAGACCGGCACCGGCAAAAGTTCGCTCATGACCGAAATGCTCCGCCAGGACATTCTTTTGGGCCGCGGCGTCTGTTTTATAGACCCCCACGGCGATACCGCCGAGCGAGTGCTCGGCTACGTTCCACCCGAGCGGGCGGGCGATGTCATCTACTTCAACCCCGGCGATATCGAGCGGCCGATGGGCCTCAATATGCTGGAGTATGACCCTGCTTTCCCGGAGCAGAAAACCATGGTGGTGAACGAACTTTTCGCTATTTTCCAGAAACTCTACGGCGCGGTGCCCGAGGCCCTGGGCCCGATGTTCGAGCAGTATTTCCGGAACTCCACCCTGCTGGTCATGGATGACCCGGCAAGCGGCAATACGCTTTTGGAGATCGAGCGCATTTTCACGGACAAGGCCTTTCGCGACCTGAAACTTTCGCGTTCCCGGAACATCGTGGTTCAGACCTTCTGGCGCGAGATCGCCG
>CAYJUX010000055.1:0-4611 GCA_964373475.1 uncultured Candidatus Saccharibacteria bacterium
CTCGTGAAGCCCATCCGGCCGGTGCTCCTCTGGGCTGCTGCTTGGGGGTTCTGGACCGCACTTATACGGCCGTTGGTCGGGGAACCCATCTGGGATTTCGTAGAGCGATGGGCCAACTGGGGCGCGCCGCTGGCGCTCTACCTTATTCGTAAGTGATGGTCATGATGTTTCCCTTGAAATATTTTCGTGTGGCGCCCCTGATTGCGTTTCTCGTTGTTGCCGCGTTCGGCGCGAGCGCGCATGGGTCAATTACCGATCCCGATGACCACACCGCACGCGAGGAAGTGGAAGGCAAAAGCATATGGCAGAAACTGCAGGCCAAAGAAGTGAACTGCGCCGGTCTTTCCGATGAAAGCTTCGGGGCGCTCGGCGAATACTTCATGGGTCAGATGCTCGGTGATGTCCACCCGGCGATGAACGCCATGATGGCGCGGATGATGGGCGAGCAGGGGGAGGAACAAATGCATGTTGTCATGGGCAAGCGGCTCTCCGGTTGCGATGCCGCGGCGGCGTTCCCATCAAGCGGCCTTGGCTTCATGCCGATGATGCAGCTCATGTGGGGAGGCTGGTCGGCTCCCCGCGACGGTAACAGCCGATTGAATCCTATGATGTGGAATGGCTTTGGCGCCATGTCGGGCTACGGCGGCGGGGCGAGTTTCTTTTTCTGGGTCACCACGCTCCTCGTGTGGGCGGTCCTGGTGCTTGCCATCATCGCCCTCTGGCGGTGGATCCAGCGCCATTAGTTCGGTGCTAAAACTGGCCGCCGTAACGGCGGGCCGTTTTGCTGTTTTGGTATACTCGCCCCATGCGCGTCATCGCCCACGTGGACATGGATGCGTTCTTCGCCGCGGTGGAGGAGCGCTATAACCCGCAATTTCGCGGCAGGCCCATTGTCATAGGCGCCGACCCCCAGGAGGGGAAAGGCCGGGGCGTGGTGTCCACCGCGAGCTACGCGGCGCGGAAGTACGGCATTAAGTCAGCCATGCCTATTTCCCAGGCCTGGCAGCTGGCCGAAGAAGCGCGGAAAAGGGGCGAGCCCGAGACGCTCTTTCTTGGCGGCCAGCACCGGCTCTATGGCGAGGTTTCGCAGCGCATCATGGCCATACTTGCCAAAGAGGCGGATGCCTTTGAGGAAGCCAGCATTGATGAAGCATACCTTGAATTTGGAATCAAGAATCATGAATCAAGAATCACGGTCAATCCGTGGGTAGAAGCGGAGGAACGCGCTCGGAAACTAAAAGCTAACATCCTAAAAGCTGAAGGCCTGACCTGCTCCATTGGCATTGGGCCGAATAAGCTCGTGGCTAAGATAGCATCGGACTTCAAAAAGCCCGACGGCCTCACGCTGGTCCGGCCGGAAGCGGTGCAGGAATTCCTTGACCCTTTGCCGGTGCGCGTCATTCCCGGCATCGGGCCCAAGGGCGAAGCGTTCCTCGGCGCTAAGGGCATTCGCCTTATCAGGGAACTTCGCGCCATTGAGCTGGCCCGACTCATTGAATGGCAGGGCAAATGGGGCGAAGACCTATTCTTAAAAGCGCGCGGCATCTCGGAGAGCGAAGTTTCAAACGATGGAGAGTTAAAGTCCGTGGGCGAGCAGGAAACGTTCGCGCAAGATACGCTCCAGCCGGCATTCGTTCTCGCGCGCGCGCGGGAACTCGCGGATTCGGTATTCCAGCGTTTTCAAAAAGAAGGATTTGCTTCCTTCCGCACCGTGGTCGTAACCGTGCGTTTTGCCGATTTCACCACGCATACCCGTTCCCATACGCCGCCGCACGCGCTTGTTACGCGGGAGGCGCTCCAAGGGGAGATGCTGCGCCTCCTCCTGCCCTTCCTTGATATCCGGGGGAATCCGAAGCGGAAGCCGATCCGGCTCATTGGCGTGCGGGTGGAGAAGCTTAACCGTGCGGTTTGACCTTGGCGGCGCCGGAAGGTAGGATGCGTATCAGGTTCGCTTCTTCGGGAGTGGTACGTTGGTACTCTTTCTTATACTTATACGGAGGGTTAAGGCGATGGCGCAGGAGCAGGAGTGGGTATCGTACTTTTGCATTTGGCTGGCGAGAGTGATCATCGATAGGCCTCGCCTTGATGCGTACACCCTCCATCTTGAGTCCAAGCCGAGATCGGAAGACGTGCGCCGGGCACGGAGCTTCGCCTCCGCCGCTACCCGTCAGCGTGTCATGGTGGTGTATGAGAAAGATCCGCCACGGCTCGTTCTCACCTGGCGGGAGTTGGATCCGAATCCGCCGCCGTTCCTGGAGCAGTTCCCGATACCACTTCTCCCCATCCCACCGCGCTAAGGCCGTGGGATGTCATCGCAGGCGACGCACCGGACGCGCCGCCTGTTTTCTTTTCCATGTTTGCCCGCGAGGCAAAGCCGAGCGGTTGCAAACATGAGAACCCCGCACCATGCTGATCAGGAGCTTCGGAATGACCGAAGATTCCAGCGGAGCGGATACCGAGCCGAGGTGTCGGTGAGGCACGATCCGCTCTTCGAGCATTGGTGCGGGGTAGTCCTTTGTTTGCCCGCGAGGCAAAGCCGAGCGGTTGCAAACATGAGAACCCCGCACCATGCTGATCAGGAGCTTCGGAATGACCGAAGATTCCAGCGGAGCGGATACCGAGCCGAGGTGTCGGTGAGGCACGATCCGCTCTTCGAGCATTGGTGCGGGGTAGTCCTTAGTTATTGTTTCCGCTATACTGAACCATACGCGTTCCTCCGCACTACCAATGTTCTACAACCCCCGCCGCGCCCGCGATCTCTACCGTCCGGATCTGGCCACTCCCTTTCGCCTGAGCCGCTCCAAGCTGGAGCTCTTCATGCGCTGTGCGCGCTGTTTCTATTTGGACTGCCGCCTCGGCGTGGCCCAGCCGCCGGGCTACCCCTTCTCGCTCAATAACGCCGTGGATACCCTTTTAAAAAAGGAATTTGACATCCACCGCGCCCAGGGCAGCCGTCACCCGCTCATGGAACACTACGGCGTGGATGCCGTGCCGTTCGCGCATAGGGACCTGGCCGCCTGGCGCAACGCCCGGAGCGCGGGCGTGACCCACCTCCATAGCCCGACCAATTTTTTCGTTACCGGCGGCGTTGATGATGTGTGGGTAAATCCGGCGGGGGAACTCATGGTCGTGGATTACAAAGCGACATCCAAAACGGGCGAGGTGAGCATTGATGCCGAGTGGCAGGACGGCTATAAGCGGCAGTTGGAAATTTATCAGTGGCTCTTCCGGCAAAACGGCTTTCCGGTCAGTCCGACCGGGTATTTCGTCTATGCCAACGGCAAAGCTGACCGCGAGGCCTTTGACGGCCGGCTGGAATTTTCCATTAAGCTCATCCCGTATGCGGGGAGCGATGGCTGGGTGGAGCCGGCGCTCCTCAAAGCCAAGCGCTGTCTTTCCGCCGATGCGCTGCCCGAGCCGGGGGAGGAGTGCGAATTTTGCCGCTACTATGGTGCGGTACGCTCGGTCAGCGAGGAGGTAAATATTGAGGTGTAGGGGAACTACTTCTCGCCTGTGTATAGACAGTTTTTGGAAAGGTTTCCCCTTGTGCTAAAATTTTTAGGTAGCTCTCGCTCGAATGAGGATTTTTGCCCCGAAAACGCTTGCATCGGCACTGGTTGGCGTTACGCTTATCGTTGCGCCGGTTTTCGCGTTGGCTGTTGAAGCCAAATCGTCCAAAGGGGCGATGAGCGAACGGCGCGAAGCCACGATACGGGGGTTCTTCCTCCAGGTCATCCGGCGCTTTGATTTGGCGCTTGAACGTCTGCAGGAATTTAGTGGGCGCATCCAGTCCCGCATCAGCCGTATGCCGGTAGATCACAAAAACCGCGTGCAGTCCCAAGCATCGCTCGATCGGGCCAATGCGAAATGGCGCGAGGCCAGGCAGTCGTTTGACCAATTGAAGGCGAAGCTGGAGCGCTCGCGGAGCGCGGGAGATCCGCAAAAGGTATTTCGGGAGACGCGCGTGTTGCTGGACACGATAAAAGATCAAATAAAGGGCGTTCATGCGGCGCTTGCCGATACGATCGCTCTTTTGAAGGGCATTGGCCTGACCCGATGATTTCCCTGGATCACATGCGAAAATTTCTCCGGCATGCCGATCGTCAGGTGCTCCTGGCGGGCATTGGCATCCTTGCCCTTGTTGCCGTTATCGTTTGGTCCTATACCCAGAGCATTGGTTGGGGGCGGCCAAGCAATATTGATACGGCCGTGAGCCGGCAGGGGAATATCTCGGACGATATAGAAGCCATTGAGCGGGACTTTATTGCCTTTCCCCTTGAAGATTCAGACGCGGAAGCCGCCGCACTCGACGCCGAACTTACCCGTTAGGCTTTTCAAAAGCAGACCCCTCACCAGTTTTCCTAAAGGGGTCAGTAGTAATTCATTCTCGGGGGGAGGTTACCCTGGCATCTCCTTCCCGAATCAAGCGAAAAACTGGTGAGGGGTGAACTGGAGTTCCCGCCGAGCTTACGCTGCGCGGAGCTCTATGTTCATTTTTTTTGCCTTTGTGGATAACCGCTTTGGGAGTGCTTCGGGCAGAGGTCTATGATGAGCGACATATGGATGCTTCCACTGCAGCACGGGGATGGATGTTCGGGGCCATCGTGGCGC
>CAYJUX010000056.1:0-4604 GCA_964373475.1 uncultured Candidatus Saccharibacteria bacterium
GCTGACGGCGCTCGCGGGGAGAATAAGAATGGTGACGGATCCGCTTTTGCGGACGAACTCTGGGCCAGGGTCAACTTGAAGGCGAATTTGCATCGCGCCGCTCTCCCCGGGAGTTGGCACCAAGGATATTGCTGATATGCCTTTCCCGGAAGCAATGGGCGCGGCAATGTCCTCGCCAAACCAGGTGAAGACGGTCGTAGAGGCGGTAAAATTCGTAGGCAGGGCGGAAATGGTCACCCGCTGTCCCGCAGTAGGGAGCTCGGGCGAAACAAGGAGCGTGAATATCGGCGTGAGCGCGGCCTCGGCGGGGAGGGATAGCGCCGCAATGGTCAAAGCTAAAACAGCAATGGAGAGCGGAAGAATTATATTTTTCATGGCGGCAGGCATTTCAGGCCACTTCCAGTGTAGCACGCATTTGCCGCTCGTGAGTCCGCAGCTCAACTTTTGCCTGCCGGGCACGGCGCCGGATAAATGCCCAGGCAAAACAAACCTCCAGGATCGTTAGTGGGAGTTCCTCAAACCCAGGGAGGTTATCAAAGAAAAGGGCCAGCACCCAGTAACTGATTCGGATCTTTGTCTTCTTGAACCAGCCCTTGCTCCAGAGAAAATAGTACAGGATCCCGGACACGAGCCAACCCGGGATCTGGCCGACTATGGGGATGAGGCCGATGCCGAGGAGATTAAGCCCCCAATCCAGGAGCCCGTCCTTTAAGAATGCCAGGCCGAGGGCGAATAGGAACACGGCGGTGGCATGGCCGGCCTCTATCTCGCTATTCAGCCGCTCGGCGATCGCCTGAGCCGCATGGCTCACGCCTGGCTGGATGCGCGACGCGATGCTTGCCCGCCATTCAATGCGCCGCATGCTGTCTCTTATGGGTATATCGTTATCCATGGTTTACGCCGGGCCGCGCGGCATCACTCGCGTCGGGGTTATGGGCCTTCGTGAATTCCTCTTTCGCCTTTTTAATGAGCAACAACTGCTGCGGGTCGGAAGTGATGACCTGGTCCTCGGTATAGGAGGCGATGACTTTTATGGCAACATGCTTCAATCCGGCAAAAAAGATCCCCTCTCCCACTTCGGACTCCAGCAGGAGGAACTTTTCCTCCTCGGTGAGGTTGAACGTCTCCACGACCGTCTTGATGGTCGCCGGCGATTGGCGGAGGAGCAGCTGCATGGAGGCGTTGGTCACCAGGGGCTTCCCATAGGGCGAGCCCATAAAGTCGGCCACGTCCTGGGTAATGGTGGAGAGACCGAGGAAATATTTTCGCGCTCGTTTGGCAATGCCGTAGAGGAAGGACGCGCCGTCCTCGTGGCGCATGAGCCACCAGGCCTCATCCACGACCAGGATGCGCTTTTTCAATTCGGAGCGAACGAGGTTCCAGATATAGTGCAGCACCATGTACATGGCGATGGGCCGGAGTTCTTCCTCCATATCGCGCACCGAGAAAACGACCAGGCGGTTTTTTACGTCCAGGTTCGTCTGCTGGTTTATGAACCCGGCCCAGGTGCCGCCGGTGTATTTTTTGAGCCGTACGGCAAGATCATCCCCGCCCTCCGTTGCCGCCAGCACCAGTTCCAGATCGGCCAGGGTAGGGGGCACGGCGGATGAAAAATCCGTATCCGGCGTGATGTCCCGCGCCGCGTATGTTTCGGTAATGGCGCGATCCAGAATGGCGTCTTCCTGCGGCGAGAGCCCCCCTAAAAGGATGCGGAAGAATCCAATGAGGTTAATGATGTTGGAGCGGAGCACATCCGAGGGCGACTCGTCCTCGCGCGGGGTCGGCAGGTCAAAGGGATTGATGTGGTTGGGCGATGTCAGGGAAATGT
Source organism: uncultured Candidatus Saccharibacteria bacterium (assembly GCA_964373475.1). GTDB lineage: Bacteria > Patescibacteriota > Minisyncoccia > Sungbacterales > SURF-37 > JACQMJ01. Next base: position 1,829 of record CAYJUX010000056.1, read on the forward strand.
TGAAATACGCCCCGTCAACGGTCTCGGCGAGGTACTGGTATTCGCGCTCCGGGTCAATGACGATCACATCCACGCCGAACATCAGGGAGCGCAGGATCTCCAGCTTGGTGGCATAGCTTTTACCGGCGCCCGACGTCGCGAATGTTACGGAGTTCGCGTTCGGGAGGGAGAAGCGGTCAAAGAGCACCAGGGAATTATTATGGCGGTTGATACCGTAGAGGATGCCGCGATTGGAAGTGAGGTCAAAGGAAACAAAGGGGAACGTTGAGGAGATGGGGCCGGAGTTCAGATAATTATGCACCTGCAGGCGGTCGAGATTGAGGGGCAGGGATGAGGTGAAGCCCTCCTCCTGCTGGAACATGGCCGGCTTCAGGTACACCAATCGCGCCTCCAGCATGGAGCGGAGTTCAGATTCCATTTTATTCAGCTCTTCCAGAGAGGTCCCGTAAATGGAAACATAGAGGCCGAAATTAAAGAGGCGTTCCCGGGCTTGCTGGAGTTTGTCGCGGAGCTCCTCCAGATCGCGATAGGCGGTATCCAGGATGGGGTCGCGCACCAGGCCCTTTTCCTCGCGCATGGAGATCTGCGATTGCACACGGGCCACCTGCTTTCGGAGCTGGGAAAGCACGGTGGCCGTCTCCACGGGATGGATGAAAAATGAGATATCAAATACCTTGTCCAGGTTAATGACCGGGCTGAACCAGTTGGTGTTCAGGTAGCGGGGGTAGGAGAAGACAAATAGCGTACGGACGAACTTTTCGCCGAGGCGGAGGAAACTCGGGTTTATCTCCAGAGCCGCGGGCGCGATAATGTCGCGGAGCGAGGCCACGCCCGCCTCGTAGATCTCCCGGGGGAAGACCGGGGCGATCTCTGTTTCAACGGCGCGTTTTTTCCGGAGGAATGGGAGGGAGATCATGGCTGTGGGACCTCGGGGGTGCGCTCTGTCTCGGCCGGGTTATAGAGGCCGTAGAAGAGTTCAATGAGTTCATCGGTATTAAGCACGGCCACCCGCAGGCCGAGGCGCTTCAAGCCGCTGCTGACCGCGTCCACTCGCTGCAGCAGTTGGCTTCGCCACTGTTCAAATTCGCCCTCCGCGGCCGCGTTGGCTTCCGTCCTGACGCCGAAGCGCGAAACCAGTCCCCTCCAGAGACCGCCCCGCCGTTCGGCGATGGAGGGCGTGAAGGGTACGACGGCGAAAAAGGCCTTGGAGACGATACTGGTCATTTCTACGAACGATTTGACGAACTCGGCGTATTCCCCGATCTGTACTTTTAAAAGTTCGTTCGCTTCCTCTTTTTGCCGGTCGGTCAGCAGGTCAAGGTAGGGGCGGATATTCAGGCGCCGCGATTGGACCGCGAGCTGCAGGGGAAAATCAAGCGCGTTCAGGAAGTTTTCATATTGGAAAACGAGCGCATCCTGCTCTTCCTCGGATTTCAGCGCGAAGTTCAGGGAAGACACCATGAGCACCGCGCGGAGGCCTCCGCCGCTCTTGAGTATGAGGATGCCGTCCCGGATGGAATCAATGGGCAGGAACTCCTGGGCTATGGCGGCCGATTTTGCTTTTTGTGGCGTGAGCGCGGAGGCCATTATGAGTCCTTTTCTGCTATCCGTTCTTTAATATCCAAACTCCAGGCCAGGTCATTAAGCTTGGATGCTGACAGTTTGGGGATGCCGGCGAGGGGTCTTTCCTCTTTCCTTATTTGGACAACGGCCGCCCTTTCCTTCTCCTGAACTTTCCGCCACAGGTACAGGCGCGGGCGGAGATAATAGTTTATTGCCGCAAAAAAGACCGCCGGCAGCGGCTGCTCGTTGATTTTCACGAAGGCCATGGCGACAAAAAGTCCGCTGAACGGAATTACGACGATAATAAAGAGGATGAAATGGAGAAACGACCAGCCGACGAGGGCCACGGCGGCCGCGCCCAAAAGATAGAGGAATTGCTTCAGCGTCAGCGGGCCGATGATGCGGTCCTCAATGTTGATGAATTGGGGCACTTGGAATTGCTGCACGGGTAAGCTAGTTAAGTAAATTAAGCGAGTTAAGCAAGTTAAGTTTTGCGCGAGTTCCGGAGTTGGCTCCGTATCCAGGAGTTTAGCATCTTACTCACTTCCTCGAGTTTGTCTTCTGCAATGCGCAGTTCGGTCGCGGAGAGGTAGTTGAGATCGCGGGCAACCTGTGTTTCATAGCGGAGTTCCTCTAGTGAAGCATTTGCCATGTTGTAGAAGCGCAAACTCTCCTTTGCCGTGAGTCGTCGGAATCCCTCCACGATGTTAATTGCCACGGAGAGTACCGCGCGCCGCATCTGTGATGTAAGACCATACTTCTCCTCCGGCGGGAAGGGTCTCGTGATCCGGTACATGTATAGTACGAGTGCATGAGCTTTCTGCCAGACCTTCAAATCCCGAAATGACGTGATCGTCGCCATTAAGCTTAATTCACTTAATTTACTTAATTCACTTACCTAGCTTCACAAGCTTCATTCCGCCGTTTCTTTATACGGGTCCACCGCGTATTTCTCCGGCGCCGGCGGCCTGGGGATCTTTTGCGGCGGCAGTTTTAAGGGCTTGCCCTCCCAACTTCCTTGTTGCGGTTTTCCCGCTATTGGCTCGATCGCTGGTCGTGAAAGTGGGGAGGGTGAAGGCGTTGGCCGTTGCGATGGCTGGGGCGGTGTTGGCGCGGGCGCAATGGACTCCATCGCCGGAGTTTTTGGTACTGGAGATGCTAATGGCGGCTGGGGCGCCCGGAATTTTTCTATCTCCTGCTGGAGCAGTTCTTT
>CAYJUX010000057.1:0-4378 GCA_964373475.1 uncultured Candidatus Saccharibacteria bacterium
CGTTCGAGCCGCTCCACACGCCGCCGGAGCTCAACCATGTCGCTACTCATGGCGTGGGTGAGAGTGAAAAGGATCGCTTCATTTCCGCGAAATCCTGCCGTATGAGCTCAAGAGTGCCGGCTACAACGCGAAACCCGCCCTCCATGTCTCGGCGGAGGTTATTGACCTCGCCGCGGAGGTTACTGACATCCCCATGGACAACCCGGAATTCGCGCTGGGTTATCGCGGCGAGTCGATCGAGCGTCATCTTCTTCGGCATATGCTTCCACTGTAACCATTGCACTCGGCTTGTCAACATCATCATTGCTACTCTTTTATTATTTAAAAACTTCCGTCGCCGTCTTTGGTCTCGCCGCGAGCGAACACTCCAACGATCGTTGCGCTCCGCCGCGGCCAGAGGTTTGGGGGAAAAACGGGCTGAACTTCCCCAGAGTGCAAACGGGGACCGTTTCATTCTGTTCGCGACCGCGAATAATATGAAACGATTAGTAACGACCGGTAATCAATGATACCAGCGGTGGTCGGCGGAATCCGTGGTTGTCCATTGCCCGCGAGACGATATTTCTTGAATCCGCGAGATCGGCCCTAGTTACCGGTTTGACAATCCCGACCCGGCGCAGATAGTCATAGCGAAATTTTCCCGGAAACAATAGCGAGTACACAAAGCAGGTGCTCACGCGCGTATCTACGAACGCACTGATCGGATGGTCGCTCTCGCGTACCAAATGAACAAAATCATAATCGAATGCGAGCGGCTTCCGGGCCGGGTTGAGCATCAAATCCGGCCCATCAACAAATACAAAATCATACGCTCGTTTGGGAATTTCTTTATAGCGAACACCCCGAAAAAATTCATAGGTATCCTCGATCGCCGGACTCAAAACAATCTCCAGGCGCGGATCGTCTTTTAGTTGGGGGGGGGAGGCTTTTGACGGCCGCCTCGTAATAATCCCGATTCTCTTCCATCGAAACAAGCCGCCCTTTGATACCATACTCCTCTTCGTTCTCGCGAAGGGCTTGCAGAATGACCACGGTTGAAAAACCGGTCCCGCACTCCAGCACTTCTCTGGGTTTATGATTTTTCACGTACCGGTACAGAAGCGAGTAGTCAGCATATGAACACCCCGGAGAAGGAGACGTGCGCCGATAATGCTCTAAATAGCCGCAGAGGACCGCATGGCGTTTGATCTGTTGCTCGGCCCTTCTCTCGATCTTGTTCGCCAGATATCCGGCAAACTGGTAGCGAAACGGTTTATGCATCGGAGTTCGTTAGGGCATGAACGATGGCTGGGGGAGCCGGTAGATATGGCGGAAATCAGTGCCGTCCTGATCTTCGTAAACGAGCACTGCACCGAGGGATCGAATACAACCATGAACGCGCTCACCCAGGGGAAAGGCCGGCGCAACGTAGAGATGGGAAACGTTCAGACGCGCCAGCGCTCCGGCGTCGCAGGAAGCAACAAGCGTATAGGTCACTTCCTTGCCGCCTTCGTTGAGTTTCTTTTCCCGTATGTGCTGTTCCCTGCCTTGATAATACGGCTCCACAATACCACTCACTTCAGAATGGCGCAATCAGAGCGCCCCGCGTGGCGAGACGTATACGGCGGGTAGGTTTCGTGCCGACAACCACCCAGCTGACGGCGTTGCAGTGGTTGAGGGAGATGTCGACGAGGCCGGCATCGGCAAGGAGCCGTTCGGCTTCTTCGCGCCGGTAGTATCGGGCGATGCTGGGCAAAAAGTGATCAAAAACAATGAGGTGGACATGCCGAAATTTGAAACCTTTCAGCTGCGACAAATACACACTCCTGATCGGCACAACTTTTATAAAGAGATACAAAGGAATGCTTGCGGCATACGCCAGACGATAGAGAAGCGCTGGCGGGAGGCGACTGGTTACGAGGCGCCGCAGCGGCGAAACGAATGTTACGATCCACTCGTTGCCCTCATGCCCGTAGAGCCACACCGCCACTTTGCCGCCCGGCTTGACGGCCTCCGCGAGTTTCCGCACTGCGGCTAAGGGGTTTCCAAGATGATGGATCACGCCAATGGAAAAAGCGATGTCAAATTCATCCCGCCAATCAATGTCATACATGTTTTTAAAAAGGACCCGAGCGTTTGGAAACTGACGGAGGTTCTTGAATGCGGATTTCACCGTCCGTTCGTCGGCGTCAAAGGCTACGACTTCTCTCGCGCCCCACTTCAGCGCCCAGTAGCTGTTCCGGCCCATGCCGCAGCCGGCATCGAGCACCCGCTTGCCGGCAAAATCGGCCGGGGTGAGCGGCATCACCCATTTCTTGAACTGGGCTTCGTGTTCCGGGAGGAGCACGGAGTGTCGCTCCCACTCGTACCCGAAACGATTTACATCTTTCATCGCGGCAATGGGAGGCGATACATTCTTCTGAAGTCGCCCTCCCGCTCATCACGGTACACGAGCTCGGCCCCGAGTTTTCCCGCTAAACACTGCGTCTCAAAATTTTTGGCGTCCGCGGGGAAATCCGGCGACACGTAGACGTAGGCGATCCGCATTTCCCGGAAGCCGGACACAGCACAGGAATCGAGGATGGCGCGGTAGGCCTCTTTTTGCGCGTAGTGCGTTTCTTTGGTAGTCATATTAATCTCCCCGGGAAGAAATCTTCCCGTTTCACGGATGAATTTCGTGCCGTTCTTATCATAGGGGAAGAAGCGATCGGCCAGCGTGGTGTGCTCCCTGATCCACCGGTAGGCCCGCTCGTCGAGCGGCGAGCGTCCGCCCGGAATTTCAAGAAATGGCCGCCGGAACTTTCCGACATGGCCGAGTGGAGTCAAAAGATATACCAACTGGAAGAGCAGGGATGAAGACACCACCAAAAAAAGGAGAGAAAATATCAGCCGGCGGGAGGCGAAGCGGCCCAGGAGCCCCTCCAGCCGGGGCCACACCTCGACGAGAAATAAGCCGACCAGGAACGAAAAAACCGGAATAGCCAAACTGCCGAACAGGCGCTTCGGCTCACCGCCGCCCTGATAGCGAAGAAAAAACGGCGCGGCAAACGCCAATACCGCCGGCAGGGCCAAAAAAAGTATGGGGCGTTGGCGTCGAAAAAAATACAGAGCCGGGAGAACGGCGAGCGGGCTAAGGCCAAGCTCAACCCAAAACGGCCAACTGCCTAGGAGAAACGGACCGGTGCGCGGGGCAAAATCAATGACCCAAAAACGCCGGACTACGCTCAGGGAGCGTACTGCTCCGCCAGACCCGAACGAAGACAGCACCCCGCCCTGGAAGGCGGCGAATACCGCTCCGAGACCAAGCATGATGAGCATGACGGCTAGCGTATGGCGGCCCCAAAAAAATACTTCACCCGGCTCCCGCCGATGGCGAAGGCGGAACAAAACCTCAAAGACCAAGGCCAGGAAAAACGCCGCGCCCAAAATCGCAAAATTCGTCTCCGCAGAGAGCGCCAGGTAGCCAAAGGAAATTGCCCCGACCAGAGTGAACGCGCGCCAGCGCGGCTCATCGCGCGCCAGCGCCCGCAGGCAGCAATACAGCACGAAGACGGTCATAGCCAGGCCGATCTCAATGGCGTGGTTATTCATAATAAACACAAAACCGCTCCACAGCTGCGGAATGGTCATGGAAGCGACAAACTTCCAGGGCGCGGACACTTCGTACCCCGAAACGTATGTTTGCCACAGCGGGCCAAGGCCCTCGGTGAAATACAGCCAGGTCAGTCCCCCGCCATAAAAAAGCAGGAACGCGGCGGCGAACGAACTCAAAAAGCGTCGGCAGAGATGAAACGCCAGAAGAAAGGCCATGAGAAACAGGGTGCCGCTCATGAAAAAGGTCTGGATATCATAGCCGAGCCATAAGGGCGTTCCCGTAATCTGGTGGAGCGCTACGGTAAAAAGATCGGACGCGTAATGATAGACCATGGGCTGATCCGGCGCCGAGGGATCCATCACCGGGAAGTTGCCGGCGGCCATCGTGGCGGCGAGCGGCAGGTGGCCGAGTGAAAGGTCCTCATACTGGAGCGTCCGTAAAGCGATAACCCCGGAGACAGCCGAAATTAAAAAGGCAACCCCGAACAGCAGCCGCAGTTGACGGGCTTCGAGGCCACTCGGAATGAATAAACTACGGTTTGGGCCGAAAGCGATTTTATACAGGGCCGCGGCGGCGAGGAGCATCAGACCGAGAACCAGCCACACGGTTATGGCCAGAGGGATGGCATGCGCCATCAGGTTCACGAAAAATATGTAGGCGTTCAGGCCGACGAGAACGCCGAGCGGCCACAGGGCAAAAATCCGGCGCTCGCCGAGAACCGCGGCGCTGAATATAAATCCGAAAGCGAGCGTAATCGCGAAAAACAAGAGAAGCAGGAACAACACGCTCATACGTCAACTGAAC
>CAYJUX010000058.1:0-4354 GCA_964373475.1 uncultured Candidatus Saccharibacteria bacterium
CCCGTTGCCCTCGTCGGCCGCGTCCCGGTCAAGGTCTCCACCGAATCCGGCCCCATCAAGATAGGAGACAGGATTACTTCATCATCTCTCCCAGGAACAGGAATGAAAGCCACGAAGGATGGAGTAACGGTAGGTATTGCCCTGGAATCCTTTGATCCCGTCAGTCATCCTGAGCAATGCGAAGGATCTGGAGATCCTTCGGCTGATGCCTCAGGACGACCCACTGGGTCGGGTTCTTCGGTTGCTTTACTCCCTCAGAATGACAACTGTGTGGGCAAAATCCTCGTCTTCGTCAATCTTGGCTACTCCAAGCTTGACCCTGAGATCTCCGGCGGCGACATCGCCGCTGGCAGTAACGGCTGGACCCTGGACCCCTATAGCGGCCGCATCACCACGGTTTTCAACCTGGACCTCATGGGCAAGGACATTTTGAACGTGCGGAGCGTGCTTTCGCAAAACGGCACCTGGGGCATTGACGGGCAGGGCAATCTCACCGCCGCGAGCATTACCGCCAAGAAGCTCTGCCTGGATGACGTCTGCATTGTCAAGGAACAGCTCCGGGCGCTTTTGGAAGGTGCCGGCCTCCTGCCAGTCGCTGCCACTCTGCCTCCGCCGCCATCGCCGCAAATAGAGCCGATCCACGAACTAATTTCAACGACTACCCAGCCAGACTTTTCTGATGAAAACCCTGTAGGAGAACAAGTTCCCTACGAAGCGGACTTAGGCGGGCAAGCGGCGACCAGTACCGGGCCGTAACTTATTCAGCTTGCTTTCCATGGTAAAGCGCGTTATCATTACTCATGATGACATACTTTGATCGCATAGAAGTCAATCCAAAAAAACTTGCCGGCAAACCGGTTATTAAGGGGACGCGAGTGCCGGTCGCGTTGATTTTGAATTTACTCGCGAGCGGCTACACGGTTGAGCGAATTATGCAAGCATACCCCAACCTCAAAAGAGCAGACGTTCTTGCGGCTATTCGTTACTCCGAGGCCAGGGTTCAGAGAGAGATAGTGCGGCCGTTCGAGCTCGCAAAATAATGGCAAAGATCCGGGTACTTCTCGATGCCAACATTTCTCCCGAGACCGCGGTGTTTCTGCGGTCTTTTCGGTTTGACGTAAAGAGTTTGATCGAAGACGGCCTCGGCGGAATTGACGATGCGGCAGTGGCAAAAATCGCTCAGCGTGAGAGGCGTATTATAATTACATTTGATCTGGACTTTGGCGAGATGTACTATTTTGCCTCCACAAAAAAATTTAGTGTTATCGCACTCCGGCTTGATGATCAACGAGTGGAGGCGGTTAACGCGATATTAAAGAGATTTTTTGAAACGGATAGCGCCGCGTTAGCACAACGCAAGAAAAGACTGGTTATACTTACAGAAGCTGAAATTAGAATAGCTCAATAATGTTTTCTCTATTCCTCTCCGGCCGCGTGCCGATTGAGGTCTCCACCCCGATTAGAACAAGTTTTAACGGGGCAAGCTGAATCCGGGCCCATCAAGATAGGAGACAGGATAGCTTCCTCATTGCTTCCCGGAGCAGGCATGAAAGCCGCCAAGGATGGGGTAACGGTAGGTATTGTCATGGAGAATTTTGATCCCGCGAGTCATCCTGAGCAATGCGAAGGATTTGGAGATCCTTCGGCTGATGCCTTAGGACGACCCACTGGGTCGGATTCCTCGGTTGCTTTGCTCCCTCAGAATGACAACTGAAAATTTCACTCTAGAACCGACCCCATCTGTCGCCACATCTCCCCCGGAGACAGCAGCTGCAACTGTCACTGCCAGCAGTACCCCGCCTTGAGATCGACTACTGAGACTATTGAGGTCTCACCTCCATAATGGTACAACTATTAAGGTCTCACCTCAGTAATGGTCCTATTCCGCCGTCTGTTGTCGCAATAACTTCCTATCGGAAGTTATTGCGACACTTATGGCTCTCTATGCTTGCCTACGGTTTCCCCGCTCGCTGTGCAGGACCGGGATCCCGGGCACCCTATCGGCATGCGGTGTGGATAAGTACGCTGGGGATGGGCCGGCAGTGGTGATACAATAGAAGCGGTAAAACCACAACTTCTCGGTCGATGCCGGCGGACACCGGATGGAAGTTGACAGAAATAATAACCATTGGGAAAGCGCTTAACTGATGCATGCCCGGTAGTGAGACTTCGCGCGGTTTCGCCAGCGCTGAGTGTCCTCTCGAGAGATCCCCAGCGCACCGGGTTATGTCAGCGCCATGGTAGTTTAAAAACGCGAAGTTCTACTACCGGGCAGGGTCGAGCGCTTGTCTCTTTCTACAGTTCAACCTATGGTACTTCAAACCTGGGGTGATGTGATCGTTGCCTCACTCCAACAATCATGGGCGGCCGTGGCCAACTTCGTGCCGCTCTTCGTCGGCGCCGTTGTCATATTCGTTATCGGCTGGGTCGTGGCCTCGGCTCTCGGCCGGCTGGTCGCGGAGGTGGTCAAGGCGCTCCGCGTGGATACGCTCCTGAATCAATTGGAAGTGGAGAAAGCGCTGGAACGAGGCGGGATGCGCCTGAACTCCGGCGCGTTCATCGGAGCCCTGGTCAAGTGGTTCCTCATCATCGTCTTCCTGCTTGCCGCGGCAAATATCCTCGGCCTCGGCGAGGTCTCGGACTTCCTGAGGCAGGTACTGTTCTACATCCCGAACGTCGTGGTGGCCGCCCTCATCCTGGTCATCGCCTTGAAAGTGGCTGAAGTCGTTGAGCGGGCGGTGCGCGCATCGGCCGACGCCGCCGGCATGCGGGGCGCGCCGGTAGGCGTCATGGCGCGCTGGGCGATCTGGGTCTTCGCGGTCATCGCCGCACTGCTGCAATTGGGAGTCGCGACCATCCTCCTGCAGACGGTGGTTACCGGCCTCATCGCCATGCTCGCGCTTGCCTTTGGCCTTGCCTTTGGCTTAGGCGGAAAAGAGGCGGCGTCATCCTGGCTAGAACGGATGCGCCGGGACATCGGCGGACGCTAGCCCCGCGTTTGCTCCGAGAAAAGGGACCCGCATCTTGCGGGTCTCTTTTGTTCGCGTCTCTTCTGCTGCGTGCTGTCTACAGTTATCCCCAGCTTCCTTACTAGGAACGCTCTCACGGGGTTGACACACGATCGGGGCAGGAATAGAATACATTTCACATGAAGAGTCGCATGAACACTTTCGTAGAGGGGGCTTTCCTTCAAAGAGCCGGTTGACCTTGTGTTAACCCGTGCTTGTCGGAAAGCCGCTTTAAAAAAGCGGTTTTTCAATTCTTCGGGGGCAGTTGTCGGTCGCCGTCCGATCCCATCAGAGGGGTCAGGCGGGGATTGGGAACGCCAGCAATTTGAAAAATGAATACGAATAAGTACCTCACTGCGTTTCGGTACTCACATAATGCAAATGATGCGAATTGTGATGCGAACGGCGCGAATGCCATTCGTAGCATTCGGATACATTCGTAGATTTGAATTACGCCGAGCGACGAGCGTGGTGAGGAGTAGGTAATAGCAACAAACAATGCGGTTACACGTCCCCCCGCCAATGGTGTGGGGGTACGTCAAAGTGCATATGGTGGATGCCTAGGCTCTCGAAGGCGATGAAGGACGTGGCGTGCCGGCGATACGCTCCGGGGAGGTGGCGAGCAACCTTTGATCCGGAGATCTCCGAATGGGGCAACCCCTCCGATTTTATATCGGAGACCCTGCGGGTAATACCGTAGTGGAGCAAGACCCGCTGAAGTGAAACATCTCAGTAAGCGGAGGAAAAGAAACCAATATCTCGTCTTCGACGAGATCGCAGAACACGCAGGACTGACGCAGAATGCCGCAGAATTTTTCTGCGTATTTCGGCGTAAAGTCTGCGAGTGTCAGCGTTCTCGCCAAGGGCGAGAAACATTCCCCAAGTAGCGGCGAGCGAAACGGGAACAGCCCAGAGCTATCGCTCAGCTGCCAGCTTTTAGCTTCCGCTATCGCGGCATCCAGCTTCTAGCTTCCCGCTGCCAGCAATTTGGATTGGATTGATTTGCTGGTGGCCGGTTGCTAGGAGCTGGTAGCTGCGTAAGCGGTGGCTGGGAGCTGGTAGCTACTGCGGTAGCAGTTGTAAGTTTGATTCGTCGGGAGCGATCCCGGGGGAGCTATAAATTAGGACTTCGTTAGCGGAAGACGCCTGGAACGGCGCACCACAGCGGGTAACAGTCCCGTACGCGAAAACGGTCTTATGCTCTCTGGATCTATACTTGAGTACCGCACCGTTCGAAGACTGTGCGGGAAACAGGGACGACTAGTGTCCCAAGGCTAAATACTCTCGAGAGACCGATAGTGAACCAGTACCGTGAGGGAACGGTGAAAAGCAGCCCGGTGAGGGCG
>CAYJUX010000059.1:0-1676 GCA_964373475.1 uncultured Candidatus Saccharibacteria bacterium
GGCATTGCCAAGGTGCTGGACGACATCCTGACGCCGACCGAGCGGATCATGCTCGCCAAGCGCCTCATGGCCGCCATGCTCATCGATCGCGGGTACCCGTATCGGGACATCAGTGAGCTTCTTAAAATGAGCACTACGACGATCAATGCCGTTCATCGCGAACTCTCTAAACGCGGGGAAGGATACCGGATGATATTCGCCCTTTTCCCGAAGCGCTCGAAGCTGGATAACTTGCTGGATGCCGCCGAGCGGCTGCTGCGGCGCTCTATCCCGCCCGTGAAGGGCTCGCGCGAAAGCTTTCGCCGCTGGAAACAGGGCTGATACGGACTATAGAATATGAGTTATAGGGCTTGTATCAATGTATTAATACATTGATACAAGCCCGAGTTTTGGTACATCATTGGTACATCATTGGAATGAGAGCGGAAGTAATTTATCGGAGACCTAAAAAAAGACGGCGCTTCGCGGGGAGCGCCGTTTGGGTGTTAGGACCCCGGGCTGGATTCCCGAAGCGCCTTGTCGATGCCGGGACAGAGCTGCTGCTCGAGCCATCGGTACTCAACCTCCAACCGGAGTGCCTCGTGCTGGAGTATGCGCGCCATGTGCTGCACCGTACCCTCCGGAAGGTATCGGCTCCCGATGGGCGGCGCGAGAGCGCGCAGGCTGTAGGCAAGATTGTAGAGCCGGCCGACCAACGGGATAACCAGGCAACGTACCGCCAGGAGTTCCTCCCAGTTGCGGATGACCTCCTCACGGCTCGGGTCACGGCGCGTCGCATGGCGTAAGTCCACGAGGTCATCGGTAATGAAGAGGTCGCCGAGAGCTGCCAGCAGATCATCGGCGCCCTTCACGACTGCAGCTGCCCGCTTGGCGTCCACGTACTCCGGCAACTGCGCGCTGATGTTGCCCACGCGCCGCGTCAACAGGCCCAGCTGTTCCGCATCGAGCAACGACTTCTCCGGCTCCGCCATGTTTCCTCCCTCCCGGAGGTTGAAGAATGCGGTTTGACTTTCGAAGAGCGATGCCAAGAACAGCCAGAACCTATTTTCGGTTCTGGAGGGCGTTGGCAATGGTTATATCGTCAGAATATTCCAGCTCCGAGCCGGTGGTCAAGCCCCGGCCCAGGCGGGATATTTTAAATCCGGCCTGCTGGTTTTTTAGGGGCGCGAACACCCGCTCAAGGTAAAGCGCCGTGGCATCACCCTCGGCCGTGGGATTGGTGGCCAGGACCAGCTCGGCCTCTCCGGCGGCGGCAATTTTTTGCAGCCGGTCAAAGAGTTCTTTTAAGTGGAGTCTTGCCGGCGCGGATGGATCCAGCGGGCTGATGGTGCCGCCCAATACATGATACAGGCCGTCGTACTTGCGGCTCCGTTCTATATTCTCAAGGTCAATTTCTTTTTCCACGACCAGTACCTGATTGGCGCTTCTCCGCGGGTTGCGGCAGAGCTCGCAAAGTCCTGCATTTGCCGAGTTGCCGCCGTTGGCGTCATAGGTCTTGTAGCACTGGCGGCAGAGCTTTACCTCATCATGCAGCGCGGCAATGGCTTCGGCGAGCGAACGCGCCCGTTCGGGCTCCTCACGGAGCAAATGGAAAACAAAGCGCGTGGCCTGCTTCGGCCCCACGCCGGGAAATTTCAGGAAAAATTCAACCAGGTTTTGGATGGGTTTTGAGAACA
>CAYJUX010000059.1:1776-4330 GCA_964373475.1 uncultured Candidatus Saccharibacteria bacterium
TCAAAGTGCTTAGCAATGGAGCGAAAGGATACCGTCTGCTCGTCAAAATATAGCTCCACCCGGCCGGTCGGGCCGTTCCGGTGCTTCTCAATAAGGATCTCGGCAATGTTTTTCCGGTCAGTGTTCTTCTTTACCTTGTCCTCGCGGTAGATGAAGAGCACGACATCGGCATCCTGCTCAATGGAGCCGGATTCGCGGAGGTCGGAAAGCTTGGGGATGGCGTCGGAACGCATCTCCACGGCGCGGGAAAGCTGGGAAATGGCGAGCACGGGCACGTTCAGCTCTTTGGCCATGGCTTTCAGCGCGCGCGATATCTCGGATACCTCCTGCACCCGGTTTTCGGCGTTCTCATGGCCGCGGATGAGCTGGAGGTAGTCCACCACGACCAGGCCAAGATTGCCGTGCTCGGCCTGGAGCCGCCGCGCCATGGCCCGGATTTGCATCACCGTCGGGGAGGCGACGTCATCAATGTACAGCGGGATCTGGGAAAGCGTTTCCATGGCGTCGCGGATGCGGACGAAATCGTTATCATCGCCCTTGTCCGAGAGCTTGCCGGTGCGGAGGCGCCAGAGGTCAATGCCGGCCTGATTGGCGATCAGGCGGTCCACGACCTGCTCTGAGGACATCTCAATGGAGAAGAAGCCCACCGGCAGGTTATCCCGCAGGGCGACGTTTTTGGCCATCTCCAGCGCCAGCGCGGTCTTGCCGAGCGAGGGGCGCGCGGCCAGCACGACCAGGTCGGACTTCTGGAGGCCGGCCAAGAGATTATCAAGATCCGGAAATCCGGTTGAGACGCCGCGGAGCGCGCCGTCCCCGGCATGGAGTTTTTCTATCCTTTGCCAGGCCTCGTCCAGTGAACGCTTTACCGGACTGAATTCCTGTGCCAGCGAGCTTTGCGCCACGGCAAAAACCGTTTTTTCGGCGTCATCCAGGACTTTTTCAATATCCTCGTCCTCCTTGTATCCGAGTTCGGCAATGCGGTGCGACGCTTCAATGAGATCGCGGTGGATGCGCTTCCTATGGACTATTTTGGCGTAGTGGCTGGCGTTGGAAGCCGTGGGAACGGTGTTGACAAGAGAAGCGAGATAGGTCGTGCCGCCGATGGCGTCCAGCTCGTTTTTTTCCTTCAGCCGGTTGGTTAGCGAAAGGAGGTCAATGGCATCTTTGCGGTCCAGCAGCTCGCGGGTGGCCTCGTAAATGCTCCGGTGGCTGGCTTTATAGAAGTCCTTGGCCTCCAGTATGTCCACCACGCGCCAGATGGCCTCGCGGTCAATGAGCAAAGAACCCAAAAGCGCGGCCTCGGCCTCAAGGGATTGCGGCGGCATGCGAACGGTATCTATGCGCTGGGAGGTGTCGGCCACAAGGGCAGAATCTAGAATTTAGAACTTAGAATCTAGAAGGTAAGGAAAGTAATTTAAATATACGCCTGCCTGAAAAGCGGTGGCAAGGACGTCGAACAAGGATTTTCGGGACAGGGGGTTTATAAGATGTGAACGAGAAGATGTCCGGCAATGCTTCTCGTTTTTGACAAGAATACCAGCCCTTGCTACTGGTAGGGTGATGGCGATCAGGCCATCGCAGTTCTTCCATCATCCTTGAGCTGCAGCCGGCTGACCATCACGAGGTGGAGGCAGGTGAGCGGTAGGGGGTAAAGATGAGCGATGTGACGGCCACATTCGATATCGGCATTCCCATCGACGAGCACCCCGGCTTCATCAAGGCCCTCCGGGCCATCTTCAAGGATACGGATCATGAAAACCCGTTTCCCTTGGGCCCATTTACCGTGAAGTTCACGAACGACGACGGCGTAGTTGCCGAAGTCGCGTGGCGTGGGCAGGTCTTCGCGAAGTTCATGCCGGCGACGTGGCCGGATGGTCAGGATGAAGCTATCCTTTTCGCGCAGTGGAGCGAAGGGGGATCGCCGAAGGGCGAGTGGTTTTTTGGCCCCTACTCCTTGGGTGATGCTCGCGCGCATCTTGTATTTGCGCTCGAGAATCACGCAGAGAGGATTCTTGAGGGATTGGAACCGCGAGTGAGGGATGCGGGCGCAGCGCTGGCCATGTTGGCCCTCAACAGACAGGGTTAATAGCAACGAGGATTCGACCCGCGCTCGCCGCCGAGCGCGGGCTTTTTTTTAGCAGGCAAGCACGCTGGTCATTCTGAACGAAGTGAAGAATCTCAAGATCCTTTGCCGAGTTTGCCCTGAGATCCTTCGCCGCCTACGGTGGCTCAGGATGACGGAGGGCTCAGGATGACAGAGGGCTCAGGATGACGGAGGGCTCAGGATGACGGAGGGCTCAGGATGACGACGGGGAGAGGGGGCGGAGGTGAGGGCCAGAGGGAGTGTCTTCAATGACATAGCCGAGTTTTTTTATTTTCCCCCGTGTTTTGTCGGCCTCTGGCCAGCGTTTGGCTTTACGGAATTTTTCCCGCTCGGCGGCAAGTGTTTGAACCGCATCCGGAATAGCGCGCCTTTGCCGCCGGTCAAGACCAAGGCCCAGCGCGCGGTCAAACTCGAGAACGGTCGCCCGGATAATTTTTGCCGCGCGCTCGG
>CAYJUX010000060.1:0-4304 GCA_964373475.1 uncultured Candidatus Saccharibacteria bacterium
CTGCGTTCGGTTGGCGAGGGCAAGCGGGTGCTCATGGTGCAGTTCATCAAGGGGCCGTGGAAGTCGGGAGAGGATAACGTTGATATAGTTCCGAAGGGTAATGTCATCCTGAGCGAAGCGAAGGATCCAGGGGATCCTTCGCTCGCTCCACTCCCTCAGGATGACGCCGGCGGGCGTGCCGCATTCAAACTGGTGAAAATGGGCAAGGGGTTCGTCGGTATTCTCGGTGACCAGCTCCCCATCGCGGAACACCAAAAGGCGGCCGAGGAGGGGCTGGCGCTCGCGAAGAAAGAAATAGAATCCGGGAACTGGGACATGGTCATTCTGGATGAGATCAATAACGCCGTGCACCTAAACCTCATTTCAAAAGGGGCCGTCTCGGAACTTATAAACTTATCAACTAACAAACTAGAACACTTAATACTAACCGGCCGCGACGCGCCCCAGGAGTTCCTGGACGCCGCCGACCTGGTCACGGAAATGCGGGACGTGAAGCATCCCTATGAACAGGGGATTAAGGCCCGGCGCGGTTTAGAATATTGACCATAGTTCAATATTGACCATAGTTCTTAGTTCGGAACAGCGCGCGGCTCATTGAACCCGATGGGATGCTGTTCCTGATCTATATCAATGGTATATACCATTGATATAGATGCGAGGGAGTATGCTATTTGGTTTGTCGTTGCAGTTACTGGCTGTTGGTTACGGTTTGCCAAACTGAGAACGGGAAAACTGTAACCAATAACCAACCACCAAGAACCAAAAACTCATCGTGGCTAAATCCCAAGTGTTCTTCTGGCTGCTCCTCGCATTCATCGCGGGTATCGCGTGTGCTTCTTTTGTGCCCTGGGGGATCGTTGCGGTCGCGGCGGTTTTTATTTTCGGCGGCAGCATTGCATCTTTCGGACTATTAGCGCCCGCTACCCGAACCCGTATTATCGTACTTGGTTTTTTGGTGATGGCACTTGCCGGAGGCGCTGTGCGGTTTTTGTTCTCCAGTAATACGGTCTCGCCGGCGCTTGATGCTGCGGTGGGCGAGCGCATTTCTTTTATCGGAGCTATTGATGTGGATCCGGTGCGGCGGGCGCGGTCGCAGGAGTTTATCGTGCGGAGCCGCCAGGGGACGGAGGTGAAAGTTATCGTCAGGCCTTTCCCGGAATATCATTACGGCGAGCAGGTGCGGGCAGTCGGCAAACTGGAGCGCGCGGACCGGGAATTTCGTATGGCTTTTCCCAAAATTAGCGCTGTGGCATCTGCCGGGGGTTCGCCGCTCTATCGCGTATTATTCCGCATCAAGCGGCAGTTCTCCGATGCATTGCGCCGCCACTTGCCGGAGCCGGAGGGCTCTTTTCTGGCCGGCCTCCTCTTGGGCGAACGGCAAAGCTTCCCTTCTTCGCTGCGGGCAGACCTCCAGCGGACCGGGACCACGCATGTGGTCGCGCTTTCCGGCTACAACATCACTATTTTGGCTGATGCGCTGCGGAAAATATTCGGCCTCCTCTGGCTGCCGGGCGGCGTGGCGTGGTGGCTTTCGGTTGCCGGCATCGTGGCCTTCACGCTCCTCACCGGCGCGGCTGCATCCGTGGTCCGGGCGGCAGTGATGGGTATTCTGGTCCTCCTCGCGTATCGGAGCGGCCGCGCCTATTCCATACGAAACGCCTTGGCGCTCGCGGCCGCGCTCATGCTGATGCACGACCCGACCATTCTCCGTTTTGACATCGGATTCCAGCTTTCATTCCTGGCCACTCTGGGTCTTTTGTATGTCGCGCCGCTCTTTGAGCGATGGTTTGACCGGCTAAAGATCCGGCTATTCCTTATTGGCCGCGCTCTCCATATGCTGCGGGAAGAAAGGGATAGCGCGTTTGGTTCCCCGCTGCCGTGGACCCTCCGGAATATTTTCATATCCACGCTGGCGGCCCAGGCGGCCGTGTTCCCGCTCCTCATTTTTTATTTCGGCGAGCTCTCCCTGATCTCTCCCTTAGCCAACCTGGCCGTACTGCCGCTCATCCCCTATACGATGTTTTTCGGATTTCTCACCGGAGGGTTTGGGCTGGTCACTGATGGGCTAGGGAGGGGTGCGGCACTCATCAGCCAACTATTGCTCTCCTATGAACTCGGCGCGATCAATGGGTTCTCCCGCCTTCCGGCGGCGAGCATCAGCATTCGCGGTTTGGGCGCCTCTTCGCTCATCGTCATGTATACGGCCTTGATATTTTTCGTGCGCAGAGCGCGCCTCCCGGCTCTGCTCCGGCATGATGCGAATCCTTCGTAAATACGGCCCATGGTACATTCTTGGCGCTTTTGCCCTGGCTGCGGGATGCGTTTGGAGCGCCGTTTTTTGGGTTCAGGCGCAGGAGGGCCTGCTCCGGCTCTTTGTATTTGATGTTGGCCAGGGCGACGCTATCTTCATTGCGGCGCCGGGCGGGGGGCAGGTATTGATCGATGGCGGGCCGGATAGTACGGTGCTGACGCGCCTCGGTGAGGTGATGCCGTTCTGGGACCGGTCCATTGACGCCGTTATCCTGACGCACCCGCATGCCGACCATCTTGATGGCTTGATCGCCGTGCTTGAGCGCTACGGCGTGGGAGTGGTCGTGGAGTCGGGCGTTGAGCACTCCATCGCGGAATACGAAGTGTGGCGCCGCAAGATCAGGGAGCTCGGCATTCCCCGCATCGTGGCCGTGCGCGGGGGAATAATGCGTCTGGGGGGCGGCGCGCGCCTGGATGTTCTCCTGCCGGACCGCCCCTATGACGCCCGGCGCGTGCGGAATATCCATGAGGCCGCGATAGTGCTCAAACTTTCGTTTGCCAGTACCACCGCGCTCCTCATGGCCGATGCCGAATTATCCCGCGAACGTGAGCTTCTTGCTTCCGGTATCAACATTCATGCCGACCTCCTGAAGGTCGGGCATCACGGTTCTAAAACCTCTACGTCGGAGGTTTTTCTCCGTGCCGTGCGCCCGCGCCTTGCGGCGATTTCCGTAGGGGCGAAGAATCGCTACGGGCATCCTGCCGGGGAAGTGCTCGATCGCCTCCAAGCCGCCGGCGTTGAAATATTCCGGACCGATCGCGACGGCACGGTTACATTTATCAGCGACGGCACGCAGTTCCGAGCGGCTACGCTAGTTGTATCCGTCCGCGGTTTCCGATAGATTGGGACGTATGCCCGCGTTCAACTTCCCTATCTTTCAGACCAGGATTTCCTCGGTGACCGATCGGTTCCGCCTCGAGGATCCGGAGGATCGTCGTCGATACTTCAACACCAAGGCCGGCATCGAGATAGCGAAGCTCCGCGACTACCTCCGTAACGGAACGTTCGTCGCTTTCCTACTGGGCCCAAAGAACTCCGGCAAGGGCACCTACACCAAGCTCTTCATGGAAGCAATGGGGGGAGAGCGCATCGCGCACGTATCCGTAGGCGATATCGTCCGGGGGGTCCACCGCGACCTCGGAAACGCTGTCAAGCGCGAGGAACTCATTGCCTTCCTCCGGCAGCGCTACCGCGGCTTCATGCCAGTGGAGCAGGCGCTTGATGCCATCCTGGGCCGCGATATGACGGCGCTCCTACCAACAGAGGTAATCCTGGCCCTCGTTGAGCGGGAGATTGAACGTATCGGCCGTCGGGCTATATTCATCGACGGTTTCCCCCGCAACCTCGACCAGGTTTCCTTCTCGCTCTACTTTCGCACCCTCATGGGCTACCGCGATGATCCTGATTTTTTTGTGTTCATAGACGTGCCGACGGCAGTCATTGACGAGCGGATGCGCTACCGCGTCGTCTGTCCCACCTGCCAGACGCCGCGAAACCTCCGTGTGCTGCGTACGAAAGATATCGGCTATGATCCGGCGGCGGGGGAATTTTTCCTCATCTGTGATACCCCGAGCTGCGGGGGCGAGCGCCTGGTTTTCAAAGAAGGGGACGCCCTCGGCATTGAGGCCATCCGTGAGAGGATTGAAGTTGACCAGACGGTCATGCAGACCCTCCTCGGGCTCGAGGGTGTGCCGAAGGTGTTCCTCCGGAACTCTGTTCCAGTGACGACCGCTTCGGAGTACGTCGATGACTACGAGATCACGCCGGCCTACCGCTACGAGTGGGATGCTGGCGCCGGCAAGGTCCGGGTCATCGAGGAGCCGTGGATAGTACCCGACGATCATGGGCAGCCATCCTACAGTTTACTGCCGGCTGCGGTGGCGCTCGCGCTCATTAAGCAGACCGCCTCCGTACTCGGTCTCTAGATGGCTATGGATCAACCGCCTGACCCTCGTCTTCACTTCGTCGTTGCCACGGCGATCATCGTCAAGGA
>CAYJUX010000061.1:0-4127 GCA_964373475.1 uncultured Candidatus Saccharibacteria bacterium
GCCACGGCCTATCCGCGCATTATTGATTTCAAAAAATTTGCCGCCATTTCACGGGAGGTCGGCGCCTACCTCCTGGCCGATATCGCGCATATTGCCGGGCTCATCGTCGCCGGGGCGCACCCCTCGCCGTTCCCGTACGCCGATATCGTGACCACCACGACCCATAAGACCCTCCGCGGCCCGCGGGGCGCGGTAATTTTCGCCAATAGGAATTCGCGCGTCGCCAAAGGCCGCAACATTGATATCGCGGCCGCGGTTGACCGCGCGGTGTTCCCGGGCCTGCAGGGCGGTCCGCATGATAACCAGACCGCGGCCATTGCCGCCGCGTTCGGCGAGGCCATGCGGCCGGCATTCAAGAAGTACGGCCGCCAGGTGGTGCGGAACGCCAGGGCCCTTATGCGGGAACTTTCCCGTCGCGGGCTCAAGCTCATTACCGGCGGCACGGATAATCATTTGATGCTGGTGGACCTTACGGACCTCGGCATTTCCGGCCGCGAGGCGCAGGATACACTAGAGGCGGTCGGCATCATTGTTAATCGCAACACCATCCCCTTTGATACGCGCTCCCCATTTGATCCTTCCGGCATTCGCCTTGGCACGCCCGCGGTGACGAGCCGCGCCATGCAGGAGCGCGATATGGCCCTGATCGCCGGCTTTATCGTTGATGCGCTCGGACAACGGCGGCCTCCGGCCGTCATCCGTCGCGACGTAGGGCGGCTCTGTAGCCGGTTTCCCATATGGTAATCCTTGACGGCAAAGCGCTTGCCGGGAAAATCATCGCCGCGCTCAAGGAAGAATACGCGCGCTTGCCGGGGAAATTATCTCTGGCTGCAGTAGTGGTCGGTTCCGATGCGGTAGTCGGGAAATTTATTGCCCAAAAGAAAAAAGTCGCCGAAGAGCTTGGCGTGGATTTTCGGGTCTATGAGTACGCGCCCGATATTTCGACCAATGAGCTCCGCAAGCGCCTGGCAGTGCTGGTGCACGATGCCGACCCGGACGGCATTATCATCCAGTTGCCCTTGCCGCCTGAGCTCAACCGGCAATATATTTTAAACAGCGTCCCGCCGGAAAAGGACGTGGATATGCTTTCGGCGCGGGCAATGGGGGATTTTGCGGTCGGGAAATCCAGGATCCTCCCGCCCGTGGTTGGAGCCGTAAAGGCACTCCTCGAGGAGTATCATATTGATGTCGGCGCGAAGCACGTGCTGGTGATCGGCGCCGGCATGCTGGTCGGAAAACCCGTTGCCCTGTGGCTTACCAATGAGAAGGCCTCTTTCAGCGTTGTGGGCGAACATACGCCCGATATCTCTGAATTTATAAAAAAGGCGGACGTTATTATTACCGGTGTTGGAAAGCCGAATCTCATCACGGGCGACATGGTGAAAGAGGGGACGGTAGTGATAGACGCCGGGACAGCGGAGTCGGGCGACCCCGCTGCGGAGGGTGGGATAGGGAAACTGGTCGGCGACGTTGATTTTGATTCTGTCAGCCCCAAGGCCTCGTATATTACGCCTGTGCCCGGCGGCGTCGGGCCGCTCACGGTCGCCATGATCTACCAGAACCTCCTCATTCTTGCCCAGTCCAAGCGCTAGCTACTCGTACTATATCAATGGTATAGTCAATTGATACACTGAGAAATCATACCAGTGCAGTTATATGGCGAAAGTATCACGAAATCCGTTATCCTCTGAGATGCAGCGCGAGATGACCGCGGCACTTATTAGAACCCTGACGCAAATAGGAGACGGTGCTTTGCTGGAGAAGTTTTTGGATGACCTCCTGACGCCCATTGAAAAACTCATGCTTTCCAAGCGCCTCATGGCCGCGGTACTGCTCCAGCGGGGCTATAGCTACGGCGCGGTCTGCCGGGCGCTGAAACTGAGCCGGGCAACTGTATTTATCATCCAGCGGGAACTCCTGAAGTCAGGCGAAGGATACCGAAAAGTATTCGAGCGTTTTTTTAAAGAATCCCGCGGCCAGAAATTTCTCAGCGCGGTCGAGCGGTTCCTCAACGCGGTAACACTGCCGGTGAAAGGATCAAAAGGCGATATGCGGCGCTGGAAGCACGCTCTGCGCCGGCTCTAGGGCCGCGGGAAGGTAGGCTCCCGTTGAGTCGTTTGTTCCGTATCTATATCAATGGTATATACCATTGATATAGATACAATTTGTTATGGCGGAGTACGTATGCTGGAGCTGATACAGCAGGTTGATGTTGCGGTTTTGCGGTGGGCGAATTCTTGGGTGTTCCAGAAGGAATGGTGGGATGCGCTCATTGTTTTTCGCGTGGACTGGCTGCCGTATTGGGTGATCGCCGGGCTTTTGGTATTCGGCCTGTTGCCGTTCTTTCTCAAATTCCGGCAAGGTCTCCGGCGGAATTGGCAGATGATCTTTACGGCACTTGCCGCCGGCCTTATTGCCCGCTTCGGCGTTGTTGAGCTTATCCGTTTGTTTTATGACCGGCCGCGCCCGTTTGACTTGCCCGCCGAAGCTTTAGCGGAGGCGGGGGTCCGGATAAATCAACTTATCTTTCATAACCCCGGTCATTCGTTCCCCTCTGGGCACGCCTCTTTTTTCTTCGCGCTGGCCGCGGTCATCGGCCGCTATTACCCGAAGACAAGCATTCTCTTTTTCGGTGCGGCAATATCGCTCTCGTTCTCGCGTGTCGTCGCCGGCATCCACTGGCCGAGTGATGTTTTAGGCGGGGCAGTTATCGGGGTTGTTATAGGATTCTCAACGGTTTCCGCCTGGCGGCGCTATGCTCGATCTCGCAATTCAGGTAGTTAACTACAATACCAAGCACTATCTTGCGCGTTGCCTTGGTGATGTTTTGCGGGACCTGGCGGGGGCATCCCTTTCATATGTCGTTTTTGTTCTTGATAACCATTCGTTAGATGATCTCTCTGATTTAGCCCTTCAGTACGGCGACCGCGGCGTTCGGTTTTTTAAATCAGATCAAAATAAAGGATTTGGCGCTGGTCATAATTTTTTGGCGCGCCAATCCCAAAGCCGTTATATTTTCATTCTGAATCCGGACGTAGAGTTCATTGAAGAACGGGCGACTCAGCGGCTCGTTGCGGATTTGGAAGCGGGCCATGCTAGCCGTCGCGCCGTTGTGGGACCAAAGCTCGTAAATGCCGGCGGCGCCCAGCAATGGGATCACGGCGAGCTTGCCGGCTTTTGGGCCTGGGTGAGCGAGCATGTCGGCGGCAGTCATTGGGTTGAGCGCAGTAATCCTGTAGATGTTGCCTGGGTGTCGGGTGCTGTTTTCCTCATCCGGCGCTCGGCCTTTGACGAAGCGGGCGGCTTTGATGAAAAGTTCTTCCTCTATAAAGAGGAGGAAGATCTCTGTCGGCGTTTGCGGCGGCAAGGTCATGCCGTGTTCTACGACCCGCGTATAAAAATTTTCCACCATGGCGGATGGTCTCCCGGGCGTATGAAATTCTTCAATCAGTCAGATCGCTACTTCTTCGAGAAGCATTTCCGGCAGAAGGGACCGGTTATTTATTTTTTCCTCCAGCTTTTAAATCGCTTCAAGCATCGCCTGCTCAACAGGATTCTCTACTGAAACAAAAACAGCCGCCTGGGCTGGGGACCGGCCGCAAATAGGAACGGTCGTTCCTATTTGCGGCGCAATTACCAAGACCAAAAACGCCCGTCTAGGCCGGTTTCAACTTGAGTTATCCCGCCCGCCTCTGCTATGCAGCAACGAAGGGAATAGCGGCACGTTTGGCAAATCGCCGGAGTACCTTTTGATTTCTCCGAAAAGCATCGAAACTAAACGGGTAGAGGCTGACGCGGACAATAGCGCCACGGCTGTCGTAATCAACTGCTACATTCCCGGAAATGTCAGAATCCACGCTTTTCCCGCGTTTTACCTCTATCGAGAGCGCGCCGCTCACCTTATCGTAGAGAATTTTTGGTTTCTCGTTGCTCATAGGTATTTCTTTACTTTAGAGGTGTCAATAACGGTGATGATCTACAGCGATGATCCGATCATCGGAATTTTTTTTTAAAGCGGAATAAGCGGGATTGCGTTTTGTGGTCGTGCTCGTCCCGCGTTCCGCAGGACAGCGCGTGGTACAAAAAGGGTAAAACCTCATGGCCTTTCGCCTGTGCAGTATTATTGT
>CAYJUX010000062.1:0-4116 GCA_964373475.1 uncultured Candidatus Saccharibacteria bacterium
GCGATACTTTTTTTGAGCCGCCGCACCTCCTGCTCTATGCCGCCATCATCGCGGCTATTATCGCCAGCACGGCCGGAGGGGTATTGGGCGGTTTTTTCGTGCGCCAGTTCGCCCGTCCGCTCTGGTAGGCGCGAGCGGATTCTAAGGAAAAGATTTATGCCTTATCTATATCAATGGTATATACCATTGATATAGGGAGGACTGTTGGCGGAGGAAAAAAGCGCCGGTGAGTTTTCCTTCCAGGGCCGGGGGCTCCAATGCCGCAGGCTTCCTTGGTATACTGGTACCAATGTCCAAAATCGCAATTTCATTTTGGGGTGGGGCGCGGGAGGTTACCGGCGCCTGCTATTTATTAGAAGTGGAGGGGAAAAAGATCCTTGTGGATTGCGGCATGTTCCAGGGGTGCGACGACTGCGACCTCCGGACGCATCAGCCCTTCTCCTTCAAGCCGGCGGAGCTGGACGCGGTTTTTGTCACCCATGCCCATATTGACCACATCGGGCGCCTGCCTAAGCTGTGGCGGGAGGGGTATCGCGGTCCCATTTACGCCACGCCGCCGACTCGGGATCTCACTGAGATCATGCTCGAGGACGCGATGAGTTTCTTTCACCACGGCCAGGATCTTTTCTCGGCATCTGACCTTACCGAAACCCTGAAGCTCTTCCATCCGGTGAACTACGGTGAGGGCATCGCCGTCGGATCGGGCGTCTCGGCAAAACTCCTCTCCTCGAGCCATATTCTCGGATCAGCCCTTGTCCGCATTGAGGCCGGCGGCAAGGTCATCGTCTTCACCGGCGATATCGGCAACACGCCATCGGTACTCCTTCCCCCCCGTGCCGCTTTGCCGGAGGCAAATATTCTGGTCATTGAGTCGGCCTACGGCAACAAGCGCCACAAGCACACGCACGACCGCACGCTCATGCTGGAGCGCGCCATTGAGGACGTTGCGGCGCGGAAGGGCACGCTCATGCTGCCGGTTTTTGCCACCGAGCGCACCCAGGAGATCCTCTTTGAGATAAATGAGATGCTGCAGTTTAAGCGCGTGCCCGAGATGCCGGTATTCGTGGACTCGCCCCTGGCCATCAAGGCCACGGCCATCTTCGCCAAGTACCCCAGCTACTACCGGAATGAAGTGCAGGAACTGCATCAAGATCATCCGCACCTGTTTGAGTTTAAAAACCTTAAATTTACCGATAGCGTAGCGGCCTCAAAAGCCATCAACGATGTCCGGCCGCCCAAAGTTGTTCTTGCCGGCTCGGGTATGTCCACCGGCGGGCGAATTTTGCACCATGAAAAGCGCTACCTGCCCGACCCGAATAGCATCCTGGTCCTTACCGCCTACCAGGCCGCGGGTTCTCTCGGCCGGCGCCTCCTGGACCATGCTCCCGAGGTAAAGATCCACGGCGAGCGCGTAGCGGTACGGGCCGAGGTACGGGTGATAGACGGCTACTCGGCGCATGCCGACGAGGAAGAACTCTTCGCCTTCGTGGATGAGATGCGCGATAACCTGGAGCGCGTATTCGTCGTGCAGGGCGAGCCGGCCTCGGCCCTCGGGTTCCAGCAGGTTATCCAGGATCGCCTCGGCGTTCCGGCAACGGCACCGGTGTATGGCGAGCGGTTTAGTTTATAAGTTTTTCAGTTGGTAAGTTTGTAAGTTTTGTGCGCGGCACGTATCATTGCCTTACAAACTTTTAGAATTACTAACTTAAGAACTTTCCGATGAAACCCTCCCCCCACACCCATCTCAAATACAAGATTACCATTTCCGGCGCGGCCGAAACCGGGCACTGCGGGCCCAAGGCGCTGGAACTGACCAAAGAGCTCGGCCGTGAGGTCGTCCGCCAGGGGGCGGTGCTGGTCACCGGCGCCACCACCGGCGCGCCCTACTGGGCGGCTATTGGCGCCAAAGAGGCCGGCGGTTTTGTCATCGGCGTCTCGCCGGCCTCCTCGGAGGTGGAGCACGTGAAAAAATACCGCCTGCCCCTGGATTACCATGACATGATCATTTACACCGGATTCGGCTACGCCGGGCGGAACCTGCTTCTCACGAGGACGGCCGATGCGATCATTGTATCCTGCGGGCGCATGGGCACGCTGAACGAATTCACCATCGCCTTTGAAGACGATAAGCCCATTGGCGTGCTCACGGGCACCGGCGGCACGGCGGATCAGATCAAAACCATTGTCGCTCATTCCCATCGCGGCCCGGGGAAGATCGCCTATGACCGCGATCCGGAGCGCTTGGTCTCCAAGGTTATCCAGCTCGTCCGGAGGGAAAAGCTTATTAAGATCTAGCTGATTGAGTACGTTAAGCGAATTAAGCAAGTTAAGCGGTCGTTTTCCGGTTTAACTGGTTTCATCTATTTCATCAGTTTCACCGCAGCGGTTCCATGATGGCATATGCACGGACCTGGCAGGCGGCTCTCTTGCTCATAGGAACGATCGTCGGCGTGGGGATGTTCGGCATCCCTTTTGTATTTGCCCGGGCCGGGTTCCTTATTGGCGCTATTGAACTTTTGCTTATTGCCGCCGCAGTCCTCCTCGTGCATCTTGCCTATGCCGAGGTAGTGCTCCGCACCCATGAGATCCATCGCTTGCCGGGTTATGTTGCCCGCTATCTGCCGTCATTGGTCTGGCCGTCTCGCTTGTCCCATCTCTTCGGCCTATCGGGGGCGCTCCTGGCGTATATCGTAATCGGCGGATTTTTTCTGGGTGAACTCTTGCATGCGCTGCTCCCGGTCATTCCACCCGCCATTGGTCCCGTTGTTTTTTACCTCATTGGGATGGCGGTCATCGGCGGGAGCATTCGCCTGGGCGGCTTGGTGAATGGGATGCTCACCATCGGTCTCGCGGCCGTAACGCTGATACTGGTCGGGATGCTCTGGCCAAAGGTTTCAGCGGCGTCGCTTGCGGCCTGGCACCCACTGCAGGCCGCCCTCCCCTACGGCGTGCTGCTTTTCGCCATGGCCGGCATGGCCGTTATCCCCGACGCGCGCCGGCTCCTTGGCCCCGGGGCCGGGCGTCTCGGCCGCATTATTCTTTTCGGGACGCTCGGGGCAGCAGCGCTCTATTTCTTATTCGCCTATGTCGTGGTCGGCGCGACCGGGGAGGCAACAACGCCGGATGCCATCAGCGGGCTTGCCATCCGCTTCGGTCCGGAGTATCTCTTGCTCGGAGGGCTTATCGGATTCCTTGCCGCCATTACCTCGTTTATCGGCCTTGGCATCGTGCTGGAGGGCATGCTTTCATCCGACTTCGGCATCCGCCCTACCCTGGCCACCATTCTCACGGCGGCTATCCCGGCTGTTCTGTACGCGCTCGGCGTTCACGACTTCATCCGCATCATTGGCCTGGTCGGCGCCGTCGCTATCGGTTTTGACAGTATTATGGTTCTTATCCTGCATCGGCGCATTGTCGGCCATGGTTCTCGCGAACCGGAGTTCCGGTTACGCATTCCCACGCTTATCCGCTGGGGGCTCGTACTGGTTTTTGGTTTTGGTGCCGTTTTCGAAGTTACTCGCCTCTTCTGATCATGGAAATATTTCTCGGTATTGATCTTATAGGATTGATCCAAGCCGTCGGGCTTATCGGTATTTTTTTGATCGTGTTCGCCGAATCCGGCCTGCTCCTGGGATTCTTTTTGCCGGGGGATTCGCTCCTGTTCACGGCGGGGTTCCTTGCCTCGCAGGAGTATTTGCCCATCGGCCTATTGGTCATCGGCTCCTTTGTCGCCGCCGTGCTGGGCGATAATTTCGGCTATGCCTTTGGCCGGCGCTTTGGCCCGCGGGTTTTCCAGCGCGAGCGGTCGCGCTTTTTTAACCCGGAAAATATGGAGTATGCCCGGCGTTTCTATGAGCGCCACGGCGGCAAGGCCATCGTACTGGCCCGTTTCATGCCCTTTATCCGCACCTTTGCCCCTATCCTCGCCGGGGTCGGCCGGATGCGCTATCCGGTGTTCCTGGCCTACAATATCTTGGGCGCGTTTTTATGGGCGGTGCTTCTACCCCTGGCGGGCTATTTTCTCGGTGCCTCCATCCCGAATGTGGACCGCTACCTCCTCCCCATAATTGCCGGCATTGTTGCCGTTTCCGTACTGCCGTCATTTATTCATCTCAT
>CAYJUX010000063.1:0-4072 GCA_964373475.1 uncultured Candidatus Saccharibacteria bacterium
ACGAACGTATTCAAGATAAACTGGAACAGCACGTCAAATCCGCCCAACAGTGCGGCCACGGCCAAACTCATGAGGATGACCGCTATAGTATAGCGGGTGGTCTGGCGGCGGGTCGGCCAGGTCACTTTTTTAAGTTCTATCTGCGCCTCTTTGAGGAAGGTAACGGTTTGGGACAACATGTGCGAAGGTTCGTATATTCGTGCTTGTTTCGTCCCGTTTTCAGCGGGATTCGCGATGACTCTAGGGTTTTTTAAAAGGCCCGCAGGCCTTCAGCAGCGTAACTATATAGCCACCTTGCGGAAGGTGTCAAGAGAAGAAAAAGGCCGCGGCTCGTACGTTACGATTCGCGGCTGCCGAACAGATGTTCGGACCCTGGCGGCGGGACGAAGAGATCCACGATTTCTTGATCGCTGAGGCCCCGGATGTACCGCTGGGAGAACGGATTGCTGCTGGTAGTGCGGAGCGCTTGCTGGACTCGGGCGACAAGACCCGGCCCGCCGACGCGGCGGAGTGCGAACATGCATATTCCCGCGACGACGCCTTCTTTAGGCTTTTCGTCTGGCGAGATCCAGAGCACCGCACCCCGCCTCGCAACCTCGCGGCCTTTCCACGTCAGCGATTCCTCGAAGAGCTGGCGCAGGAGCCGCTCGTAGAAGCGAAGGACGGAGCGGCACTCCCGCGACCAGGCGAAGTCGTGGGGGACGATGAGGCCGATGTGCTCATCGTGGTTCCGAAGCTCGAGGTAGTGGTTTCCGACCATCCCCTCAAGTCCACCCTCCGTCATGATGGCCACGCGGAGGCGCGGATACTTTGCCATGAGTGCTGAGTTGAGGAGGGTGATGATGAGATCGGCATGGGCGATCTCGCTCCTGGGCGGTAGCGCCAGCTCCACCACGCTGCGGAATCTGAAGACGGCAACCGGGATGAGCTTGCGGTTCATGGCTCGGGCGCGCTCGACGAGCTCGTACCAGTTCCAGGCGGTGCGGCAGTGGGCGCATTCGACGGTACCTGTCCCGCCTCCCGGTTTCTCGGCAATCTCATCGGCCATGTTGCAGACCGGACAGTTGCCCAGGATTCGCATTTTACACCTCTTTCTGACGCCGCTGACTTTGTCAAATGAAACCACCTGCGGCGAGCGTAGCGCCGCAGGTAGGTGAGGTCAACGTCGCATGCATCACTTTGCGACGATCGTCCTAAAATGATGTATTACGCTCAAAGTTAAATATCCAAATTTTTCACCGCCTTGGCGTGAGTTTGGACCCCGCGCCAAATTCCGAATGGGGTAGCACCATCGGGGAGGCCATCGCACGGGATTGCCTTCGACTCACGGTATCTTGTGCAGAGGTAGTACACAGAATTGGTGCGGGGCAGGTAAACTTCTCCCGCTCTATATGTCAAGATTTTTAACCGCCTTCGCATGCGTCTGAATGAATTTTTTCCGCGGCAATACCTCGTCGCCCATGAGAATATCAAAAATACGGTCAGCCGCGGCGGCATCAGCGATCATGACCTGCTTTAGGATGCGGCGGCCAGGGTCCATAGTCGTTTCCCAAAGCTCGCTGGGGTTCATCTCACCGAGACCCTTATAGCGCTGGATATTGACGCCTTTCATTTTTTCTTCGCCATCGGTTTCCGCCGGTGTCCCCTCGGCCGGTTCCGCTTCTTGCTTCCCCTCGGCCTGAGCTCGGGACGAAGGCTTGCTTCTTGCTTCTTGCTTCAGCTTCTGCAGTTCCGCCATCGCCTTTTCTTTCTCGGCATCAGAGTAGGCGTAGCGGAGCTCTTTTCCCCGCTGTATTTTATAGAGCGGCGGCTGGGCGATATAGAGGTAGCCGGCTTCAATAACTTGGGCAAAGTAGCGAAAGAAGAGGGTCAGGAGCAGGGTGCGGATATGCGCGCCGTCCACGTCAGCATCGGTGGCGATGATAATGCGATGGTAGCGGAGCCGCGCGGCATCAAAATCGTCCCCAATGGCCGCGCCCAAAGCAATGATGAGCGCTTTTATCTCGGTGAAGGTCAGGGCCTTATCCAGGCGCGCTTTTTCCACGTTCAAGATCTTCCCGCGGAGCGGGAGAATGGCCTGGAAACGGCGGTCGCGGGCTTGCTTGGAGCTATTGTGGACGAATACGCCGCTCGCGAGCGCGAAGTTATGGGTATTGGGCACTTCAATGTCATACACATCCATGCGCTCCGTCATCGGGACAATGTGCTTCACTTTATGGTTATAATTTCGTACCGCCTCCTCGAGTTTTCGATAGTCATCACCAAAGAATCTTTGACAAATAGTTTCCAGCCGAATTAGGGTTTTGTCGTTTGTTTCGCGCCTCACTTGATTGTACTGCGCGCGATCTACGGATCCCTGCGCTTCGTAAATAGCGCGCAGCTTCTCCAAACATTTTTGGAGGTATGTCTTGTCGTATGCCACAAGCCGCCTTTTTCTGAATTCCGGGGTCCATTGCGTCTTCGTCGAATAAACATTGCGTGAAAGATTATACTCATCTGCGAACAAATGCGTGAAAACCCACCTTTTCTCTCTCGGATCGAAAACCATCTCGCATCCCTCAATGGTTATTCTCCCGCCCAATCGGGAGAGCTGTCGGTAGAGCGGCATCAGTGAATCATGTTCTGTTAGTTCGCGGGCTTCCTTGTATGTTCCATCCGCCAGCATGAATTTGTGGTCGGGTGTACATACGACTTCCTCGTCGTTATCCAAAATAACTTTTAGAACGGGTGCGTCGTGTTTAGTAACTCGAGGATGCCGTATTTCCTCCATTCCCATACGCCCGTCCGATTTTATGGTGTAGCAAAAATTCTTTTCCCCTTTCTGGGTTTCTTCTACTAATTCTTTGAAAGTAACACTTCTTCCGTCTGTCAGTGCGATTTTCGTATCTCCAGAAAAACAGCCCCCGGCGGAATCGCCCTCCACGATGAAAAGTTCGGCCTCCTCGGGATTCCGGGTCTGGCAGTCGGCCAGCTTACCGGGGAGCGTCATACCCTCCAGGGCGCCTTTGCGGAGCACCGTATCTTTTGCGGCTTTGGCGGCTTTCCGCGCTTTTTGCGCCAGGAGCGCTTTTCCAATAATGCCCGAGGCGTCATCCGGATTCTTCTCCAGAAAATCTGCCAGCGCCTCGGCCGTGACCGATTCCACCGCGCTTCGCGCTTCGGGGTTGCCGAGCTTGGCCTTGGTCTGGCCCTCAAACTGCGCTTCCTGCAGCTTCACCGAGACCACGGCGGTCAGCCCCTCGCGCACGTCCTCGCCGGTCAGGGTTTCGTCGTCTTTTTTGAAGTAACTATTTTTTTTGGCGTAGTCGTTCAGCACGCGGGTGAGCGCGGTGCGAAAACCCGTGAGGTGCGTGCCGCCTTCGGGCGTGTGCACGTGGTTGGCGAAGGAAAGTTCTCGCGGCGTGAGGCCGTCGGTGTATTGGAACGCTATTTCCACCATAAAGGTGCGCCCGGCCGTAAGCTCGGTCTCCTTGCTAACATAAAATATGTGCTCGTGCTTGGGCGCCTCGGAATGGTTTAAATGCTGGACGTAGGAAACGATGCCGCCCTCAAAATAGAAGGCGTAGGAGGGGATGAGGGAGGAGCCGTCCGCGGCTTTTTTGGGGTTTTGCTCATCGCGGAGGAGCAGGGTTACGCCTTTGGTCAGATAGGCCTGCTGGCGAAGCCGCTCCAGGATGCGCTCCCACTCAAAATTTATCTCCGGGAAAATTTCCGGATCGGGCTCAAAGGTCACGGCCGTGCCCGAGCCCTCGCACTTGCCGATTTTTTTCACCGCGGTCTTGGCCTGGCCCTGGCTGTATTCCTGGGCGTATTGCACCCTTTCGCGGCAAACCTCCACCCGCATCCATTTGGAAAGCGCGTTCACGATCGATACGCCGACGCCGTGCAGGCCGGTCGCCACCTTGTAGGACTCCCCGCCAAATTTTCCGCCCGCATGCAGTGTTGTCATGACCGTCTCCAGCGCCGACTTCTTGGTCTGCTTATGCGTCTCCACCGGAATGCCCCGGCCATCGTCCACGACCAGGACGCGATTTTGCGGGAGGAGCGTGACGGCGATGTTCTTGGCGTAGCC
>CAYJUX010000064.1:0-4035 GCA_964373475.1 uncultured Candidatus Saccharibacteria bacterium
GCCGAGAACGGCGTCATTGGGCGGAACGGGGACCTCCCGTGGCGCTTGAAGTCCGATCTCCAGCGCTTCAGGCGGCTGACATACGGCAAGACCGTTATCGTCGGCCGGAAAACCCATGAGTCCATCCTCAAGCGTCTTGGACACCCGCTTGAGGGACGCCGCACCATCGTTATCACGCGAGACCCCGGCTATGCCTCGGAGTGCGAGGTGGTACACGGCTTTACGGAGGCACTCGAGCGCGCCAAGAATGACGGCGAGGTCTTCATTATCGGCGGGGCCGAGCTTTACCGCGAAGCCCTGCCGTTGGCCGACCGCCTCTACCTCACCACGGTCGCGGACCAGCCGGAAGGGGATGCGCACTTTCCCGCATGCAACCTCGAGGCATGGCGCGTTCTCGATGAGGTGAGCATCCGTGCTGACGACCGCAACGATCATCCCTCAACCTTCCGTGTCTACGAACGGCAGCGGACGCAAGATCCGATGAACCTCGAATACGTCCGCCATCCCGACCAGCGGGCGGTGATGGAGGATCTAGCGCGTCGTGGGGTATGCAACTTCTGCCCCGAGAATCGTTCCGACGGTAAGGTTCGGGAGCCGCTCTGGCAAGGAAGGCATTGGGTTGTTGTTCCGAACAAATGGCCCTACGAGTTCACGACCCTTCACCTGCTCGCGATCCCCGAGCGCCATGTGACATTCCCCAACGAGCTCACCGGCGAGGAGTGGATGGAATTCCATGCACTGCTCGACTGGGCGATCCGGAAGCACAAGCTCGAAGCGGGCTCCATCGGCATCCGCTTTGGGGCCATGCATCTGACCGGAGCGACGGTGGAGCACCTCCATGTGCATCTCATCGTCGCCGATCCGGACACGGCGAAGCCGGGCTACGAACGGGTGCGGTTCCCCATGGGTCCGAAACCCACAGAAAAAAAATCCCCTGACGCGTGAGCTCACGCGTCAGGGTCTTTCATTTCCACTCGGATGATCTCGACACCGTTATCGCGGAGGATCCGTTCGCTGTCGAGGACGGCGTACCCCTCCGCGAAGTAGCAGCGCCGGAAGCCGGCGTAGGCCACCTGCTTGCCGCAGGGCGGGCAGGGGAAGGTGGTGACGAAGAGGTCACTGCCCTCGAGCGCGATGCCGCGGCGCGCCGCTTCGGCAATCAGGCGCCGTTCGGCGTGATCGTCGGTGGTCAGCTCGAAGTGGAGGCTTTGCTTGAAGAACATTCGCGGATCGCCTTCGTAGTAGGGCGTGCGGGGTGAAGGAACCTGGGTGTTGTGAGCGGCGAGGAGGACTGCGCCGTCGCGGGCGATGAGGGCGCCGACGCGCCGCCACAGATTCGTGGCTTTCTCGGCCTCCGCAAAAGCGCGTTGCATCATCTCGGCCGCGAAGCCCTCGAACGGTATCACCCGTTCCGCCCGCACGACCTCCTCGGCGAGCACCGCGGTCCGGTCCCAGCGCAGGAACATACTGCGGTCAAACTCAATCTCGCAGCCGCCGAGGTATCGACTTGCGATCTCGCGGCACTCCGCTTCGTCAGGCATGATGACGAAGGCCTGGGAACCCCGAATGTCTTTGAGAACGCCGTGGGTCGCGATCTCGACGCGCATGGGCAGACCCAAACTCTTGAGTACCGGCCGCATCGTAACCGGTGCGAGCGCCCGCAGGTCCTTCCGGAGGTGGTCGAACTCCTGGAGTACCAGCTCGCCGATCAGGTACAGCGCTTCGGCATCTTCATGTTGCCAGAAGAACTCGATGTAGCCGCGGTGGAGCACCGGGACGTAGGCCACGATAATTTTCGTAGCCATAGCTCGCTATCCTCCCCCAACAGTGCCGCGCAGCTGGGCAAAAAGGTCATTCATCTGGTGCTGCACGGTTTCGAGGTTCTCGACCATGAGCGTGCGCAACCGCGCTGTTGTGGAGGTTTCCGCCTGCGCGGCCATGATTTCGAGTTTCCCGCCCCAACTCGTTACCAGAGCGCGCAACTCCTCGCTGGCTTCGCCCGCGGCGTACTCCCGTTCGGACACGATGAGTACGTCCGGCTGGACGACTCTGATGAGGTTCCAGCGGGGCTCATCAATACCCTTCGGGACGACGATGTCCGCGTAACGGGTATGGCACACTCCTTCGAAGCGCTCTTCTTCCGGGACGACCGGTCGCCCCGGCCCCTTGCGCCTCCTGACCTTGGCGTCGGTATCGACGCCTACGACCAGCGCATCACATGACTGCTTGGAGAGCGCGAGGTAGCGGCTGTGTCCCACGTGGATCATGTCGAACGTGCCGGATGTGAGCCCGATTTTCAGCCGGAGTTCGCGGAGAGCCGCGAGTTTCCGTCTCAGCACCTCATGGTCTCGGATCAGACGCTCATCGAGGTTGGCCCAAGGTCCAAGAATACTCTCACGCATTGGCGACTCCTTTCTCCGCGATGGCTGGTTGTGGTAAGAACAAAAACCGCACTATTTCCATAGCACGGTCTTGCGCGCAGGTCTATGAATTTTTATACACAGATTATCCTTTCACCTCAATGCCCACCGACCGCGCGGTGCCCTTTCGCAATTTGTTTGAGCGCGAGCGAAAATACAAATTGCGACCCGCCAAAGCTTGAGCGGCGGCGGGCTACTTTACGTCAATGCCCATACTGCGGGCTGTCCCTTCAATAATTTTTTCCGCCTGTTCCAGTGAATCCGCGTTGAGGTCGGGCATTTTTACTTCAGCTATCTTTTTGATGTCGCTGCGGCTCACCGAACCGACTTTGGCCTTATTGGGCGTGCCCGAGCCCTTTTCCGCGCCCGCGGCTTTTCGCAGGAGGTCGGAGGCCGGCGGGGTTTTCAGGACAAAATCAAATGTCCGGTCATCAAAAATGGTTATCTCTACCGGCACGATGTCGCCCGTGCGCTCCTTGGTCGCGTCGTTATAGCGCTTGACGAAGTCGCCGATGTTAATGCCGTGCGGCCCCAGGGCCGTGCCGACCGGCGGCGCCGGCGTGGCCGCGCCGGCCGGGAGCTGGAGCTTGAGTTTTACTTTGATCGGCTTTGACATAGTGTAGTTTACAAGTTTATAAGTTACGCTTCGCTTCAGTTTGTAAGTTCGAGTTCTTGAGGAATCGGATGTACCCGCTGAGTGCTTTGATAAGTTCGGTGTACTTTTCGGCTATCTCTAAAGATTCGAGCGCAGCGAAACTCTTCTTCGCACATCGGATAAGATTCCTTTTCGTCTCTTCCGCTTCACTTTTTGAGATGTCGCGCAGAATATGAACTCGTTCTTTGACGGATGATTTGTTATAAGCTTCGGCGATATTATTCGTGACAGCCGCCGAGGATCTCCGCAACTGATCTATGCTTCGGTATTTCTCGTCGTGGGGGTACCGTTTCGTAAGTTCGTGAACTTTCAACTCAAGCATTTCGGCCATTTGGTAGACTTTTAGATTTTCAAGTCCAGTTGTCACTTCAGGAACTTATAACCTATGAACTTATAAACTTTCAAACTTGAAGCTCATAGCTTCTTTATCTGCAGCGAATCCAGCTCCACCGGCGTATTCCGGCCGAACATGGATACCAGCACCTTGACCTTGCCCTTGTCCTCATCCACCTCCGACACCTTGCCGTCAAAATCCTTGAACGGCCCGTCAATTATTTTGACCGGATCGCCGGCCGCGACCTCAATGCGGAATTTCGGTTCATCCACGCCCATGCGCTTTTGGAGCTCGGCCATCTCATCAGGCGAGAGCGGGGCCGGCGTGGTGCCCGAGCCCACGAACCCGGTGACGCGGGGCGTGTTCCGGACCACGTACCAGGAGTCATCGGTCACGATCATCTCCACGAGCACGTAGCCGGGGTAGATCTTCTCCTCCACGATCCTCCGCTTGCCGTTCTTTATCTTGATCCTTTTTTCGGTCGGGACGAGCACGGTGAAAATTTTTCCCTCCATGCCCATGGATTCAATGCGCTGCTTCAGATTCCGCGCCACGGCGTCCTCGTAGCCCGAGTAGGTGTGGACGGCGTACCAGTTTTTCCCGAATTCTGATGTTTGCTTTGGCAT
>CAYJUX010000065.1:0-4026 GCA_964373475.1 uncultured Candidatus Saccharibacteria bacterium
TATCAAGAAAGCCGAGGAGGGCGGCAATGGCAACGGCAATGGTCATTCCCCTATTGTATATCAGGGACTGTCCCCACTCTATAGATACCCACGGCCTGCCTGCTGGCAGGCCGCGCAGGGATTGTACGCCGCCGAATACCGCGCTATAATTCAAGTGTATAGGCAAAGGTCTCACATAAACGGGATTTTTCTATGAAAAAGCAAATTGCCGCGACAGCGGTTTCGCTCCTTGCGGTCGCGTCCATTGCGCTGGCCGAAGAAGTGACGCCGACGCCTGTTCCCGTGCCCACACCCACGCCGGTAGCGAGCGAAGGCATTGGACCGGAAGTAAGCACGATCAACCGCGAGGTGGAAGAACGGATCAAAACGCTCCGCCGCGAACTGGAAGAGCGCCTCAAGGCCCTTCGCCAGGAGTACGAGGCCAAGATCTCAGCACTTCGCGATACAGCCAAGGCCAAGGTCAAAGCGTTCCAGGAAGGCCGAAAAGAGACGAAGAAGGAGGCCCGCCAGGAAAAGAAAGAGGAGAAGCGCGAGAATGCCGCTCAGAAATTGCAACAGCGTTTCCAGAATTTTTTCAAGCGAAAAGCGCCGGCAACGCCGCCCGCGCCCGCTCCGGCTCCAACTCCCCCTTCGACGGATTCGACCGGTTCGACAGGTTCACCGCAAGCAGCGCCGGCACCTACCCCGGCCGCAACGCAGTAACGCGACGCAGTAATCGGGTCCAAGAAATCCCGCCTCATACCGGCGGGATTTCAGTTGGAGTTCCAATTCCATTCAATCCCGCGGGTCATGTCAACAATTTTATGACGGTCGTCATAAAATTGTTGACATGCTTGTCGTGGGCCGACGCTCCCCTATTCCCTATTCTTTGAGGATGCCTTGGTACTCGTGCTGGAGTTTTTCCAGTTTGGGCTGAATGACCATTTGCGAATAGGGCGCTTCGGCGTTTTTTGCGTAAAAATTGCGGTGCTCTTCCTCGGCCGGCCAGAAGCGGTCTAATTTTTCAATACGGGTCACGATCGGAGACGGATATTTTTTTTGCTCGTTGAGTCCGGCGATATAGCGTTCGGCCTCCTGCTTTTGGTCTGCATCAGTAAAGAGGATAATCGAGCGGTACTGCGTTCCCACATCCGCGCCTTGCCGGTCGGGCGTGGTCGGGTCATGCGCGTTGAAGAAAACTGCGAGCAATTTAGTAAATTCAAGCACGGCGGGATCGTATTCAACTTTAATGACTTCGGCATGCCCCGTCTTGCCGCTGGATACCGCCGCGTACGTTGGGTGTTCCATCTCCCCGCCGGCATAGCCCGAGGTGACCGACACTACGCCCTTGAGCCGTAGGAACACCGCCTCGGTGCACCAAAAACAGCCGCCGCCAAGGATAATGGTTTTTGTGGAGGCGCCCACGGGATGTGCGCCGGTTACCAGCGGCGGCGGCCAAAGTGCCGGCGCGCATGCTTGGGGCGAAAGGGCGGCGCGAAGGCCGGGGCGGTCGCGTGGGGCAGATCCGGCAGCTGGGATACCGGCAGAGGTTTTTGGATGAGGCGCTCAATGGCGCGGACCTCGCTGCGCTCTTCCGGGAGGGCGAAGCTAATGGCATGCCCGCCGGCTCCGGCCCGGGCCGTTCGCCCAATGCGGTGTACATAATCCTCGGAGGTGGAGGGTAGGTCCAGGTTCAGGACCAGTTCAATGCCCACGACGTCAATGCCGCGGGACGCAATGTCCGTGGCCACGAGCACGCGGTATTTTCCCGATTTGAAGCCGTCGAGCGCTTCACGGCGTTGGGCGAGCGAGCGGTTGGAATGTATCTCGGCGGCGTTCACGCCCATGGTGCGGATCTGGCGCACCACGCGCTTGGCACCGTGCTTGGTGCGCGTGAAGATGAGGGTGGAACCGGCGTGCTTCTCCAAGAGCTTCCCCAGGAGTCCGATCTTATGTTCGCGCGGGACAATGAAGAGCTCGTGGGTCACGCGTTCGACCGTGGTGCCTGAGGGCGCTATCTCGACGCGGATGGGGAGCTTCATGTAGCTCGCGGCCACGCGCATTATTTCCGGCGGCATGGTGGCCGAGAAGAGCATGGTTTGGCGGACTTTGGGCAGTGCGGCGAGAATTCTTTGGATCTGCGGCATGAAGCCCATATCCAGCATGCGATCGGCCTCATCCAGGACCACGATGTTCACCCGGTCCAACCGGATGTTTTTCTGGTTCAAGTGGTCAATGAGGCGGCCCGGGGTGGCGATGATGACGTGCGGATTTTTTTTGAGCGCGCCCACCTGCGGGGCCAGGGAAGTGCCGCCGATAAGGACCGCGGTGCGGAGGCCAAGGGAGTGGCCTACTTTTCTCAGCACTTCCTCCACCTGCAGTGCCAGTTCCCGGGTCGGCAATACCACGAGCCCCTGCCCTTTTGTCTGGGCCAGGCGCTGGAGCATGGGCAGGCCGAAGGCCAGGGTTTTGCCCGTGCCGGTCTGGGCAATGCCCACCAGGTCCTTGCCCTCCACGGCAATGGGGATGGCCTGGGCCTGGATGGGGGTAGGTATTTTAAAATGCAGCCGCTGGAGAACTTCCATGAGGGCCGGCGCAATGCCCAATCCGTAAAAATCGTTTTGCATATCTCACATATTGCCATAGAATTGGCGATTTTGCAACGGCGCCGAAGGCCGCGGGGTATCTCTGAGCGGCGAATTTTGCCTCCAATGCAAAATGGGGCTTTTCCCGGGAAAGCCGGCTGCCGGGTATCCGGCAAGATATTATCGCTTGCCGAGGATTATTTTGTAGACGTTCTCCAGAAAATCTCCGCCGGCATAGCCGATGATAAAGGAAACGACCGGCGTTATCGGGCTGCCGAGGAAATTGATCCCCAGCTCGCGCACCGCCGCGGCCGAGAGCACGCCGACGGTGCCGGAGAGGAATACCATGGCTAAAAAATAGGGAACGCTGAACGAAGCGTTCTTGTAGGCGAACTGGTGCTTGATAAATCCGACCAGGCCGCGCGCCATGCCGCCGCCAAATCCGGCAATGAGAAGGGTGAATGGTTCCATTCCTGCGATCATAGCATACCGGGAGGCGGGCAGTAATGGCGAAAGCACCAACAGCGCGCGTGGAGTTCGCGCGCTGTTTCCCCTTCCGCCCCGGCCTCATTGCGAATGGTCGAGTTGCATCATTTTTGGACGATCGTCCAAAAATGATGCAGTCGGCAGGCAGGGCTCTGGCATCGGCTTACGATGTATGCTATGTAATGATTTTCCCAAGCGATATAACCATGCGCAGATTTTTCCCGTATCCGGGTGCCGTGCCCCGTTTTTCCACGCCGCTTTCCCATACCCGGCAGTGGCGTTTTGCATTTGGGCGCCTATTTTTCCTTGTCTGGTTTTCGCTGACAGCGCTCCTAGCGGCACTGCTCTATATGAGCGGGTTCGTGCCGCGAGGCGTGGCCGAGCTCGGCGATAGGGTTGTCGCGATTTTTATTGGCGAGTATGCGGTCCCGGCTCGGCCCCGCGCCGGGCTCGCGGCTGGCTGGACCTTGGGAAAGATCCGCATCATCATCCCCGGTATCGGGCTGGACGGGCCCGTGGTTTTTCCGAAAAGCGCTGATCTGGAT
The DNA here is from genome assembly GCA_964373475.1 of uncultured Candidatus Saccharibacteria bacterium. Lineage (GTDB taxonomy): Bacteria > Patescibacteriota > Minisyncoccia > Sungbacterales > SURF-37 > JACQMJ01. The sequence goes on from CAYJUX010000065.1 coordinate 3,596, forward strand.
GTCTTGAATGCGGCACTCCTTGAGGGGGCAGTGCATTATCCGGGTTCGGTGTTCCCTGGCGAGGAAGGTACCGTATTCCTTTTCGGCCATAGCACTGGCTTAGCGGTGGTGCATAATAAGAACTTTGAGATATTCAATCGCTTGTCCGACCTTGGAAAGGGCGACGTAATACGGCTGCGCGATGACCGCCGTGAATATTGGTATAGAGTGCGCGCGGTGGAATTGAAGCGCACTGACGCCGCCGTTGTTGAGCTCGCGCCTCGGGGCGAACGCCTACTGGTGCTTTCCACCTGCAATGTGTTCGGCGGCGTGGATGATCGCTTTATCGTTACCGCGGAATTTACGGGGAGCTATCCCCTGCAGGGCAGGCCCGTGGGGGGCTCCTCGTAGCCATCATCAGGCGTTTTTAAAGTTCCGGCAGGTTTGTTTTT
>CAYJUX010000066.1:0-3981 GCA_964373475.1 uncultured Candidatus Saccharibacteria bacterium
TAGGCCCCCAAAGTAGCACGGAACGAGAAAAATAGCAACAACGCAGCGCCGGCAGCCCCGAGCGCCAGCCCTCACAGTGCTTATTCCCCGATTCGCGCGAATGAGACCATTGAGCCGAAAAAGAGTTGGACCGATGCCATCATCGGTGGAGGGTAGTCACCCCGGATGCTGGGAACGAAGCGGGACAGTTTGAGCCCGTGCCGACGTAGACCTCGGCCCGCAGCGCTGATACCAGCCGAAAGTAGAGCACGCGGTTGCCGCCATGGGGGCTGAAATAGCAGTGCTCCCCCGTAACCGTGGCCGGGTCCTTAAATGTCGCATTTGAGCGGTCGATGGAGGTGTGTACGCCCTGCCGCGGGAGGCCGACGATCTCTACGCCCTGGCCGTCAAGCTCCAGCGCAATGCCGACGTGCGCTTCAATGGCTAAAGAGTCCTCGCCGAAAAACCATGCACCGGCAAGTGTACCGGCCTGGTCTTGATTGGGACTGCGGCACGGCGCGCCCGGCACCGGATTGCGGTTGAGGGTTTGAAACTTCCGATAGTAGGCATCCCGCAGCCCCGGCGAGAAGGAATCGTAGGGGCAAACGGCGTGGATGGATTTCCAGGTGCGGCTCCGCTCGTAACGCGCCTGATTGACGAAACGGTTGACGTTCGTGGTGCGGTAAAGTCCGAGGTCAAAGCGGTTGATGGGCGGGGAGACCTGCTGCACGCCGCCGCCCTTGGTGTAGCCGATGAGTTCGCCCTTGGCCAAGCGCACCGTAGGCCGCACCACGAAACTTCTGGTATCCGGCTGCGGCGTTTTCGGGAAGGCGTTGGCAAGCTTCTCCACTGGATCGGTGATGTGATCAAGCATCAGCACCACCTCGCAGCTCACCTGGAAGTGGAACGAGTAGGTCGTCGGCACCTTGAACGTCGGCGGCTCGTAATAGTAGGCGCCCTCTACCAGCTCAAGGTCGGCCGGAGCGTAGAGCGGGATGGATTCGCCGGCCAGGTCCACATAGCTATGGGACTTGATCTCCTCACTTGCCGCCGCACCGGAGGGCACGATGCCGGCGATCTGGTCAAGCGGGGCGAAGGTTTGATCGAAGATGATGTTTGGACCCGACTGGCACGGGGTACCAAAGATGGGGCTCTTGCTCGCTTGGCCGCCGGAGCCCGGAGCCGGTAGCTGTGGCTGGAGCGGATCCTTGAAAAAATCACCGAACGTCTTGAACGGGTTCTCCGACGGCGAAGAGCGCGGTGGCGCTGGTTTCGACTGTGGAAAGCGCCCAGTCGGCGGCGCAGTCGCTTCCGCCGGTGGCGGCGCAGGTTCACTTGCCGCTGGAGGTTGGGAAACGTCTTTAGCCGGTTTGGAAACGAAAACATAACCACCGCCCGCTACGAGCGAGGCGGCTACGATGATGGCAATCAACAGGAGCGGGGCGATCCCCGCGCGGTTCCCCACGCCCTCATAGTACCGCTTTCCCATTCCCTCGTCAGCGCATTAGACCCACCGCCGCACGTGGCGGCAATAGGCGCGGTACTCTTCGCCGAAGCGCTCCCCGAGATAGCGCTCCTCGCGCCGGATAACGCCGTAGTGTATGAGGACGAGCAGAAATGGCAGGGCGAGAAACGGCAGGAAGGAATTTACGGCCAGCGCGACGCCGGCATAGATAAGCGTGAAAGCAAGATACATCGGGTTTCGCGTATAGCCGTATGGACCGCCGGATACGATCGTCTCCACGGGCTTAAACCGCGGGTCAACGCGCGAAGCGATAAGCGTGCGAACGGCCCAGGTAATGAGGAGCGCGCCTACGAATACGAGCGGAATGCCTACGGCGAGCCCGACCCAGAAGCGGCCAAAGATTTTAAGCGGCATGGCGAAATGCAGAATAATCCCGGCCGCAAGGAAACCGAGGTATAGGTAGGGCGGTTTTGTAATGGGTTTCACGGCCAGGGTGTCGGGCATGGGCTTATTTACGTGTGCCGGCGCGAGTGGCGTTTCAGCCACGCCGCAATTGCTTGCAGTTCAACTCTACCGGTCGCCGCGCGAAGGGTAAATAAAACAACCCCTCGGTTCGCGGCAACAAGCTCGTAACCGTTCATCGCGAGAAAGCGCGCCGCGGCAACGACCGCCGTCCGCTTGTTCCCATCCAAGAATACGTGGTTCCGGACGATGGATTCAAAATAGCACGCGGCCTTCGCGAAAACACCTCGGTAGAGTTCCTTCCGGCCAAAACGCATCTTAGGCCGCTCAACCGCGGAAACCAAAAGCCCGACGTCGCGCACGCCGTGGAGGCCGCCGGTCTCGTCGATGATCCGCGCGTGCAGGACAAGCAGCTCTTGCGCAGTGAGGTACGTCACGCGTCCTACTTACATTACTTCCGGGCGAGTTCTTCCAAGGCCGGCCGATAGCGCTCAATGAAGCGCTTCGTCCAACTCATGAGTTCATCGTTCACCCGTACTGCCGGCTCGATGATCACTGTTCGCCGCTTGCGGTCAACGGCCACCCGGACGCGGTCTCCCGGCTTCAGACCGAGCTCGGCCAAGGACTTCTTGGGGATGGTGACGGCAGCCGAGCTGCCGACTTTGAGTACTTTTTGGATCATGGCACTTATTATAACAATATTATAATCCTGCAGTTCCTTCGATGTCAATGGTCCATGATTATTTCCCCATTCGCACCCTGCCTGCCGGCAGGCAGGGAATTAGACCTATAGTTCGTGAGACCGATGGTTCGCGGGGGTGATGCCCCACCTAAGTTTTGCGCAAAAAAATTAGGAGGGCGAGGAAGCCGGGGTAGCGGCAGGGCGGCTTGGTGATGGGTTTGACGGCCGGGGTTTCGAGATTTTTAGAAGATCTAGGAGGCTGTCTCATTCTCGCCAGAAAAGTCGCACCGATTCAAGAAGTGATAGAAACAAAGTAATCTCTGAGAACTATTTGACGATTCCGGCTCATTTGCTACTATCGCCCCAGAATCACCCACCACAAACGGGAGGGCACCATGGTTATCAGGGGAATCCTGATGGATCTGGATGGGGTCCTCCTGGACTCCTTCCGGGAAGGCATGCGGCGGATTCAGATTCTCTCGGCGCTCCATGACGTGCCGTTCGAGCGCAGCACACGCGCCAAGCTATCCGCCAACTGGGGACTCCCGGGCATCGAACTGCTCATGCGGTGCCTCGGCGTCACGGAGGGTTTGGCGCAGCGCATGTACGTTGACTGGGAGAAGTTCGATAAGGCCTCGCCGCCCCCACTCGTCCCCGGTACCCGTGAGACGCTCGTGTGGCTCAAGCGGAACGGGTTTAAAAGCGCGCTGGTAACTTCGCGACATCGAGAGAATCTACTCGAAGTTCTTGACCGTCTGGATCTCGAGCGCGGGTTCTCAGCCATTACTGCCCGTGAAGATATCGGCCCCTGGCATAAACCCGACCCGCGCGCGTTCCGCCACGCCCTCGAAACTCTCGAAGAGAAAGAAGGGATCCAGAAGCACGAGTGCATTTTTGTGGGAGACACGCCGAGCGATACCGTTGCCGGGCACCATGCGGGGCTGGTTACGCTGGTTGTCCAGACCGGGCCGTACCTCCTCGAACACATCAGCCAGTTCCCCATGGAGCTCGAAAATGTTCTCAAGTCAATCGACGATCTCCCCCTCTGGATCGAGAAACACCACGATGGCGAGATCAAACACCTCACCCCCTGAGACCTAAGAGCCTCGCGCCGCCCACTGCTTAAAGAAGAACCGCAGCAGTAGGCGGCTTCTTCTTTTTGCAAAACTTGGGGAGAGTAAAAATGAATTCTACGATGGGGAGGGACTCAACCTAAAAGCCACCGCCAGAGCGGTGGCTTTGTTTTATACCGCAAGCGGCTGGAGAACCCATCGTGTTCCTTCTTTTCTTGCTTCAATGCACTTTTGTTTTTCTTCCCTTGCACTCTTCGCAATAATCATGCTTGCCTTGTTAAAAACCCTATCTCCTTTTTGGGTAATAACAATGCAGGCCC
>CAYJUX010000067.1:0-3621 GCA_964373475.1 uncultured Candidatus Saccharibacteria bacterium
GGTGTGATGAGTTGTGCCACGAGTGGAGCCAAGAGAATTCTAGCGCAACCGCTACGGACACTTTGCCGTCCTTCTACCTATCAGGCATGAGATTCCCCCCCCCCGCTTCTGTTAAGGTTCATTTACCTGTTTCGCTATAGCATAGAATCTGGTATTCTGTCAACATATGGAACCTTTTCACTCGGCCGTAGAAAAGACGTGGATGCCCATTGCCCACCCATTCCTGCGGCGGTGGCGCAAATATCGTGCCATTCTCAAGCGGCGGGTGTTCAATATTTGCGTTTCTAGAACGCAGATCCGCCGCAGTAAAACGTTCGTGCGGGAAAGCTATGCGGCGGTGTGGCGCAGATCGCCGGCTGCAGTCCGGGGGAACGCGCCGGAGCGGACGGTACGTGATTACCGCGGCGTGCTCTACGAGGTACCGAAGGCCGCCATGCGGAAGATCCATCTGGCAGAGATGAGCCGGGCGCTCGGGGGGTTCGGAGGCGTCCGGAGCGTCCTCGAACTCGGCAGCGGCAATGGCATCAACGTACTGACGCTCGCCGCACTGCACCCGGAGATCAGGGTATGGCGCGGCATCGAGATGACCCCGGAGGGAGTGGCCGCCGCCGGACGGTTGCTGGAGCATCTGCCCCTCGACGAGCTCGCCTATCTCACCGGCCTGCCTGCGGAGACGGTTGGCAGGCGGCTCGCCGGCGCGGATATGCAGTTCCAGCAGGGCTCGATCCTTGAGCTGCCGTTCGTCGCGAAATCGTTCGATGTGGCCTTCTCGCGCCTGGTCATTGAACAGCTTCCGCGGGACTATCCGCAGGCCTTCCGCGAGGCGCGCCGAATCGCGCGTCTCGGCGGATTTTTTCTTGAGGAGTTCCGCGAGGCGCAGTCGAACGTCTTCCAACGGATACAACTTCGGAACCTCGATTACTTCCGCGCTTCGTACCGCGAAGTGAAGCGGGTAGGGTGGACGGTCAAGAGTTTCGAGCGGCTACCGATGAACAAGGTCGAATTCAGCTGCGGCCTCCTCGTATGCGTCTAAGCGCTGCCGCCTGAGGCGCCTCAGCGGTTATCAACCGCGTAGCGCTGGATGGGCGCGAGGGGCAAGAGTACCTCGTCGAAGCGCTCGGGGTAGCGATATTTGATGGGATGGGTGAGCGACCATTTCGCGGAGTACGCCGCGGTGAACATAATGCGCTCCTGGGTTATGGAGTAGCCGCCGCGGTGGAACCCGGTCGTGTCGCAGAAGATAAGCGTGCCCGCCCGGCCGAAGCAGGTCTGGATGTCCGCCGGCGGGATGAGGCGCTCGATGTCGCCGGTTGGGGGGTAGTAGCCATCATCCGGCCGCGGCGGATGCACACCGCGCCACCGTCCGCCCTCATGGGAATTACGGACATAGCAGAATGGCCCGGCGCCGATATCGGTAACGTCGGTCAGATAGAGAAAGAGTTTGCAGATGCGCTTGTCACCCGGATCGCGGTGCCAGCGCTGGGAACCCTGCTCTTCGCTGCCGTCCGGAACGGGCACCGTTGCCGCGAGCGAGTAGAAATCAAGTTTGGACCACATCTCCATGTACGCGTTGACCGCTTCGAGCGCCCTCGGTTCTATGGCCAGGCGGATGAGGGGATCTGAAAGGTCGAGAGAGATGGTAGCGGCAGGATCACGCCAGGCATAGCGGAGAAATGATTTTTTCCGTCCGGTCCGCGCAACCGCGAGCGCATCGGCGGCATGAGCGCGGAGGCGGGGAAGGGATATGTGGCCGGGGAAAAGCTCTTCAAGGTGCGTCAGCGCGATGCCGTGTATCTTCAGCTGGGAGACAATGCGTTCCTGGACAGTATCAAGAGGGCGGGCCTGCGTTCGGAAAAGAGCCCGTCCTTCCCGGTTCATGAGGCGGAACCAGACGGGCCGCCAGGTGCCGACCAGGTAATACGGGTAACGGATGGCCCGCCGGATCGCCCGGAAAAACTTCAGCGCCATGCGGACAAGCGGCTTCACGGGTTGGGGGATGAAACGGCGCAGCATACGGGAGCAATATACCATATTATTTGTAGCATTCGCATCGTGTTCGTAGATTCGCATTATTCTTGTGAACCCCGTTAGAGACCGCGGTCGCTGGTGTCGTAAATAAGTAAAGTTCAGCCATGAAAGGACGATTACACGGAATAATCAGTAGGCAGGAAGCGGGATGACCGCGGCCTGTCTCTAACGGGGTGAAAACCATCCTCATCACCTGCATTCGGGGTCTTAGCGCAAGGAACATCTTGGGAACGGATGCTTTTTCGCTTTTGAAAAAAGAACCCGGTCTTCGGATCGTTGTGGTGGCCTCGGCGAAAAACATTCCGGTGCTGGAACGGGAGTTTGGCGGGATCAATGTGGTGTTTGAACCTATCGAACTCCCCTCCAAGGAGATCTCGGGCACCATTGACCGTCTCCTCTGGACCATCGCAACGAACTTGCTCTCTTCGCGGACACGGGTGGTCCAGCGGCGGGTCAAGCTGGCAACGGATGGGAATTGGTTCGATGCGGCGGCGTCGGTCTTGGTCGGGTATCTGGGCAGATCCCGGGCTATCCGCCATGTCTACCGGTGGCTTGCGAGAGTACTTTCTCCCGGCCGGGAGTTTGAGTATCTTTTCAAGCGCCACCGGCCGGATCTTCTTTTTGCAACCGATGTATATACTCTGGAGGACGTTAAACTGATGCGCCTGGCGGCGCGCCGCCGCGTGCGAACGGTCGGCATGGTGCGTTCCTGGGACAATGTAACCTCAAAAACCCTTCTCTCGTTCATCCCCGAGCACATGGTCGTCAATGGTGGGCGCATTCGCGATGAGCTCATCCGCTACGGCGACGTGCCGGCCGAGCGCGTATTCGTCGCCGGCGTCCCGCACTACGACCATTACCGGCCGGATGAGTGCACGCCTCGTCAGGAGTTCTTGCGGAAGCTCGGCTTCGATGGAGAAAAGAAACTCGTGCTCTTTGCCACGCCGAGCGACCACTATCTCGGCGATAACATGATAGCGCCGCTGGTGGTGGAGGCGCTGGGAGAGAGCGGGGCCAATGTGCTCGTTCGCCCTCCGCTCGTGGGCAAGAGCGGCCTTGAAGGCCGCGATCTCCCGGTCAATGTACGGCTCGATGACCCCGGCGATTACGGGGATTTCGTGAACATCCATATGAGCCCCGCGGCCGACCGGCATCTGGCCGACTCCATCAATGCGTCCGATGTGGTCGTCACCTGGGCCTCCACCATGATCATTGATGCCATTGTTTTCGATAAGCCCGTTATCCTGGTAGGGTTTGACGACTCGCCGCGGCCGTATCATCGGAGCATTCTGAAGTATTATGATTACGAACACCACCACTTCATCCTCGCGTCAGGAGGCGTACGGCTTGCCAAAAATCCGGAAGAGCTCGGCCGCATGGTACATGACTATCTGGAAAATCCAGCGCTGGATGCCGAAGGCCGGAAGCGCATCATTCGAGAGTACTGCGGCGCCCTGGATGGAAAATCAGGAGAGCGGTTGGAGGAGTTCCTTTTGGAAAAGTTAGCAATGCGGGCGTATGCCAAGCCGGAGTACGCCCCTCGTTAGAAAATCTCTAAAAACCAAATTGCTAGTGGGGCAGATCGATGCCGAT
>CAYJUX010000068.1:0-3533 GCA_964373475.1 uncultured Candidatus Saccharibacteria bacterium
TGTACTAGAAGGGTACATCGGTAACAACCGCTGGTAGCGGTAGATGAAATTGATGGGTGAGAGGTAGCCAAGGGACTGGTGCGGCCTCCGGAAGTTGTATTCGATCAACCACTCGGTCAGCCGGCGGTTGAACTCCGGGACGTCCGCAGTCAGATTGTCGAGCTGGACGAACTCTTCTTGGAGGGTACGGTTGAAGCGCTCGTTGGTCGCATTGTCCTTGGGCGTTTTGATGCGGGAGACGTAGGGGGTGATGCCGAGGTCCTGGCAGGTGGCGGCGAAGGAGGCCCGGAACTCCGAGCCCTGGTCATGGCCGACGTTCTCGATCTTGCCGTCCAGGAGCAAGTGGAGCCGGCGGAGGAAATCCGCAGCGTTCCGGGCGCTCTTGGTGGGGTACATGCGGGCGAAGGCGAGCTTGGTGTGGCGGTCTACCGCAGTGAAGATGTAGCGCTTGGCGCTCACCCAGTAGAGCACGATGGTGTCAAGGCAGAGGAGGAAGCCGGAGCGCTGGCGGATCTTGAGGTCGGTGATCTTCTTGCGCTTGACGCTCCTCCGACGCTTGCGGTTGATTCGGGCCTGGCGGATGGGGTGGTAGTAGAGCCGGTAGCGCTCAATGACCTTCTGGACCTTCCAGGCGGAGATCGGCTCGCCGTAGGCGGCAGCGTAGAGCCGGCTGATCTTCTCCTTGCCGTACCGGATGTGCGCGCGCTTGAGGACGATGATACGCTGCTCCTGGAGCGGGGTCAGCTCGCGGACACGACGCCGATGCGGGATGCGGGGGCGGTCTTCGAGACTCCGGAGGTTGGCCGCATCGAAGAGCTTGCGCCACTTCCAGAAGGTTTTCGAGGCAATCCCGAAGCGGCGGGCGGTGGCGAGGGCATTGCGGCGCCCTGGCCCCTCGTACCAGAGCATCCATTCGAGCCGAGCGCGAGCCGGCTTGGAGAGGTTGAGGAGTCCGGCTACCCGGCGCATCCGGGTGTTCCGGTCGAGGACCGAAGGTCGGAACAGGGTCCGGAGCCGGTACCCGAGACCCATATAGACGTGGGGTGCGTGCATAGAAAAGATGAGTTAGACAGGTAACACCTCCCATCCTACCCCACCGACGGGGTGTTACCGATGTATCTCATCTTCTCCAATTCACCGGCCTAAAGGCCGATGCATGTCTTTTTGAGTCTGGACTTCGGCTATTCCCCCCCGCGCGCTGAAGCATGGGGCTCACGCTGCTGGGTATCAATACCCTCGATGACCTGAAGAAACGCGCATTTGAATCATGTTGATAACTGCCTACCATAAGACGCTGGCGACGAGTACTATAGAAGAGTACTTTCATAGAAACATTTCCGAGCCAGGAAATTCTACCGAAGAAACCGAAGCGGGCCGTTATCGCCCTCGTGGTGCTGATCGCCATTGTCATGCTCGGATATGCGGGTGTCCGGTATGCCGGAACTCGTTCTTTGCGCCTGGGAACGGAAAATTTGCGGAACTCGTAATATGAGGCCGCGCGAGGTTACTTGCGGACCGCCGCGTGGCTGAACTGGGGTAACCCGGAGATATACACTCATCTCGCCCGCGCATGGCTTGGGCGGCGAAATGGCGAGGAGTTTAACGGCTTTTGGCACTCAGGCGGCCTGTTGTATCAAAATAGTATTGACCAAATCATCAAAAAAGAGCCAGATAAAATCGGCGTAGTCGTGGGGAGTGGCCAAAGTTTAGCGAATGCGGTTAAAGAGGCAATAAACAACAAAGACGCGTTACGAGACAAAAGAGAAAAAATCTCCGCCCAGCTTTTTTTAACGATGGCCTCTGTGGAAAGCGCGCAGCAGATGTTATTAGGGGTCTCCTCTCAAGACCGAAGCCAGACTCTCCGGTATTGGGAGCGGCCATACGCGCATATCTTCCGAATCTTGAGTCGAATTATAAATTAGGGATGCAGAGAATGGACCAGGCGATAAGAAGGAGGGACTTGAAAATCGGAGAACTTGAAAAAAGCTCCTCTCATACCGGAATATTAAAAATGAACGAAGTTTTTTAAAGAAAGTACAACTGATCCTGCAAGAATTTTTGCGGGAGCATTCGCTGTAATCTATGAGCAAAGGTATGAAAGACAGGCAAATTGAAGAAACAGGAACACCTCCCAAAGATTATTTTGAAAGTACAAGATACCATACTGACGGAAGAGCGATAAAAACGAGGGGTGTGCCCTTTCGCAAAAATTCATCTGCGAAAACACCCCCCGGAAGCGGATTCTATTCTGTAGTTATCCCTACTTATAATCGTGAGCGGGGCCTCGATACTGCGCTAGCCAATGTAGTTAACCAAACCATAAATCCCAAGCAATATGAAATAATCGTAGTGGACGATGGGTCCACGGACGGTACACACAAAACGGTCTTAGGTATACAAAAAAGATTCCCGGAGCACGTTATTCGCTACTTTTATCGAGAAAACGGAGGGCCGGCTAAGGCGCGCAATAAAGGAATCAAGGAAGCGAAAGGGGAGATAGTTTTTTTTACTGATGATGATTGCGCCGTGCCCCCGGATTGGATGGAAACATTGCTTGACGGTTTCCATAGGTATCCGGAAGCCACAGGAGTAGGTGGATGGTATGTTACCCCTCCCCATAAACTTAAGGAGAGTGCCGGTGCCAGATATATGCATATGATAAGCTTCCGTCCCCATCATATAGTTGGCACTCTCATCAATAGCCATGAAATAATAAGCAATAACCCTATCATGTGCTTCGGAACTTTTGCTTATAATACCGCAAATACAGCCTACAAGAAAAAAATCCTGGAAAGGGTGGGAGGATTCCGAGAGGATTTTCATTGGCCGGCTTGTGAGGATAACGACCTTGGGTTTCGCGTAATTCTGGCCGGACACTACCTCCTTTACCTTCCCTTCCATGTCATTCATTTCAGGTATTTCTGCCCATTTGATTTTATAAAACTTTTTTTCCGTCGCGGTGCTAATGGCCATTTCATGCGAGAGTTGCATCGTAAGACCCTTGAAGAACTAAAGCCTGAGCTTGTTAAACATCATGGTTCAATTGCCAGTTACGCCTTGCGCCTTTCCGGTGAGTATAAATTCTGGGCCTTTCTGGAGTGGGCAAGCGTAAATGCCGGAATTTTATATATGCGGCAGAAACTAAAGAAGAGTATCATGGCTTCCGGAACGAGGGCTGAAACGCATTCTTAAAAGAATCCAATATTTTCCAACCCATAGAGCGAAATTGGTCACCACCGCGAGTAAAGAGAAACCGATTACGTCAGAAAATGACTTGACATACAGTGGCGGCAAACTTTCATCAATAAAAATGCGTCTAAAGCTGCGGCCCGTTCTTTTCAAAAAATGCAAAAAAGAGGGGTTGGGATGGGTGCCGGGATGTAATTTATGCAAGAGATACCAGTCCCATCCCTGTGCCAAGAGCTTGCGAATATGTATGGCGAAAGTAAAATGCGCAAAATGCTTTACCATTCGCGGGTCGTAAAGCAGGGTCGCCCTTGATTTATGGGCACGAATTTTAAATTCATAGAAAC
>CAYJUX010000069.1:0-3478 GCA_964373475.1 uncultured Candidatus Saccharibacteria bacterium
CGCCTCGCCCGAGCGGTTTGGTTCTTGCCGCGCCTGCGGCGCGGCATCAGTTCCGTTCAAAAAATGTTCGAGCAGAATTGTATAATTCCACAAAATAAATCCGGCCATCCTCGCGGTGGTCGGATTTATTTTGTGCGCGGGAGAGGACTCGAACCTCCACGCCCTTGCGGGCACTGGGCCCTCAACCCAGCCTGGCTACCAGTTACAGCACCCGCGCATATACTCTAATACGGTTTTATTGTTCCGGATTTTCCTCTGGGGCCGGCGTTTCCGAAACGCGCACCGCTCTCATTTTCCGCCGCGTTTCTTTGGCCGCTTTTTCGCGGATGTAGTAAAGCTTGGCGCGGCGCACCCGGGAGCGCTTCAGCACTTCTATCTTTTGGAGCGTGGGCGAGTGGACGGGGAAGATGCGCTCCACGCCAATACCGCCCGATACTTTGCGGATCGTGATGGTGGCCGAAATTCCTTTGCCGTGTTTCCGGGCGATCACCAGACCTTCAAAGGGCTGTACGCGCTCCTTATCGCCCTCGCGTATTTTTTGGAGCACGCGCACGGTATCGCCGGGATGGATGGCCGGGATGTCTTTACGGAGTTGCTCTTTTACGAATTCGGCAAGTAAGTCCATGTTCAGGAAGTAAGTCCACGGTTTAAAATCTGAACCAGCGCATTGTAGCACTCTACTTTCGTTTCCGCAATCTCCGAAGACGGCTCAGGATATCGGTAAGTTCTTTCGGCAATGGCGCGTCAAACCGCCAGCGCCGGCCTTCGGGATAGCTGAACGCGAGCCGCCAGGCATGGAGGAACTGGCGGTCGAGATGTTCCAGGCGAGCACGGGTGCCGCCGTAGCTCGTATCGCCAGCGACCGGCATACCGATAGATGCCAGGTGCACACGGATCTGGTGCATGCGGCCCGTCTTTGGCTTTACCTCCAGAAGCGTATAGCCCCCGATCCGCTCCAATGTCCGGTATTCAGTCCGGGCTTTTCGGCTCCCCTGGATTCTCGGCCCCACGCCGCGCTTGGTGGGGTTGGAGGTCATGCGCCCGATGGGGGTGTCAATAACGCCGGTTTTTCGTTTCGGCGTTCCGACCACCAGCGCAAGGTATGTCTTTTCTACCCGCCGGTCTTTGAAAAGCTGTTTTAATTTTTCAAATGCCTCCTGGCTCCGCGCCGCGAGCATTACGCCCGAGGTATTCTTGTCGAGCCGGTGCACGAGCCCCGGCCGCAGAGCCGGCTCATCGCCCACGCGTTTTGTTTCGGGGTAGCGCTCGGCAAGCCAGTCGGCTAAGGTTCGCCCCCGGACTCCCGGCCCGCCGTGCACGGAAATGCCGGCCGGCTTATCCAGCACCAGGAAATCCCGCTCGGCGTGGATGAGCCGGATAGCCGCCTCGCCATCGCTTGCTGTCTGCATTATCTAATAATACTCCCGGGCGGGACTTCTTTATCCGGCGAGAGAAGGACCGGCGCACCGTTGTCATCCGCGGCCAGGAGCATCCCCTGCGATTCAACGCCTTTGAGCATACGGGGCTCCAGATTGACGACCAGAGGTATTTCCTTCCCCATGAGCTCTTCGGGGGTATAGGCGAGTGCAATGCCGGCGACTATCTGCCGCGTCTCTGATCCTAAATCAACCTCCAAGCGAAAGAGTTTATCGGTACCCTCAATTTGCTCGGCCTTCAGAATTTTCCCGACGCGGAGGTCGAGTTTCTTGAATTCATCAAAGGAAATCATTATGCTCACCATAGCAATCCCTGCGTTCCATCACAAAGGAGTCGCGAATGCCAGGAATGGGAGCGCTCCATCCCGCCATGCAGGTCTCGGGAGTAGCCGGTGCGAGCACTCGCGCTGACGGGTCACATCGAGTCTATCTCGAAGTCGATTCCGAAGATGTGCGTGCCAAGGTTCGCGAGATTCTCGGAAACCACAACCAGATCGATTTCATTGTCGGGGGGAAGTTCAGGGCGCAAGAGCAGACCTAACACCGTACTGCACATCGCACCTCCGCCGCATCCAGTGAGAGCACTGGGCGCGGCATTTTTTTGTTTGATTTTTTATGGGCTCAGTAGGAATCGAACCTACGACCTCGTCGATGTCAACGACGCGTTCTGCCACTGAACTATGAGCCCACAGCTACCACCTTTTGACAAAAAAGTTGTGCGAGGAATAGTAACCTTCGCTGAATGGCTACGTTACCACAACGGATGAGGCACACCCCTTTATAATGTGGGTACGTTTTCGATCCGCGTGTTCGCTGGTCCTTCCAAGTTATGAACATTAGCTGTCCTTTGCTATCTCTGCCTAGAAGATCCGATCTATATCTTCACATGCCACAGCGCAATAATGGCGGCGATGAAAAAAAGGATCTCGGCGACGAAGAAGGGGTGGAAGCGAAAATAGATATTGCGGAGCCAGTCCGGGTCGCCGTATGCGTCAATGAGCTCATCCAGCCGGTCGCGTTCCCAGCGATGGATCAGCTTCTGGGGTAGATTTTTGCCCGGCGGCGAGTAGCGGTAGATGAAGGTGTAGTTCTTGTTCGTGAACGGCCAGAGCCACGGGATGCCCCAGCCGATGCCAATGGAGTCGTGAACAAAGTGCCCGAGCGAGGCGAGGAGGAAGAGGATCGACCACTCGGCCCCGAAGGCCAGCGCGGCGAGCGCGCCTACCGGCAGGTAGATGAGCGGATAGTGGATGAGGTCACGGTGCCGCGCGATGGCGCGATGGTTTTTGCGGTTGCCCGTGGCCAGGAGGTACCACAGGTCCATATCCGGCAGGAGCGCGAAAACAATGCCGAGCCCGACCAGGAGCGGGGTAATCTCCACGCCGAACATCCTACTGACGATCATGGCGGCGAAAATGCCAATGCCGATGTCGAGGGGCATAGTAGATGATTCAAGAATACATGGTGCCCGCGAGCCAGTTTTGGATAACCCGTTTGCTATGCGGAAAGATTGGCTGGGGCAGCTTATCCATGTCGCACCACTGCCAGTTTTTCGAGTGCTCCGGCTCGGGATCGTTCGGCTCGCCAGAGGCGCACTCGAGGCACACGCCGACGCTGACATAGTGCGTGTTGAATACGATGTCGTTCCCGAGCGACACGATGCCCCGGACAGTGAGGTTAGTCAGTCCGGTCTCTTCGCGGACTTCACGCAGGGCGGCATCTTCGAACGTTTCGCCGAACTCCAGGTGGCCGCCGGGAATTTCGAAAGTTCCGGCGCCGTGGCCGGATAGCCGCTGTCCGATGAGTATTTTGTTTCCGCGAACAACGACGACTCCGATGCCGACCTTGGGACGTTCTTCCTGTTTTCGATCGTTCTCCGGCATGTCAGATGTCCAACGCGTTACGTAGCTATATCGTAGATGTTTTATTGAGCTTTTTCAAGGATTTCGGTATAGTAAGTTTCGCACTCGGCCCCATCGTCTAACGGTCAGGACGTGTCTCTTTCAAGGACAAAACCCGGGTTCGACTCCCGGTGGGGCCGC
>CAYJUX010000070.1:0-3461 GCA_964373475.1 uncultured Candidatus Saccharibacteria bacterium
ATGTCGATGAATTTTTCGGGATAGCGCAGGCGCGTCAAAATCTGATAGCTCATTTTCGCCCCGACCACGTCGTGGTTATAGAACGTTGAATCCGGCCCTTCGCCGATCTTACAGCGCGGCTTGGCAATATCGTGAAAGAGCGCGGCAATGCGCACGGCCAGCGACCATGAGTTCTTTGCGGCGTAATCCAACGCGCGGAGGTTATGCTCCCAGACCATATAGATATGATGCTTGTTCTGGGTAACGCCGATGCCTTCCCGCTGTTCGGGTACGATATGGGTAAGGAGCCCCAGCGCTTCTAAAAGTTCAATACCACCTTTGGCCTCGCGGCTCATCAGGGTCTTTGAGAACTCGCTCTGGATGCGTTCCTTGGAAATGGCCTGAAGCCAGTTTGCGTTCGCGCGGATCGCCGCCGCGGTTTTTTCCTCAATGGAAAATCCCAGCTCCGTGGCAAGGCGGACTGCCCGCAGCATGCGGAGCGCGTCTTCGGAGAGACGCTCCTTCGGATCTCCAACCGCGCGGATAAGTTTTGCGGCGATGTCCTGCTGACCGCCGTAAGGGTCAATGAGCCGCGTTTCGAATTTTGAATTTTGAATTTTGGATTTGTTTGGGATTTGGTACTTGGGATTTGGGATTTCGAGCGCGACAGCATTGACGGTGAAATCCCGCCGCGAAAGGTCTTCCGCAAGCGTGCTCGCCGGCTTTATATCAGCCGGATGGCGCATGTCCCTGTAGCGCCCCTCGGAGCGGAAGGTGGTAACCTCTATCTCGCGGAGCGAGGGGTCCTCGTCCCCGGTTTTGACGGTCACGGTGAAGAACTTGTTCTCGTAAAAACTTTCCGGAAAAAGTTCGCGGAGCTTCTCGGGGAGGGCGTTCGTGGTCACATCCCAGTCCTTGGGCTTCATGCCGAGGAGCATATCGCGCACGCACCCGCCGACGGCGTAGGCCTCAAAGCCCGCATCCTGCAATTTCAAAATGACCCCACGGACTGCACGGGGAATCTCGATGCGTACGCGGCTCGTGAGGGGCGCCATAGTCACGCAATTATACAGGAGCCGCGGGCTATTGACAAACTTTTGTAGTTGTTTTACCTTTAGATTCCTGCAGTTCTCACCATCTTCTAGGGAAAGGGGTGATGCGACGTGGTTCAGCTGACGACCTTCGAGGTTATCTTCGACGGCGAGGTGCTCGGAAAGATCGAGGCGCCGAACCTTCCCTACCTCATCGCTACACTACTTGAGCTCCAGATCTGTCGGGGCACCAGTATGCGGGATCGCTGCCCGGTCGGTAATGGGCTTCACGCTCACTTCCCGGTCCGGCGCTTCGATCCCCGGCCGGTCCGGCGCGGAGATCTCGATTTCTTCGTGGCGCGCCTGCCCCGCCTGGGCGAGGTCTCCTATCACTTCGACGCCGAGCACTCAGTGGCGCCGCCGATCACCTTTCGCGCGGCGTCTCCATGATCCGCCCGTCACCACAGGGTGGCGGGCGCTTTTTCTTGCCAGGACTTTTGCCCTAAGCGGAGCTAAATGCATATAGTAATTTAGAAGTACCCCCATGTTCTGGAAAATCATAGCGCGGCGTGGTATAGTATTACGAATTCATATTGCCCTCGTGGTGAAATGGATATCACGACAGGCTTCGGACCTGTTGTTGGGGGTTCGAATCCCTCCGAGGGCGTTCCGCCATGACCCGACCATTTCGAAAATTCGAGCAGCCGATCGAGCGACGGCTTGAGGAGAGCGGCAAGATGTATGAGCGCTTTCTTTTGGGCCGCATCCGCGTCGAATCCGACGACTACATTCAGGATAAGCAGAAACTCATTACCCGGCACCGCGAAAGCGGTCAGCTAATTGACTTTCGGGAGGGGGCCGAGGTTGTGAAGCGCGCGCAACCCTTTGAGCCTGACCGGCGGGTACCGCAGGATCCAATCAACCCGACCAAGGAATTCCCACGGCGCCTTCGCGCCGCGGTTGCCGCCGCGCTCGGCCTCGGGGCGGTCGGGTCAAAGCGCGTTTTCTTCTTTACCGCCGTTGATACGTTCCTCGATGAGGACGCGGGGGCGGATGCGCTTATCGAGTGGCAGCGGGCGCCGGGGGCCGGCCAGTCGAGGTTCGTGCGGCTCGAACTCAGTACCTATCCCGAAGATCCCGCAGTATCACGAGAGAAGGAAGCGGCTCGGGCGCAGCTGTTTTCCGGCTTGCCGCCGCAGATCGCGATCGGCAAGGTACCGGAGGTTGACGACCCACGCCAGCTCACCGATCCGGAAAGTGCATACAATAAGTTCGTGAACGCGGCTGCGGGCCAGGTCGCGGCCGCCCTACAGCCGGCGGAATAACCCGATCTATGGGGCTTATGGTGTAATGGTTAGCACGGCGCTCTGTGGCAGCGCTGAGTATTGCACATTGTTGATAGACCATGAAACCGTGTTACGGTTTACGCATCGGCAAATTGGCAAAAAGTTAGCAGTAGACTTCGGTTATATAAGGAGGCTGTTGAAAAAATACCAGACAGCATAATGGTGGCCGTAGCTCAATTGGTTAGAGCGCCGCTCTGTGGCAGCGGAGGTTGGCGGTTCAATCCCGCTCGGCCACCCACCGGAAACTGAACAGGCGCGATCCCCTCTGGTCCCCCATCTGGACGAGAAACTCAATACGGTATACCAATAAATTACTACCGCATAGGCGGTAAGGTTTTTGTTTTTTGACGAGGAGGCGAAATGACAAAGATGGCGGCCGCGAAGTGGCTGGACGGCTGGCCGGAGCGATCCCCCTGGCGGCTATACTTCACGGAGGACCCGGAGCGGTGGGCGCTGAAGGGTGTTTGCCCCGAGTGCCGGGAGCTGGTTTCGTTCGGCGAATCGGACTGGGCCAAGGTGGCGATCGGCACGCTGAAGTTCATGTTCCACGGCGCTTGCCATGACTCGTTCCAATACCAGGCGGCAGCGCATCGCATTGACTGGGCGGAACCTGCAAACTCTACGCAGGCCTAGGAGGCCGACATGGGCAGAGTACGGGAACTTTCGGACGATTTGCTTCGGGCACGGGCCGAGATTACCGATCTGGAAGCAGTCGTGGCGGCGCAGCAAGTGGCCATCAGCGCTGCGCAGGACTGGTTCGTCCGCAATGCGGTACTGGACAAGAAGACCTCTGATGGGTCGACGGCCGTATTTGGGATGCTGATGACGGCACGCAGTAATCAATCTGCGAGCCAGCTCCTGGAGCGGATGCAAGATGCGGTCCGCGAGGAGTGCGCGCGGAAGGTCTGTTCCGGATGCGCCGAGGGTCTCCCGGTCAAGCGGGTCAGAAGGGCGCCAAACGCCCTCAACCATGTAGACTCCGCCAGGCCTGCCGATCTGCTATACGGGCCGGTGCAGTTCGCGTGCACGGCGCGGTGGAACCCGGCACACCGGCACGCTCTGGAGCTATGTGCCGCGCCGGTCAATCGTTGACCGGCGCGTTTTT
>CAYJUX010000071.1:0-3359 GCA_964373475.1 uncultured Candidatus Saccharibacteria bacterium
AACGGCTCAACTGACGGGCTGTTTTTGGTTCTAGCTGAAATGAAGTGCTGTGGTATACTCATGGTTACCATGAAGACAAAAGGGGTGAAAAACCGAAAACGGGAGTACACGAAGATGGCGCTCGTGGCAACGAGATACGGCGCGCATCTCTGTGAATTCGTCCTCGACCCCGGAGGAAAGGGATACACGGTAGTTGCGCGGCACGTACCGGGAGTGGTGACCCAAGGGAAGACGCTCCGTGAAGCCGAGCGAATGGCACAAGAGGCGCTCGAACTCTGTATTGAGTGCCTCGCGATGGCTCGCCCTGCTCATCGAGCGGCCGGTCGGATCGTGCGCCGCATCCCGACGGCGGCCCGCGCATGAGCATAATCCCGATCGTCCGCCCCGCCGAGATGTTGCGAGTGCTCACGAAGGCCGGCTTCCGCATCCTCCGGACGAAGGGAAGTCACATTCTCTTACAGCATCCCATCACAAAGCGAATGACAACGGTCATCGTACACCCCGGCGACCTTTTGCGCCGGACGATCGCGTCCACCCTCAAACAAGCAGGACTCTCGGTAAAAGAATTCCTCCGTCTGCTGCGCAAGTAAACAGCTGGGGACTGGCTCGGTTGACGAGCTGTTTTTAAAAATGAACATGGAGCTCCGCGCAGCAAGTTGCGGGGTATTCTGGACAAACAAATAAAACCCGCCTGTCCATTTCGGAAGCAGGCGGTTTTGGGCTCAGCGCTGGTTGAAGCGCCAGCGCCGGAAGACCCATCCGCTCTCGGGGCTGATCTTGCCCTCGGCGATGAGAGTGGCGCCCTCGGCGGCGTAGTCGGGCAGTTTTTTCACGCCCTCAAGCCCGGTCTCGTCTATCACCACATCCGTGGTGGTAACAAAGGCCTCATCCAGAATGCCGGCCTGGCGGAGTGAAGCCAGCATCCCCTCCCCGCCCTCGCAGGAAAGGTACTGGACATGGTAGGCCTCGAGCAAGCGCTCGTGGGCGCGGCGGAGACCGTTGGCATCAAGCACCGGCTCCACGAGGAGCTGTACGCCCTTGCGAGAGGAGCCGGCTTGGAGGAGCCGCTCGCTGCCTTCCTCGGTGGTCACCACGACCACCCGGACACCCGGCGTATGGAAAAGTGGGTCAGAAAGGTCGCCATCACGGTCTACCTGCCCGCCTCGGGAATATCGGATGTTCAGCGGGTGGCGGGAAAGACCGTGCGACAGCCGGAAACGATACAGCGCGTCGTAGACCGGCTGGAACTCGGGGTAGGTGTCTCGCTCCCACGCCTCCTGCGGCGTCTGGATGAGACCTCGCTGATCGCGCTGGGTCTCAGCGCCTACGGAGCAGGCGCCGAAACAGCGGAGCCACCGCATCCAGAGAAGGTCGGCGATGCGCTCCGGCCGGCGGGGATCGCTGCCGAGGATGGTATGGACCGGATGCTCCTCGCCCGGCTTTCTCTTCCAAGCGACCACGCCGTTTTTGGACGCCACCATCACGGCGAAGATCCACGGCCGTTCCGGCCAGCGTGGCGGGAACCCGAGCGGCCGGAAGTGGGTTGCGAGATCGACGGGAACCAAGTCGAAAGGATAGCGTCCCTCGTCGTTCAGATGCCAGTTGATCCGGGTTTCCGCCACCATGGGTTATCTCCTCTCGCGCGTTGACGCAAAAAGAACTCTATTCGTGAGTATTCATTACTATTTTACCGCTAAAATGTCAATCACACCCGGAAACCCGCAGGTATATGGTTGCCGAATGCGAACATTCTCACTACACTGATTGCATGCCAAAATCCATTTTACCTGCTATCCCGATATGGCCCACAACATAAACGCGAGTTCGGAGGAAGAATCAAAACTGCGGAGCGAACTTGCGGGGAAGCACGACCCCCAAAGCGAACGCCTGAAGCGCTACCTGAAACTGCCCGACCTTTCGCGCGCGCCCGGAAGCCCGCTGGCCGAGCTGGCGGGGCGCATCCTCAGTATTCCGCGATTCCGCGAATTTGACCATATTACCGTCCCCGAGATCGTTCCGGCGGACATCAGCTTTGACGTATTTAATTTTCCCCCGGATCATCCGACCCGCTCCCAGTCCGACACCTATTTCGTGGACGGGAAAAACATTCTCCGCACCCATACCACCATCATGTGGTACTACTACCTGAACCGGCCGGAGATACAGGAAAAAATAAAAAACAACCAGTCCATGGGGGCGCTCTCCTGGGGCAAGGTATACCGCAAGGATGAGATAGACCGCTTCCACATGAATGTGTTCCACCAGATGGATGGGTGGTACCTCACTCCGCGGAGCGAAAAATCGTTTAGCGTGGAGGACCTCCAAAACGTGCTGGTGGAAATAGCCCAGGCGGTCTTCGGCCCGGATGTAAAATATCGTTTTAACAATGACACATTCCCCTACACCGACCCCTCCATAGAAATGGAAATACAGGTAACGGACCCGGATACGAATACCGATAAGTGGGTGGAGATCCTCGGCGCCGGCATCGTCCGTCAAAAAGTGTTTGATAACCTCGGCGTGGACTCCAGCAACTACAACGCCTGGGCATTCGGGTTCGGCCTGGAACGCCTGGCTATTGTCAGTATGGCACTGCCGGACATCCGCTTGCTCTGGTCACAAAACCCGCGGGTCAAGAGGCAACTCGAACTGGGGAATAAATTTAAAGAAGTATCCAAGTATCCGCCCATCACCCGGGACATATCGTTTATCGTGGATAGCGGATTCATCCCGAATAACTACTTTGACCTTATCCGCGATATCGGCGGCGACCTGGTGGAGGAAGTGGAGTTGCTGGACAGCTATGAGAACCCCGAAAAATTCGGGCCGGATAAAAAAAGCTATACCTACCGCATCGTGTACCGCAGTGGCGAGCGCACGCTCCTGGCAGAAGAGATAGACCCGCTGCAGGAAAAAATTTATCAGGAGACCGCCTCACAGTTCAAAGCCGAGCTCCGATAGGAAATGGGGTGATGCGTATGTTACCAACTGCCTGACGATCGTCAGGCAAAATATTATACTTCTTGCTTGTTAAAAAGTCAAATAATTTCCCCCATCTGCTGCTTGCCGCGGGCCCCGAAAACCTGCTACAATAACGGAGTGGTAAAGAGAATAAACGCCTCTTAAATACTGCAGTTTCCTGCCCCCTACCGGTATGACCGCGAGGGGCGTTAGCGTTTTTAAATGGCCAAAAAGAAAAAACTAGGAGCGCCATCAGCAGCCAATAACAACGGGGCCTCGGTTTCCTATACCGCCAAGGACATCTATGTTCTGGAAGGCCTGGAGCCGGTCAGGAAGCGCCCCGGCATGTACATCGGCTCCACCGGCATTGACGGCCTGCACCATCTTGTTTGGGAGGT
>CAYJUX010000072.1:0-3318 GCA_964373475.1 uncultured Candidatus Saccharibacteria bacterium
CGTAATCGCGAAAAACAAGAGAAGCAGGAACAACACGCTCATACGTCAACTGAACTCTCGGCTAGGAGAGTATTTCTATATCGCCGATGGGCATAATAAATTTTCCGCCGGCCGCGACAAATTCTTTTTCTTTTTCCAGGATAAAATCCTTGAAGTTCCAGGCCAGGAGCAAAAAGTAGTCAACGGGGTATTTTTTCGCCTCCTCGCGGGAGATGATGGGGATGTGGGACATCGGCGTATAGAGCCCCTGCTTTTCGGGCAGGTCGTCCACGCAAAAATCGATCATATCACTCGTAATGCCAGCATAATTCAAGATCGGCATGCCTTTGGCCGCCGCGCCGTAGGCGGCGATCCGCGCCCCGCTTTTTTTGAGAGCCGCAAGAGTGGAGACCAGCTTGTTCTTTGATCGCTCTATTTTTTGGGCAAGATCCTGATAGGTTTCAAATTCCGCATAGCCCCGTTTTATCTCATCTTCGGCAAGGGCGGTGACATTTTGCCCTTGCGGATATCGCGACTCCGGCCCCATGAACATCCTAATGGATACGCCCTGCCATGGCACAAACTGATAGTCGAAAATATGGAGGCCGAATTTTTTGTAAAAATCAATGAGCGGCCGTATGGCAAAATAGGACATGTGCTCATGATAGATGTCGCCGTAGCCCAGGGTGTCAAAGATATAGCCCAGGTAATGCGCCTGGACCACAAAGATGCCATCATCAGCAAGTAATTCTTTCACTCCCGTCATGACATCAACTTGGTTGTCTATGTGCGGAATGGAGTTCGCGCCGAGGATCAGCTTCGCCGGGCCGTATTCCTTTTTTATCTTCCGGGCGAGGTCCGCCGTCCAAAAATCAGCCAGGGTCTCTATGCCGCGGCCACGGGCGACCGGCGCGATGTTTTGCGCCGGTTCTATATTGAGAGTTCTTACATTTTTCAGCTCGGCCAGGAGCACGCCGTCATTGCCCCCGATCTCCACCACAAAATCGCCCGGAGTAAGAAATTTCTCCTGGAGGTCCTTGGCGTACTCCTGGAAGTGCACCGGAGTATTCCCGGCGCCGGAGGAAAGAAATAGATAGTGGCCGAAAAGCTCCTCTTTGGGAACAACGTCCAAAAGCTGTACGAGATTACAGTGGTGGCAGAAATATACTTTGAGCGGATAGTATGGCTCGGGCTCGCGAAGCCAGCCGTCCTTGGGGATGTAGCGGTTTGCCGGCGGCTGGTCCCCAAGATCAAGGAACAGCGTTAACTCGCGCGAGCCGCACATGCGGCACTCGTTGTTTTTTACGATCACAGCGTTTTTACGAATTTCTTGAGCCAGACCTTGACGTCCGTCCTGGGGGACCAGCCGAGAAGTTTTTTGGCTTTGGTAATGTCGGCCAGATGCTTGTCGCTCTCAAAGCCGCGCTTGGGGATGAATTCAATTTTATCGCTGATGAGCCCGGCGATCTCGCGGATGGTATAGGTCCGGCCGGTTCCGATGTTGATGACTTCGCCCGTGGCGGCCCGGTCGCTTTTGAGCGCCGCCAGGAAGGCCTGGGCGATGTCGCCGGCATAGATCCAGTCGCGCCGGGCGCTTTTAAATCCCGCCTGGGCCGTGGTGCGGGTGATGGGAATGGGGCGGCCCTCTTTCCGGCACCGGAAAAATTTAGCCAGGGCGGTGTCCTGGCGCTGGTTCTCCCCAAATACCTGGAACAGGCGAAATACGACCGTGGGCAAGCCATTATCCGCGTAATATCGGCAAAATCGCTCCATGGCGTATTTCTGGAGCGAATACGGCTCGCCGGGGAACACCGCCATGTTTTCCCGCCAGGGTGTCGGCTGCCCGCCATAGAGCGAGGCCGTTGAAGGGTAGAGCACTTTTTTGACGCCGGCCTGTTTGGCCAGCTCCAGGACCTTCACGCCGAGATCAATGTTATTGTAGGTCGTCCCGACGGGGTCGAGGATGGACTTCGGGATATTGGTCGCAAAGGCCAGGTGCACTACATAGTCGTATCCGGCAAGGGATGTGAGGGCGGCAATATCTTTCCTGATAAATTGAAAGTTCTTATGCCGGGGAAGGGCATGCGCTAGCTTGTCCATACCCGTAACCTCGTAGCCGGCGGCTAAGAGCGCCGGTACCAGGTGTGAGGCGATAAAACCGGAAGCGCCGGTGACGAGCACTCGTTTTTTGGTCTTCATTTTTAGGCGGTGCGCCATTCTTTTTTTAAGAAGTTAAAATATTCCGACCTATCCCACCCTGTTTTATGATTCCATGCATTATAGGGTACCGAAAGCCCGTGTTTTTCTTTTTTCAGGACCGCACTGAGCCCTCTCTTTTCCGCAATGCGCCGCAGGATAACCTTCTGCTCCATGTGCTTGATCTTGTATTCGGGGGGGAGGCTGAAGCCAAATTCAATTATCCTTTTATCCAGAAAGGGGCAGCGGTTTTCCAGCCCAAAAGCCCCGGCCATCCGGTCGCCCATCTGGAGCAAACTGGGGAAAATGAGTTTGAAGTCGGCATAGCCCATGGCATTGATCGGGTCTTCAAATTTTTCAAAAAACGGCTTGAGGAGCGCTTTGACATGCGCCAGATCATCGTTGCGTTTGGTAAGATTAGCAAAAGAAGTGAGATAGTCAAGGTGGGGGAAGTGTTTATTGAATAAATACGCATACGAGGGGGCGTGCCGGCGCAGGTAGTATTCGCTGGCAATGGGCATATAGCGCAGGTACCCCCCAAATATTTCGTCCGCGCCCTCTCCCGAAAGGATTACCTTCACCTTTTTGGTTGCTGCCTGGGCTAATTTCCACATGCCAAAAAAGCCGAACGAGCCGACGGGAAAATCAAGGTGCCACAGTACGCGCCGAATATTCCGGAAAAAATCCTGACGGAGCCGCGCGTCTTGATTATCAAAATAAAATTTATGATCAAAGTCAAAGTAGTCGGCGATGAGCGAAGAATCAAGCCCCCCGGAGGCATAGAGGCCGATCGGCACATCGCTCCTGACCCGCAATTTTACCGCGTCGGCGAGGAGGTGCTCCAGTTCTTCTTCTGCGGTCTTTAAGTTGATCGATCGCGTGGCCAGATCCCAGTAGGATCGTACGACGAGTTTCCCTGTCGCGATGGTATAGCGGAGGAAACTCGCCGGAGGAACTTCTAAGACGTCTTTCCAGGGGGTAGTGAGGAAGCAGTGCTGGAAGGCCTCAAAAAATTCGTTTTCGCGGTACTGCACCTTAACCACTTCCGGAATGGCCTTGGCCTCGGAAATAAAAACGAGGCGGGGACCGCGGTGATAAAAGTAGAGCGGCTTCTCCACGGCGATGTCACGCGCCAGGCTGAGT
>CAYJUX010000073.1:0-3306 GCA_964373475.1 uncultured Candidatus Saccharibacteria bacterium
GGGTATACTACCCGGCCTCTGAATTTAAGAACGCCGGCTACAGCTCAAAGCGCGTGAAGTTCCCGACCTTGATGTTCTCCCCAAACTTGCCAACGGCCTCGTTGACAAGATCGCCGACCTTTTTTTTCGGGTCGCGGATGAATTCCTGCCCGGCCAGCTCGTCGCTATTTGCCGGCGCCATGGCGGCGATATGCATGGCGAGGTCATGGGCCAGCTGGCGGAACTCGGGGTTCCGGGCGACGAAATCGGTTTCAGAGTGCAGTTCCAGGAGAACGCCGAGCTTGCCGTTGGAGTGGACATAGGCATCCACTACGCCGGCTTTCATTTCACGGCTGGATTTTTTAGCGGCCATGGCGCCGAGCTTTTGGGAAAGGAGGGTTCGCGCCTGCTCCATATCTCCCCCGCTCGCGGCCAGTGCGGACTGAATTTCACCCAGGGACGCGCCCGTTTCCTCGCGGAGCTGTTTTATCTTATCCATCATTGCTTCGGTTCGGCCGCATGAGCGCTTTCGGCGGCCGCGCGCTCGGCCTCCGCTTTCGCGGCCAGGGCGGCTGCCTGGCCCTCGCGGAGAACTGCCTTCATGCGATCCAGCATATAGATGACCGCCGGGCGCGCGTCGTCATTGGCGGGAATGGGATAGGTGACGAGACGCGGATCGGTATTGGTATCAGTCAGGGCGACCACGGGGGTGTTCATCCGCGTGGCCTCGCGGAGCGCGATTTTATCATGGGAAATATCCACGATGACGAGCGCATCCGGGGATTTGGTCATCCGCCGAAGCCCATCGAAATTCTGCACCAGGCGCGCCATATCCTTTTCTAGTTCCAACTGTTCTTTTTTGGTGTACTTCTCAAAGCCGCCCGAGGCCTTCTCGTGCTCCAATCCTTCCAGCGTCTCAACGCGCTTCCGGATGACGCGAAAATTGGTCAGCGTGCCCCCGACCCAGCGCCGATCCACATAAGGATAGCCCAGCTCATCGGCGGTCTGGCGAATGGCGCCTTTGGCCGAAGGCCGCGTGCCGACGAAAAGGACTGTTTTCCGTTCCTCGGCCAGTTTTCTCAAAAACGCCAAAGCGGCGGCGAGCTTTTCCTTCGTCTTTTCAAGATCAATAATCTCCACATTGGCGCGCAGCCCCCAGACGTAGGGCGCCATGGCTGGATGGCGTTTGGAGCGGAGATGCCCGAGATGCACTCCGGCCTCAAGCATTTGGGCGCCTTCGGGATCAACGCCGGGCGTAACGGCCGTATCTTCTTTCATGGCGGGCGACATAACCAAACCAGCATAGCACCTTGCACCTGAGCGCGCAACCATGCTATAGTAATGCAAATCTGCGAATCCCGCTGAAAGCGGGATGCGAATGCCACGAATCAATTCGCAGCATTCGGATCGATTTGTAGATTCGAATTATCGCATGAAGACGGACATCCACCCCAAATACCATCCTGCCGCGAAGGTTTCCTGCGCCTGCGGCCATGAGTTCAAAGTCGGCTCCGCCAAGGAACGGCTGGAAATTGAAATTTGCTCAAAATGCCACCCGTTCTATACGGGCGGCTCCAAAATAGTGGACGCGGCCGGCCGCGTGGAGAAATTCCGCCAGCGCCTGGCCAAGAAGAAGAAATAACAAGCTTTTCGCTTGTAGCTTTTTAGCTTTCCCGGATGCATATCCCACGAAGCTTAAGGGCTAAAGGCGGAAAGCTTTTTCTGATGGAACTTGAAGAGCGAAAACAAAAACGGGAGGCCCTGCGGGCGCAATTAAGCGACCCGGCTACCTTTGACGATCCCAAAAAAATAAAGGCCCTCTCCATTGATCTCGGCAGGATAGAAAAGGAGATCGCCGCCGCGGGACGGGGCGGCTCAGCGGGAAGCGGCAGCCGGGCCATCGTGGAGATCCGCGCCGGCGCGGGCGGGGAGGAGGCGGCTCTTTTCGCGGGCGAACTCCTAAGGATGTATACCGCGTATGCCGCACGGCGCGGATGGAACGCGGCGCTCATTGACTCACACCCGACCACCCTCGGCGGCTGTAAGGAGGCCGTGCTTGAAGTTTCTGGGGAGGGCGCCTACGACACCCTCCGGCACGAGGCGGGCGTGCATCGCGTCCAGCGCATCCCGGCGACCGAAAAGACCGGGCGCATCCATACCTCGACCGCATCCGTAGCCGTGCTCCCCGAGGCAGCGGAATCGGATGTGGAGATCCGCCCCCAGGATATTGAGCTTGAATTCTCCCGGTCCGGCGGCGCCGGCGGGCAGAACGTGAATAAAGTGGAAACCGCGGTCCGCATCATCCATAAGCCAAGCGGCATCGCGGTACGCTCCCAGGAATCGCGCTCACAGCTGAAAAACCGCGAGCGCGCCATGATGATCCTGCGGGCAAAACTGCTCGATGCCCAGCGGCAGACCGACGCAGCCAAAACGACATCAGCGCGACTCGAACAAATAGGGTCGGCAGATCGCTCGGAAAAGATACGCACCTACAACTTCCCCCAGGACCGCATCACGGACCACCGCATCAAGAAATCGTGGCATAACATCGAATCCATACTTGCCGGAAACCTTGACCCCATCGTGGCGGCGTTCCTTTCGGCGAAAATGCCATAACTCGGCATAACTCAGCAGATACATCAATTTACGACGACCGTCAAAAATTGATGCACCCATTGGGTTAAAATTTGGACTCAAACTTTGGCGCCGAGGCGGCGGAGCTGACGCATCAATTGCGCCGGATTTTTGTATACGAACGCCCTGATGCCGAGTTTCTTTGCGGCCGCAACTTTCCTCTCCTGGTCATCCAAAAATACCATTTCGGGGAACTTCACTTTCGCTCGGCGCGCTGCGATCCGGAATGCCACTGGACGCTTTTTGGTCACGCCAATTTCACATGAAAGAAGCACCGGTGAGAATCCCTGGTACACTCCGAGCTTTCTGTTCATTTCCACATGCAAAGGGATCGCATCGGACAAGATACCAACAATGTAGCCATTCACTTTCAGTCGTCGGGCAACCGCCCGCACCATTGGCTTGTGGTGAAACCGCTTCTTCTGGAATATTTGGACCAGTCGCTTCGCCCTATCAGGAGGTAACCCAAATTTCTTCCCCAGCGCCAAACAGAGCGCCACTTCCGGCATCCGACCTTCAGCAACGCGATCCAAGAGCGGATAAAAAAATGGCGCTAGCTTCTTCTTGGAAACGCGAAGTGCCCGAGACATAAGCACCAGGGAATTCGGGCCGGTCGCGCGTGTAAGTACCCCGCCTTTATCAAAAAATATCGCTTTGATCATTCTCGATCCTACTTTCTATTTTCTAGATCCC
>CAYJUX010000074.1:0-3138 GCA_964373475.1 uncultured Candidatus Saccharibacteria bacterium
ATGCTTGCCTTGTTAAAAACCCTATCTCCTTTTTGGGTAATAACAATGCAGGCCCACTTCTGGTAAGCGGCTTGCTATACTATAGTTGTATTTCTATGGAAAAGTACTGTTTAAGATCTTGTCCTTAAGCGGTGCTTTTCTTTTGGTACTCCAGTTTATCCCCAATTCATTCATAAACCATATCTTTTCTCGAGCGGTCTGTTTGAGCAATTTTCAATGTCTGGACTCAACACGATTTTTAACTTGTTGTTTTCGTTCAGACACTGTACGAGCGAGTAAAAATCGCCGTCGCTGGAAACAATAACCGCTTTATCGTAGTCATTTAATTCAAGCGCCGCTCGTAGTACAAGATCAGCATCAATATTCCCTTTAATTTTGCCGTCGGCATCCGGTATCGTCGGTTTAAATTTCAAAACAAAACCTGCCTCCTAGAGACGATCATAGAGTGACTGGTTCAACGCTACGAAACCAATAAACATGTATGCCTTTTTGACGCCGTATTTTTCGGCAAGGTATACTCTGAATTTCCGGTAATCTAACTTCCACCCGAGCTTCTGAATGCCCAGATTCAAATTTTGGCTGTCTACGAAAGCGTAATTGTTCTCTTTCGGGATCATGCCGCGTGGTCTAGATCATCTCACGTCCGCTTCACCACCTCCTCGAACGTCAGCTTCACGTAGTCCTGGTCGTTGATGCCGGCGAGGGCATAGACCTGCGTTGTTGTCGGTTAGGCGAGCTTGGCGCGGTGGGTGAGGATGTTGCCCCACGTGGCCATCTCCTCGGCCCAGTCAATGTCGCGCGCGGGGTCCGCTTTCCGGTGAGCAAACATTTCGCGAAAGCGCTCGAATGTTTTAGTAAAGTCCTGGGCTTTGGGCGCGTCAGTCAGCTGGCGCACATACTCGTCCGTTTCTTCAAGAAATTGATCAACGCGACCTGCTGCGCCCTCGTGCGCGAAGCGGGCGATCCGCTTCAGGTTTACGGCGATGTGAAGCGTGAGTTCTTGGGCGTTCATGGCAAACTAGCAGAGGAGGTCACGGATAATTTCTTCCATTGCTTTACGGATTTCTGTGTTGAGCACCTCGCGGCTGGGGTTATCCTGCCGCGGCCGAATGTTGATCATGGAATCGAAGTCAACCGCGCCCGTTTTCAAGTCCAATCCGCCGCCCCAGAGATGCTCCTGCCGACTGCCGTTCTCCAGGAGGAGCGCCTCGCCGTCGGAATGCTTCGTGCCGCCGGCGGTCAGGATCCGCCGTCCGACATCCACGACCACCTTGATATAGCCGTCGAGATCCTCGGCCGCACGGGCAAGCTCACCGTCGCTCAGTTTAACGGTCACCAGTAGCAACATAGGGTCTTGCACTCACCCTAGCCCCAAAAAGTTAGGAATTCAACTGAAAATAAAAAAGCCGCAGAGATCCATGAGGACCAATGCGGCGGAGCCCACTACGAACCGAAGTAACCGCGATACGCCACGGCGCCCCGTGCGGGCCGCTCCGGCAGTTGGAAAGCGTCCGTCATCTCGGCCACGCGGGCGTAGTTCGCCTTGAGCGCGGCCATAGCCTCCAGCGTCACCTCGCGCATCTCGCGGAAGAACTGCTTGTCGAGCTGGCGTTTCTTGTCGCCGCCCGGCCAGAGGCGCCACTCATCGTTCGTGATGACGTCGCCGATGTTGATCTGGCTATTCGTGACATCGTAGCCGCATTCGATCTTGAAGTCGGCGAGCGTGACGTTCTGCTTGGCCCACGCCGCCTCGAGCACCAGGAAAGCGCTCAAAGCGAGACCCTTCAGCCGCTTCATGACAAGCATCGCCTCGCCGGCGCTCACCATCGGCTGCTCGACAACAAAACCCTCGGCCAGTGGCTTCTTGGCATCGAAAAACAGAGTGCGTTCGCTCACGAAGTCGTAGATGATGAGCGGGTCGTGGCTGGCATCGTTCTTGTCGAAGAACTCGATGACCGGGGGATCGAAACGGGTGCCTTCCTCGACATCAGGACGGCGTTGGAGATAGGAACCCGTTGCGATGCGCCGCACGACCACTTCGATCGGGATCATGCGGAGCTCGCGCGCGCGGAACGTCCGGTCGCCCACCGCGGCGATGAAGTGGTTCGGAATGCCATGGGCCGTCAACAGCCGGAAGCAGCTGATAGTGGTGCGCGTCGAGTCGGCGCCCTTGCCCTCAAGCGGCGCTCGCCGGGCGCCGTCGCCGGCGGTGACATCGTCCTTGGACTCGATGAGCACGTCGGCGGTCGTCAGCGGGTAGCGCCAGATCTTTTTCGTTTTGCCCTCAGCGAGCAACTTCTGCGGTACGCCCATCGTCCCCTCCCCCGCGAATGTCTCGTATCTAGAGAAAGCGAAGCATTTTGAAGCAGTCCCTGTCAATGGAAAGTCGGGGTCAGAATTTCGGCAAAAGGAACCAGGCGACCGGGATTCGGACGCCTGATCAGTCCTGACGGATAGGCCTAGATGCGCGAGGGGCCGGGCATTCGCGCCGCGATGGCCGGCTCCAGCTTCGGGTTTGCCACGACCCAGCGGTAAATGGCGGGGCTCACCAGAACCGCCAGGGTCGCATTGCCGATGAGGTGCAGGATGGTAAAGGGAATTTGGCCGGTGAGCGCCGCGAGGAACGACTGCGCGTAGAAGAGCGGGCCAATGGTCAGGCCGGTGAGGGCGTCGTAGGCGAGCGTGCCGATGATCGAGAAGCCGAGAAAGTTCGTCGCCGAACTTTCGCGGTGGCGGAAGAATACCGCGGCGGCAACGCCGACGAGCCCGTAGGCGACGGCCGTCACGAGCGTCCAGATGCCGACCTGCCCGACGGCAATGTCGAAAAGGGCGATGGCGAGGAACCCGAAGACGAAGGCGCCGAGCCAGCCGATGGCGCGCTCAATGTCGTCCCAGCTCTGGGCCTCGATCTCGAGACGCGCCAATACTCTTTCCTGCCGTCATTCTATGACCTCTGACCGGAAATCCACCTGATATTCCGGGATGCCGAGGGATACGCCGTACCGCTTTACCTCGTCGTACTGCGCTTTGCTACGGCGGTCAACGAGAAATACTTTGCCCCGAAAGATTATGAAATGGCGGGCATTATTTTTGAAGTCGGCGTACCAGTTGGTGTGTTTAGTTTCCAAGTCGTTACTT
>CAYJUX010000075.1:0-3065 GCA_964373475.1 uncultured Candidatus Saccharibacteria bacterium
CTTCCCGGTGAGTCCGCGGTAGGGCGATGCGGAGAATACGGCGGTAAGATCGGCTCCGGTTTGGGCGACTACGGATTCGATGATCTCGCGGCCGGCCGCCGTCGGCAGCCGTTTGATGAGATCCCGGATAATTGCATCAGCCCGGCACCGTTCGGCGTAGGTTTTGAGGGGAAATGCCTGCATCGTGCCACCGCACGGTACGCGGACTGCCTCGGTTTTGCTCGCCCCGATGGCGTACTCGAGTCGGTCCACCCACAGGGCCCGACCGGGGCGGACGAGGTCGGTCGCAATGAATACCGTTGCGGGGATTTGGAACTTCCGGAGGATAGGGAAGGCGTGGGTGTGGAGATTTTCGTAGCCGTCATCGAACGTGACGGCGAGCGCCCGCGGCGGCAGCGCGCCCGCGCCGGAGAGCCGGTCCACGAGTTCAGCGAGCGGCAGGATGGCGTAGCGCCGCTTGAGCCAGGCCAGCTGCCGCTCGAACGCCTGAGGCGCGATGAACTTTTTCCGATAGTTAAAAATGCCATCACCGCGGCCTGGCGGCGCCACGCCGTGGTAGAGGACGATAGTGGCCTGGCGCGCGCGCAGTGCCAGGGCGAGCTGCGGCGCACCGGCAAGATCCAGCGCCGCAAAGAGCCAGCGTTTCGCGCTTTCCCGATCCGGGTATGAAAAAAATGCTACCATCGTGATGGCAGAAGCCGATCCGTATGGAACATGCCCGGTAGTGAAAATTCGAATTGGTTACGAGCGACCAGACGCCATATTTCCGTGGTAATACGAACCGGGGGGATATAGTGCTCAATGTAACTATCCAGTAACCGGGTATTTGAATTTCTACTACCGGGCATGGGTAGCATAGTAGCAAGGTGACACCAACCGGTCAAAACGGACCGCATATCTTGAGCATCGGCACGGATGCGTCGATTTTTAATAGGAATTCGTCCACGCGGCGGCGGCTCGCGGCCTACGCGGCTCGTCTCGGGTCGCTCCATGTTATCGGTCTTGGCGGCAGCGGTTTTCGGCCGGAGCAGGTATCAAGGCGCTTGCTCCTCTACCCCGCGGCTGGCCGCACGCTGCCCGCGCGGATATTCGCGGCCTGGCGCATCGGTCGCACCATCGTACGCAAACATCGCATCGATCTCGTGACGGTTCAGGATCCGGCGGAGTCCGGCCTCGCCGGCTGGCTGCTCACGCGCGCGAGCGGCCTGCCGCTTCACATTCAGATACACAGCGATTTTTTCAGCCCGTTCTTTCGCGCGAACTCCTGGAAGGAATACGCGCGCTATCGGCTCGCGCGTTTCATCGTCCCCCGCGGCGATTATTTCCGCGTCGTCTCGCAACGAATCGCAGATTCGCTGAGGTCAAAAGTAAAAAGTCAAAAGTCAAAGGTTACCGTACTGCCGATATTTGTGGACCGAGAGAAAATCGCCCGCGGCACACCGTCGTTCGATTTGGGGAAGAAATATCCAGAATTTGATTTTATTCTCCTCATGGTATCGCGCCTCAACCGCGATAAGCGCATTGACGCGGCGCTCGGTGCGCTGCAGGAGCTCGCCCAGGAATTCCCGAAGACCGGCCTGGTGATCGTCGGCGACGGGCCGGAACATAAAAACTTAAAACTTAAAACTTACAACTTAAAACTTGCGGACCATGTCCGCTTCGAGGGATGGCAGAATGACCTCGTCCCGTATTACAAAGGTGCCGACCTCTACCTTTTGACGTCGGCCTTTGAGGGCTATGGACGCACGGTCGTTGAGGCCGCGGCCGCCGGCGTGCCGGTCGTCATGACCGACGTCGGCGTGGCCGGGGAGGTTATTCGCGACGGCGAAACCGGCCGCGTTATACCGGTGGGGGACAAGATTGCCTTACTCGCGGCCCTGGCCGATGCGCGCCGGAATTATCCGGCAATGCGTCATATGGCCGAGCGGGCCCAGCGGGAGGTACGTCATTTGGTGCCGCGAACGTGGGAAGAATATCTTGAGGAATATCGCCGCGCCTACACAGTTTTTAGTTCTCATAAAGATCTTTAACCAAGAACTAACTCCAATGAGAATTTTCTACCTAACGAACGCGCGCCTGCCGACTGAAAAAGCCCACGGCCTCGCCACCGTGAAGCTTTGCGAGGCGTTTGCCAAACAAAGGGTTGCCGTCACCGTTTTTGCACCGTGGCGCTTGAATCCCTTGCGGGAGGACCCCTACGCGTACTACGGCGTTGCACGGAGTTTCCGGATCTGCCATGTGCCGAGTTTGGATTTACTCTGGTTGCCGTTCGGCAAACGGTTCTTTTTTCTCGTACAGCTTTTCTCATTCTCACTGGTCGCGGCGCTCTGGTTCTTCCTGCGCTACGGCCTCACGGGCGGCCTCCGCGATACGATGGTATTCTCCCATGACCATATCCCGCTTTTCTTCGTAAGCTCCTTTCACCGGCGTATTTTCTACGATGCGCACCATTACCCCGAGCATACGATCCTTTACACGCGCGTGCTCCAGCGTGCCGTTGGCGTCGCCGTGCAGACGAAATGGAAGGTAGCGGCCCTCCAGCGGGACTTTGGCATCCCGGCATCAAAGATCGTCTACTGGCCGAACGGCACCGACATTGAGCGTTTTGATATTCCCCTGAGCCAGGACCAAGCGCGCGATCGGCTCGGCCTGCCCCAGGACAAGAAAATAATTCTCTACAGCGGTTCGCTCCTGCCCTGGAAGGGAGTGGAGACGCTTGTTGCCGCCGCCCACGGCCTGCCCGATAACGCGGTCGTGTACATAGTCGGCGGTAGTGGAGAAGAAATTGAGGAGCTAAAAACTAAAAGCCCCGCCTCCGCCGAGGCTACGGCGGGCAAGCGCCAGCTAAAAGCTATTTTTATCGGCCAGCGGCCGTGGGCGGAGATGCCGCTGTGGTTGAAAGCCGCCGACGTCCTGGTGCTCCCCAACACCGCCCGCGAGAAGGTCTCGCGCTTCTATACTTCGCCCATGAAGCTCTTTGAGTACATGGCTTCGGGGCGGCCCATCGTGGCTGCGGACATCCCCTCCATCCGAGAGATCGTGGATGAGACGATGGTGTTTTTTGC
>CAYJUX010000076.1:0-2876 GCA_964373475.1 uncultured Candidatus Saccharibacteria bacterium
GGCCGACGTGTTACCGATTACACCACTCCCCAATACTTCCGTATGGTAGCGAATTTTGACTAATTTTCAAGCCAATATTGCCCGACGGGACCGATGGTTATCCACCACCCGCTTTGCCGGACGCCGCGCCGGTGGTATAATCTGTCCCATATGAGAACTCCATTCACTATTTTCGTGTCTTTGCTCGTTGCGGCATCGGCCGCGGCGCAAACTGCGGTACCGGATAAGGCGCGCGACGCGCGTCAGAACGTCCGAGAAAACATCAGCCAGGAACGCCAAGATACGCGCCAGAACGTCCAGGAAGGGCGGGAGGACCTCCGCCAGAACGTAGAGGTGCAGCGAAAAGAGCTCCAGCAGAACATCCAAGAGAGACGCCAAGAGCTGCAGCAAGAGGCCAGCGAGAAACGGGAGACCTTCAAGGCCGAGGTGCGCGAAAAGCGCGAGGACCTCCAGACGCGGGTCAAAGCTGAGCGCGAGCAGTTAAAGGAGAAATTAAAGACGATCCGGGACGAGAAGAAAAAAGCGGCTGTGGAGCGCATTGACGCTGAAATCGCCCGGCTGAACGGGCGGATGGTGGAACACTTCATCGCGGTTCTCGACAAGCTAGACAATCTCCTCGGCCGCATCGGCACTCGCGCCGACAAAGCAGAGGAGCGCGGGCTCAACGTAGCGGCGGCGCGAACGGCCACGGCGGCGGCGGCGACCGCCATCGCCAACACCCGAGCCGCCGTATCCGTGCAGGCCGGGAAGACCTACCCCGTCACGGTGAGCACCGAGGCGACCCTG
The DNA here is from genome assembly GCA_964373475.1 of uncultured Candidatus Saccharibacteria bacterium. Lineage (GTDB taxonomy): Bacteria > Patescibacteriota > Minisyncoccia > Sungbacterales > SURF-37 > JACQMJ01. The sequence goes on from CAYJUX010000076.1 coordinate 787, forward strand.
AAGGTGGACGTGGGCAAAGCGCGACAAGCCCTCCGGGCCGACCTCAAGAACGTGCGCGAAGCCATCCGCGCGGCGCACGAGGCCGTACAAAAGGCGGCGACAACGCTCGCCCAGATACCGCGCGTGAATGAACCGGCCGCAGCGCCAACCGCGACCCCCTCGGCGGTTGAACCGCAAGCAACACCGTCGCAGTAAACCGCCGCTATACACCCATGAACCAAAAACTGCTCATCGCAATCATCGTCATCATCATCGCGGCCGCCGGCATTTGGTGGTGGCAGTCAAAAACACCGGCAACGCCGTCCGCGGGGGGAACGGCGGGCAGCGATGACACTGCAGTCATCAGCCAGGAACTCGGGACCGTTGACCTCGGCGACGTGGACAAGGAGTTCCAGCAGATCGACGCCGACCTCAACAGCCTTTAATCCACACGCGTCATGCAACACGCCAAAAGCGCCCCCGCGGGGGCGCTTTTGCTACCTTAATCCAATGGCGATAAGGCCATGACGCCTTATCTTCTCCGTATACCTTGGGAAACTGGCATACCGGGCTTGTAACTCCCGCGCTGAACGAATGCGAGGACTTATTTCCTCGGGGCGATAGCGCCGAAGCAGTGCCGAGATGGATGGGAAATGGGATATTTTTTTCACATGTTTCTGAAAACGCGCACGTCCGCAAATAAAGTTAATCGTATCATCGGCGCGGATATTTCTATACTTCACGGTGGCGGCGCGCGTCTCAATGCGTTTTCTACCCCTCTTGATGGCAAAAAATATATCACGGTTCACCTTCCTGAAGCGGAGCGATACCGTCTGCCGGGACGCCTCTGTTCCTTTTGTTCCCTTTGCCATCCTTTGCGACCTCATAACTTATAAATCACATCCTTGCGCTCCACGACCACTTCCCAGCCGTGCTTTCGCGCGTAGTCGTAGAGCTTTTTTGACGGGTTGAAGGCGATGGGCTGCGAAACGAGTTTCAAAAACGGGATGTCCGACTCCGTATCCCCTACCCCGACGGAATGATCGAGGGTGATGCGCTCCTTTTTCAGCGCGCGCCGCAAAACCTTGCCCTTATTCATAATGGTGTCCTCGTAGAGCACGCGGCCGGTAAAGCGCACGCTTCTATCCACCTCGTAGACCTGCGCGTAGACCTTATTAAAACCGATGGATTTGGCGAAAGGCGCCACCACTTCGTAGGGCGAATGGGAGACGGCGAGGAGAAAATGCGTTCGCTTCAGTTTCTTAATGAGATCGCGCGTATAGCGGTAAAGTCGGATCTTGTGGAAAGATACGACTTTTTCGGCCACGCGCCAAAGGTCGGCGCGCCGCACGCCCGCAAGATGCTTCCGGTAGGCGAAGACGACATCCGTGATGAATTCATAATAGGAAAATCCAGTCCTGGCCGAGCCGGCCCGCGCCTGCCAGCGCTTCCAGGCCTCAGCGTAGTGCGCTCTCACCTGCTTGGGGAAAATGCCCGCGGCGATCAGGGCCTCAATGAGCTCCACGAGGAGCGAGGAGCGGAACACCGTGCCGTCAATGTCGAAGACGGCAACTGGCTTTAATCGGCGGCTAGTTTTCATAGCACCATTCGGCATAGGTCTGCTCGGTAATCATAGCACAGGCGGCGCGGCGGCCGGCTGCATCCCCCAGCTGATTGCCGAGCACGCTCCGCATCCGTTCGTAGCAGCCGCGTTTGTGCTCGGGCTCGGCGACCCGGCAGAGCGCGGACATATCTTGAACGTCGCGGTTCGACTTGCCGTGGAGATTCACGATGATGCTCTCAATGCAGAGCTGGCGGGAGGAGGGCGGAACGACATTGCAGGCGGCATGCATGGCCGCGACATCGCTCCCCCGCTGGGTCTGGTGCTTGGCCATTTCCAGAAGGCAGCGCTCGCGGAACTCCGCCGGGAACGTCTGGCAGAGCGTAATGTTCCCCAGAATATCGCCGGTCACGAAGAATTGTGCCTGGTTCAAATAGCAGGCCGCCTGGTAGCGCGCATCGAGCACCGTGCAGGGGAACGCGGGATCGTCCCGCCGGATATAGCGTGAGGGGTGCTCGCCGCCCTCGAGGCTCTGATAGTTCGACATGAA
>CAYJUX010000077.1:0-2824 GCA_964373475.1 uncultured Candidatus Saccharibacteria bacterium
AGAAATTGGACTTCGCGCGTAGGACTGTGAGACTCCCCTCCTTTCGAAGGAGGGGAGTTTTGCTTCCATGAACATTTTGTAAGTTCTGACTGGCGCGAAACCAATCCGCACATGCGCTTCTAACCGATCGCGGGTTAGATAAATTGCAGAAGTCATGAATTTTGAAGAAGGCTTTGAGAAAGGACTTGCGTTCCGTCCGTAAAATCGTTAGCGTAGCGAATCATGGACGTGGTGCTGAAATACCGCAGCCGGGTGATTCGAGAATCGGATTTGGTAATGATCCGGGCGCTGATCGAGGAGAACGCAACGTCGAGCCGGCGCAAACTGTCGCGGCAGCTATGCGAAGTCTGGAACTGGGTTCAACCCAATGGCGCGGCGTGCGACATGATATGCCGGGGTTTGATGCTGGCGCTGGACCGGGCGGGCCACATTGTGCTGCCGCCCGTGAGGCGGAGACCGCTGAACCCGCTGGCAGTGCGCCGGCGTCCGCAATGTCCGCAAATCGATGCCACACTCATAACGGGCAGTCTCGCGGATCTGGGGCCCTTGGAGTTTCGCATGGTGCGGCGGACGCCGGAAGAGTCCTTAGTCAATGCGCTGCTCGAACATCATCACTACCTGGCCTATACGCAACCGGTTGGGGAGCAACTCAAGTACATGGTGTTTGCCGGGGATCGGCCGGTGGCGTGTCTGACATGGAGTTCGGCGGCGCGGCATTTAGGGCCGCGGGACCGGTATATTGACTGGAGCGCGGAAGAGCGCCGGCGCAACATCCGGTTCATCGCCTATAACAGCCGGTTTCTGATATTGCCTTGGGTCCAGGTGAAGTGCCTGGCGTCGCACATTCTGGGCCGGATGACGGCGCTGGTTGCCCGCGACTGGCAACGCGTTTATGGGCATCCGGTCTATTACCTGGAAACTTTCATCGACCCGCAGCGGTCGCGGGGAACCTGCTACCTGGCGGCGAACTGGATCGTGCTGGGCCTGACCACGGGCCGCGGGAAAGCCGACATGACTAACCGGCCGAACCGTTCGCTCAAGCAAGTGTTGGGGTATCCCCTCGACAAGCGCTTCCGGCGTTTACTGACCGCGTTGTGAGTGCCAGCATGATCGCCATCGCACTGGCGCCAGGCTTCCGCCGCCGGCTCAAAGGGCTTGCTGGATGAGGGCCTACACCTCCGCCACGCTGACGCCTTTCCTCAAAGAGGTGCGCGCGTCGAACCTGACGCTCCGCGCCAAGACGATAGCCGGGCAGTTGGCCACCGACGCCGTCGCGCTCCGCGCCGAGGTCGAGGCCCTGAAGACGGAACTGGCCAAGCTCGGCCAACAGCGCGTCAACGAAACCGTCAACCAGCCCTCCAGCAAAAAACCCGAATGGGATAAGGGAAACGGCCGAGACCCAGACAAGCCGCGGCGGAAACGCAAACTTGGCGGCCGCCGCCCGGGTTCGGGCAATCGAACCAAGCCGAATCTTGAACCGGACCGTTTTGTCGATAACCCGCTGGAACAATGTCCGGTTTGTGAAACCGATTTAGCCGCTCAGGCACCTGTGGATGTGAATACGCGGATCGTTGAGGATATCGAGCCGCCCGCCGAAAAGACTGTCGTGACGGAGGAAACCTCCGAACGGAAGTGGTGCCCAGCCTGCCGGAAGATCGTCTCGGCCAAATCGCAACTCGCGCTGCCAGGATCCGACATCGGAATCCACGCCACCGTCCGCATCGTCTATCTTTGGACCGTGGTGGCGCTGTCGCTCCCCAACATCCAGACCTATCTGACGCGCTTCATGCGGATGGACATCTCCACCTCCGGAATTTCCAAGCTCCTGATCCGGGTTGCCGCAATCCTGGCTCCCGTGGCCGACGAAATTCTTGGTGATGTCCGCAAAGGATTCCAAGTTTGGGCCGATGAAACCGGATGGCGCGTCCGCGGAATCACCTGGTGGTTATGGGCCTTTGCCAATGAAACGTCGGCCTACTATTACGCCGCGCGCAGTCGTGGTTCGCCCGTCGTCCTCCACATTCTTGGTTCTGTTTTCGCGGGCGTGCTCATCACCGACGCTTGGGGCGCTTATAACGCCGTGGACTGTCTGTTCCGGCAGACGTGCATGGCCCACGTGTTTCGTAAAATCCGCCGATTGGTGCAGGACAATCCCAATGCCCGCTCCATTCTCCGTTTCTATGTGTTGCTCAAACGTATCCTGCGCGACGGCGAGCGGCTGCAGCAGCGCGCCGCCCAGATCGATCGAGAGGCCTTGCTCCGCTCTTATGCACGCCTTGAAGCCCGCCTCGATGAACTCCTGGCCTGGAAAAACCCGAATCCCATCCTCGAGAAAATCATCGCCTCTGTCCAACGCCTGCGTGGCCGCATCCTGACGTTTGTGCTGCTGCCCGGTTGCCCCACCCATAATAACTACGGCGAGTACATCATTCGCAAAGGTGTCCTCAAGCGGAAGATCTCCGGTGGCAGCATGTCCCCAAGAGGCGCCCATGCCTACGCCATCCTCATCTCGATCGCCCAGACTTGCCATCTCCGGAAAATCCCATTCCCTTCATTTCTTCTCGCTTCGCTCCTTCATTATTGCCGCGCTGGCAAACCGCTTCTCCTATCCGAATACGCCTTTCTCATGGCCCAAAAGAAAACTGCCGCATAAACTCCGCACAGTCCCATCTCGTTGCGGGAAATCAAAGACTACCAAGAGCATGTTCGGAATGGTTTCGGGCCAGTCAGAACTTGCCGCGTAAGCAAACTGATTCCCGGTAATCACTGCGGCCTTGTGGTCGGGCAGCCGGGCGGCCCACAGGGCGACCTCGGAGGCGACGTG
>CAYJUX010000078.1:0-2791 GCA_964373475.1 uncultured Candidatus Saccharibacteria bacterium
CGATCTCAGGCCGTGGGTATCTATAGAGTGGGGACAGTCCCTGATATACGATAGGGGAATGACCATTGCCGTTGCCATTGCCGCCCTCCTCGGCTTTCTTGATACCGGCTATCTTCTTTGGAAGCGCTATGGCCGGCCGGGAACGCCCCTCATCTGCCCCATCGGGGAAAATTGCCAGCAAGTGCTTGACAGCCGCTATGGCTCGCTCCTCGGCTTCCGGAATGAATTCCTCGGCCTGGGTTATTACGCGCTCCTGCTCCTCGCATTGGCGCTGGCGAAGCAGGGGAGCGCACTGACCTTCAAGGGTGCTGTCATTGAACCCCTCGGCTTTGCAATGATCATTGCCGCCGTGGCTTTCATCTTTTCTACCGCGCTCACGGCCATCCAAATATTCGTGTTAAAAAATTACTGCTCCTATTGCCTCTTCGCCAACGGCCTGAACGCGTTCATATTTATTGCCCTCGTGCTCCGCTAATGCCTGCCCGCCGCGCCCTATTTATCGTTATCATCGCCGCCGTCCTTATCGGCGGCCTCGCTGCCGCGCGCCGCTATCTGCCAGCGGCCCGGGCGCCCTTTGGCAAGCCGGCCGGAGACATAACGAAATTCCTGCCTGATGATTCCGTACCGCCCGAGGCGATCAACGAGACGAACATACCGTTAACGCTTCCGCCCGGATTCCGTATCTCCATTTTCGCTAAAAATCTCCCCGGCGCCCGGGTCATACGGCGTGATAGTTTCGGGAACTTCTGGGTCAGCCGCGCGTCCAAAGGCGCGGTAACGCTCCTGGAGCTTGACCGGGAGACCGGACAGGTGCGCCAGCAGGAAGATGTATTTCGCGGGCTCAACCGTCCGCATGGGCTTGCCCTTGACCCCGAACGGGGCGTGATACTCTATATCGCCGAGGAGAACCGGTTATGGCGGGTGGCGACCTACTCTGATGATGCGGGCGAGACCGTGCTGGCCCTTCCGGACGCGGGCGGCGGCCACTTTACGCGGAGCATTGGCTTTGGGCCGGACGGCAAGCTTTATATTTCCATCGGCTCCTCCTGCAATGTCTGCCGCGAGGAAGATGAACGGCGGGCGGCTATTCTCCGCGTTGACCCCGAAACCAAAAAAAGCGAGCTTTTCGGCCGCGGTCTCCGGAATTCAGTGTTCTTCACCTGGGACTACATCCAGAAAAAAATGTGGGCTACGGATATGGGCCGCGATTGGCTGGGCGATGACCTGCCGCCGGATGAGATAAACATCATCCAGGAGGGGGTAAATTACGGCTGGCCGAACTGCTACGGGAAAAATATTCACGACAGCGACTTTGATAAGAATGCCTATATTCGAAATCCCTGCATGGAACCCTTCGAGCGCGCCTCGGCCATTGATATTCCGGCGCACTCCGCCCCGCTGGGCCTGGCTTTCATCCCGCCGGACTCGGCATGGCCCGAGGACTACTGGCATGACCTCCTCGTGGCTTATCACGGCTCCTGGAACCGCTCGCAACCCACCGGCTACAAGGTGGTGCGCCATAAATTTGATGCCCAAGGGAACTACGAAGGCGTGGAGGACTTCATCACCGGGTGGTTGACTCCGCAAGGTGCGCTCGGCCGGCCGGTTGATATTCTCGTTGAACCCGGCGGCGTGGCCTATATCTCCGATGATAAGGCCGGCGTCATCTACCGCCTGCGCGTAATCGAGGCGCCGCGCTAGGGAATGAACGGTGCATAGCCCAGTTGACCATCTGTGGCTGCCCCGTATGCTAGAGACAGACAGTCCCGATCGTGCTCACCAGACCAGAGGGGAGGGGTGAACCTTGGTATTTAGAAAGCGAGTTTTCCAGGGAGTAGCACTCGTGCTCGCGACGGCGGTACTTGCCGGTTGCGCCACCTTTGGCCCGCCCGGACCGACCCGGCCGGCCTTCATCGGCACCGGCAAAACCCCGACGCAGTTCTATCAGGATGATGCCAACTGCCGAGCCACAGCCACCGCCCGTGCGGGCGATCCGGCCCAGGTCCAGCAATCTCAGGCCGCCAGCGCAGTGTTTGGGACGCTCCTCGGCGCGGCACTGGGGGCGGCCATTGGCGGAGCTGCCAGCGGCGGCCGCGGAGCCGGGCTCGGTGCCGCTATCGGCGGCGGAGCCGGAGCCGCAACGGGTATCGGCGGCGGCACCGCTCAGGCGCAAGCCGATGCGGCGCGCATCCAATACCGCTGGGATGCCGAGTACCTCAGTTGCATGTATGCCGCCGGGCATCAGGTTCCGGGCGCTCCCGCGCCTGCGGCGCATCCGGCTCCGGCCTACGCGCCCCCGCCGCCTCCACCGCCCCCGTCCACTTCGCCCTGCAAACCCACCGGCAAATACGTGAGAACGCCGCAGGGGTTCGTGCCGGAGTGCGAGTAGTCTTGACCGAAGCAGGTCGCTTCCCACGGACATCAGAGTCCGTGGGGTTTTTCTTTTTACGCAATTCATCTAAACAATTCACTCACGATCGTGTTAAGATGAATTGAACAACTGTTGGAGGATATGCCGACCGTGTTACCATGGAACCATGATGGATCGGAACATATACGTCACGGTTTCTGGCGTCATCTTCCTCCTCATCGCCGTACTCCACGCCCTGCGCATCGCCTACGGCTGGAGCGCCCAGATCGGCGGCTGGACGGTACCGCTCTGGCTAAGCTGGGCGGCGCTCGTTATTGCGGGCTACCTTGCCTGGAGCGCCTTTCGGCTCAAGCGATAAAGCCCACGGCGATCCAACCTGCTGAAGCAGAGCGAGCTTGACGGTATCGCTCTTTTTTGCTA
>CAYJUX010000079.1:0-1648 GCA_964373475.1 uncultured Candidatus Saccharibacteria bacterium
AAGGAAGTGCCTTGGCTACCGGATGCCGATTGAAGTATTCAAAGGTCTTCGTATTCAGACGTTCCCCCGTGAGTGTTGCACTTGAGGGGTCAAGGTGCCTTTGCTATCCGGATAGCACTATACTGTACTTTTTTATTAATGTCAACGTTGCGGCGTAACTACGGGTTTGCTAGAGTTTGTGGGCGATTCTCATGGAAACCGCCATCAAAAGCTACGAAATAGCGTACCTGATAAACCCCGATGTCCCGGAGGAGGGGGTATTTGGCGAAGCCGGGAAGATCACCGGCTTTGTACAGGACGCCCATGGGCTTATCGGAAAGATAGAGGAGCCGAAGAAACGCAAACTCACCTACCCCATCAAAAAACTCAAGAGCGCCTATTTCGGCTGGACTACATTTAGCGTGGCCCCCGAGCGCATTGGGGATATTGAGAAGCGCGTAAAGGCCGAGCCCGGCATCATCCGCTATATGATCTCCGAAGAGATCAAGCATCCGGTGCGCGAGTTCCGCCCGCGGCCGAGCCGTCTGCCTACCGGTCAGGCAGGTCCGTCCGGCGGGCCGGCCCGTAGCGACCACACCCAGCCCGAAGCGCAGCTGGGGGAAGTGAAGCCCTTTGAACCCGCCTTGCCCAAAGAGGAGGACCGGACAAAAAACGAAGAGCTGGATAAACGGTTGGAGGAAATACTGGGCAAATAATTTTACAGATTACGGATCAATACTGATATACAGATCCGTATATCCGTAACAATCAGTAATCGGTAAAACCTATGAACTTCAATAAAGCCTTTGTCCTCGGCAATGTCACCCGCGATCCGGAATTCCGCACCACGCCCACCGGGCAGAACGTGTGCTCCTTCGGCATCGCGACCAACCGCGTATGGAAGGATAACTCCGGCCAGCAGCAGCGCTCAGCCGAGTTCCATAATGTCGTCGCCTGGGGGCGGCTGGCCGAAATAGCCAATCAATATTTGAAAAAGGGGTCGCTCGTTTTCATTGAGGGGCGCATCCAGACCCGTTCGTGGCAAGGTCAAGACGGCCAGAAACGCTACCGCACGGAAATAGTCGCCGAGACCATGCAGTTGGGCCCGCGGCCCGCGGGAGAACGCGCCGCAGCAGGCGCGGGCGAGACCGCCCCGCCGGCCGCCCCGGAACCCATTGAGACCGTCCCCTACCCCGGCGAGGAAGAGGAGATCAAACCGGAGGAGATACCATTCTAAATCTTTACGGATTACGGATATCTACGGATATACCGATCCGTATATCTGTACTGATCAGTAATTTGTAAAACTATGGACCAGAAGCAATGCTTCTTTTGCACATCAAGCCGCAAGGTCATTGATTATAAGGACCCCGAAACGCTCCGTCGTTTTATATCCGCGAACATGAAAATAATGCCGCGGCGGCGTTCCCACCTCTGCGCCTCGCATCAGCGGGAATTCGCCAAAGCCATCAAGCGCTCGCGGCAACTTGGGCTGTTGCCATATACGCTGCATTAAGATTAAGATAGGGACGCGCACGAGGCTGACAGAGGGGGTCGCGATTGGATAACAGCCGCGACTGTTCACCAGAACTATCCCGGCGTGACGCGGCGGGCGTACGACTGCCGTGGCGGCACCCGACCTTGGGTACTCCCTCCAAAGAACGGCCCA
>CAYJUX010000079.1:1658-2779 GCA_964373475.1 uncultured Candidatus Saccharibacteria bacterium
CCGCGGACGTGCGCCTGCCGCCAGGAGTATCGCGTGGGGATTAGACACCCCTATACCGGACCCATCGAGAGACCGGACGTGATGCCCTGGCGGCTCTTTTTTTAAATCGCAAATCCGCGCCGGCCCGAGGGCCGGCGCGATCCTCATTTAACTCATTAAACTGTCACTCCCCCGCCGGCTTCGCGGCCGCTTCCCTTATCTTCCTTGATATCTCCTCCCCTACTTTGGGATTGGATTTTAAGAACAGCCGCGCGTTATCAAAACCCTGGCCGAGGCGCGTGCCCTCATAGGTGAATGACGCGCCGGCTTTCCTGACCACCCCGTATTTCTCGCCGAGAGTGAGCAGTTCAGCGTCCTTGGAAATGCCTTCATTATAAAAAATATCAAACTCCGCCCGGCGGAACGGCGGCGCCACCTTGTTTTTCACGATCTTGGCGTTGACGCGGTTGCCGACAATGTCATCACCCTTTTTTATCTGGGCGGCCCGCCGTACATCAATGCGGACGGAGGCGTAGAATTTCAGCGCCTTGCCGCCGGGCGTGGTTTCGGGGTTGCCGAACATGATGCCTATTTGCATCCGGATCTGATTGATGAAAATAATGACCGTATTGGTCTTGGCGGTCACGGCGCTTATTTTCCGGAGCGCGTGCGACATGAGGCGGGCCTGTAATCCAATATGCTGCTGGCCCATCTCGCCCTCAATTTCGGCCTGCGGCGTGAGCGCGGCCACCGAATCCACGACGATCACATCCACCGCGCCGGAGCGGACGAGCGAGTCCACGATCTCCAGGGCCTGCTCGCCGGTATCCGGCTGGGATATCAAAAGATCGTTTATCTTCACGCCGAGCCGCTTGGCATAATCCGGGTCCAGGGCATGCTCCGCATCCACATACGCGGCCAGGCCACCCTTTTTCTGGGCCTCGGCAACAATATGGAGGGCAAGCGTGGTCTTCCCCGATGATTCCGGCCCGAATATCTCTATCACCCTACCCCGCGGCACCCCGCCGACGCCGAGGGCCATATCCAAGGCGAGCGAGCCCGTAGGGATGACATCCACGTCAACCTTCCTCGCGTCTCCGAGTTTCATGATGGCGCCCTCGCCGTATTTCTCCTGGATCTCC